>NZ_JBHUFR010000005.1:0-82755 GCF_042680985.1 Paraburkholderia dipogonis | reverse complement strand
GCGCTGTTTCTCGCCGACCGCATTCTCGTGCTATCGCAGCGGCCCGCGCGCATCGTTGCCGACCTGCGCGTGACGTTGCCGCGTCCACGCGACGACGAGACCACGACCGAAGCGCAATTCGTCGACATCAAGCGCAGATGTCTCGCGTTGCTGCGCGACGCCGCGGCGACATGACGGGCTTTATCCGTTCCACTCCAGACATCACCGAATTCATGACCGATATCTCGCTTCCGCTGACCTTCGACCCCGACTCTCTCGATCCGGAAGCCGCCGCGCTGCTGCCGCGTTTGACATCCACGGACGCCGCCGTGCGCCGCATCGCCCTGCTGGCGCTCGCGGACCTCGAGGATGAGACCGTGCTCGAACCGATCGTCGCCGCGTTGCGTCTGGACACGTCTGCGGAAGTACGCGCGCAGGCCGCCCAGGTGCTCGGCGCGTGGGAACGCGCCGACGCGGTAGCTGCGCTCTGCGAAGCGCTGGCGGACCCTGTCGAGGAAGTGCGCGAAGCGGCCGCCGAGAGTCTGTCCAGTCTGAAGGATCCGCAATCGGGGCCGCTGCTTGCAGCGTGGACCACGCATCAGGATCCGTTCGTGCGCCAGGCCGTGCTGCGCGGCTTACGCGAATTGCGCTATGCAGGCGCACTGGAACCGGCGCTGCACGCGCTGACGGCAAGCGAAGATCTCGTGCGGCTCGAAGCGGTGAGCGTGCTCGGCTGGCTGAAAAGCGAGCGCGCGCTTGGGCCTCTCACCAGCATCGCCGCGCACGATCCGAACGCCACCGTGCGGCGCGCGGCCATCGGCGCGTTGGGTATCGGCGCCGCGTCGACCGAAGACACCGTTGCCGCGTTGCTCGGCACCTTGCGCGATGCCGCGTGGCAGGTCCGTGAAGAAGCGGCGGCTACGCTCGGCAAATTGCGCGCGGCAGCCGCGCGCGATGCGTTGCTCGACGCACTCGACGACGACTACTGGCAAGTCCGTCTGCAAGCGGTCCGCGCGCTGGGTAAACTGCGCGACGCGAGCGCGAGCACGGCGGTCGCTTCGCTGTTGACGCATGCGATCAGCAATCTGCGCAAGGAAGCGGCCTTGTCGCTTGGCGAACTGGGCGACGCGGCGTCGCTGCCGGCCTTGCGGGCAGCTGCAACGGATCCCGATCCGGAAGTCCGCAAAGCGGCGCGCATCGCGTTGACGCAAATCGAAAGCACACAGCGATGAATGCCCCTCGACAGGTCACGGTCCACGCCACGAGCGGGCGATTGTCCCTGACGTGGGATGACGGCCGCACGCAATCGATCGACAACGCAACGTTGCGGGAACGTTGCCCTTGCTCGACCTGCCGACGTCTGGCGCACTCGGGAGAGGTGCGAATCGATTCGCCACAGGTCGCGATCGTCGACATGCAGCCGATGGGCTACGGCATGCAGATCGTCTTCAGCGATGGGCACGCGCAGGGGATTTACCCATGGGAATACCTGAAGCGAATCGATTGAGAACAGGGATCGGAGCCGATGCTCATCTTCAGTGCGGGCAAACCTTAGTCTCTGCCGACATATCGATGCCCGAATTCGTTAGTGGCCGCGCATGAGCGGCTATTCGACAATTGGCGCGTCGGCCAGATGCATGCGCTCCTTCGTTGCTGGCCCCTCCCGCATTCGAAAAGACCCATGAGAACCGCCCCGCCCCGTCAGCTTCATCTGAACGTCAATATTCTCCACTCGGGTTTTGTCCCGTCCGCGTGGCGCACCGAAGATGCCGACCCTCGCGCCTTCGTCGATATCGCCCACTACGTTCGCGTCGCGCAAATCGCCGAAGCAGCGAAATTCGACGCCGTGTTTCTCGCGGACAATGCATCGATCGCGGATCAGATCGACTTCCGCCCCATCACGGCGCTGGAGCCGACCGTCCTGCTCGCCGGCATTGCTTCCGCGACCACGCATATCGGTGTGATCGGCACGGCATCGACGAGTTACAACGAGCCGTATAACATCGCGCGGCGCTTCGCCACGCTCGATCATCTCAGCGCGGGCCGCGCCGGCTGGAACATCGTGACGACCGCCGATCTCGGCTCGGCGCGCAACTTCGGCCGCGACGCGGTGCCCAATCACGCTGAACGCTATGAGCGCGCCGCCGAATTCACCGAGGTCGTAAAGGCGCTCTGGGACAGTTGGGAAGACGACGCCTTTATCGGCGACAAGGCGAGCGGCCGTTTCATCGACCCGGCGAAGGTGCATCGCATCGAGCATCGCGGCAAGTACTTCAGCGTCGACGGTCCGTTCAATCTGCCGCGTAGCGCCCAGGGGCATCCGGTATTGATTCAGGCGGGCGGCTCGGCTGATGGACGCGAGCTGGCTTCGCGCCACGCGGAAGCCGTGTTTTCCGCCTCGCAGTCGTTCGACGAAGCGGCGACGTACGCTCGCGAACTGAAGTCGCGCGCCGCGGCATTGGGGCGCGGCGACGACGCGATCCGCGTGCTGCCGGGTCTCACCACCATCATCGGCGCAACGGAGAGTGAAGCGCTGCGCCGTCGCGACGAGCTGG
Organism: Paraburkholderia dipogonis; assembly: GCF_042680985.1. Classification (NCBI taxonomy): domain Bacteria; kingdom Pseudomonadati; phylum Pseudomonadota; class Betaproteobacteria; order Burkholderiales; family Burkholderiaceae; genus Paraburkholderia; species Paraburkholderia dipogonis. Next base: position 80,221 of record NZ_JBHUFR010000005.1, on the reverse strand, counting down.
TCGATCTGATTCCGTGGACTTACAGCCTCACGCGGCTGGCCGGCACTCTGGGCGTGAACGTCGAGCGGTTAAAGCTCGACGAGCGGTTGCCGGGCGATCTCTCGCTGCCCGGCGGCGGCAACGGCAATCACACGTTCTTCCATGCGACGCTCGCTCAGGCACGTACGAACGGGTACACGGCTCGTCAGCTGATCCGCGCGCTTGCGGGCGGCGGCGGGCATCGCGTCGTGGTCGGCACGCCGGAGCAGATCGCCGACGATATCGAACACTGGTTCAAGGGCGGCGCCGCCGACGGCTTCAACCTGATGCCGGATGTCCTGCCGGGCGGCTTGCAGGACTTCGCCGACGGCGTGGTGCCGCTTTTGCAACAACGCGGCATTTTCCGCACCGGGTACGAAGGGCGCACGCTGCGCGAACATTTCGGGTTGCCACGGCCTGTGAGCCGCCACTTCGAAGCGCGGGAAGCGGCCGTGTAAGCGCGGCCGCCGCCTCGTTCATGAACGCACGCTGAGGCCGTTCTTCTTTAATAGAACAGCAGCGTGCGCAATTCAATACTGCGGCGCGGCGGGGCATCGGCGGGTGAAGTGGGATCGTCGAATGCCGTGTGCGCCGTCAGCCGCGCGATGCCGTCACCCGCTGAGTCGTAGATCTTCAGCAGCAAGAACTCTTCGCGCGTCAGGTTGGGAAAGTAGTACCAACGGTGCCGCGGATTGAACACCAGCGCATATGTCTCGCCCACCTTGTCGGGATACACGAGATCAGAGGGCACCAGATCGTTGAGCGCGATACTTCGCGAATCGCACATCGCAAGCGGCGACGACCGCACCGTTTCGCCGATCGGACGCCACAGGTTGACGATCGCCACACGGCTTTGCAACAAGCGCTCGGCTTCGTCCGCCGGCAGATGATCGCGCACCCGCCGCGGCCCCGACACGAACGTCTGGTCGTTGTGGATGTACTTGACCGGCTCCCGCACACCAGCGGCACGCCCAGCGTTGCCGTCACGCAGCGTGTGATCGAACACGACGACCCGTCGCGCGCCCGTCGCGTCCTTCAGCAGTTGTTCGGCTTCCCGATAGTAGATTGATTCAATCTGCGCCGGATCGGAGATATCGCTCAACGCGCTCGCGCGCCGATGCAATTCGAAGCCGTTGCGATCGAGCGATACGCACCCGGCGGCGGCGCGACCCGAGCGTTCGATATCGTCACCCGATGCGGCCGGTACACGCCGCTGCGCTTGGGCACACCGGGCGGCGGCTCGTATTGATACGACACCGGCTTTTCGCCGGTGAACTCGAGATAATTCAATTCCGCCTCGACCGTCGTGGCGGCGGCCGGCCTGTCGATGACGATCTCGCTCATGGTCACCTCCTCATCACGTTCAAACGATTCGTTGAATGGCTTCAGATCGAAGGACCGTGGCCACGCGCGGCGTTGCGCAAGCGTGCGCGGCGAATGCGTTCATCGACCTTCACATTCAAGCAGCGTAGGCGAGCGTTGCCGAGGATGGAAATAACGGATCGTGGAAAGTTAAGCTGCCGGGCGCAAAATTCGCGCCGGCCGCAGCGAGCGTTTGGGGAATCGGATTTAACCCAAGGTCGGGGCGCCCGATGCGCCGCACGAACAGGGTGAGGAAGCGGCGGCCATTGCGGCCGCCGCTTATCGTCAGCGTCGTGAAGACAGCCGTCGCACCACCGACACCAGCGTGTCCACTTCATCACACGTGTTGTAGAACGCGAGCGACGGACGCACGGTGGCTTCGACGCCGAAGCGCCGCAAGATCGGCTGCGCACAGTGATGACCCGAGCGCACGGCGATGCCCTCTTCGTTCAGCGCCTGCCCTACTTCCTCGGTTTCGTAGCCTTTCAGCACGAACGACAACACGCTGGCCTTGTCACGCGCCGTGCCGATCAGGCGCACACCGGGCACCGGTTGCAGCACGCTCGTCGCATACGCCAGCAGATCGTGCTCATAACGCGCGATATTCTCGATGCCGACGCGCTGAACGTAATCGATAGCCGCACCCAGGCCGACCGCATCGGCGATATTGCCCGTGCCCGCTTCGAAACGATTCGGCGGCGGCTGGAATACGGTGCGCTCGAACGTCACGTCCGCGATCATGTTGCCGCCGCCCTGCCACGGCGGCATATCCTCCAGAATCGCGCGCTTGCCGTAGACCACGCCGATGCCGGTCGGGCCAAACACCTTGTGACCTGAGAACACGAAGAAGTCCGCGTCGATGGCCTGGACGTCCACCCGCATGTGCGACACCGATTGCGCACCGTCGACCAATGCCTTCGCCCCCGCGCGATGCGCCAGCTCGACGATTTCCCTGACCGGCACGACCGTGCCGAGCGCGTTCGACACCTGCGTCACCGAGACGATTTTGGTCCGGTCATTGAGCAGGCGGCGGTATTCGTCGAGCAGAACCTGGCCGCTGTCGTCGACCGGAATCACGCGCAGCTTCGCACCGGTTTGCGCGGCGAGCTGCTGCCACGGCACGATGTTGGCGTGATGCTCCAGGTGCGAGACGATGATCTCGTCGCCTTCGCCGACATGCTGCACGCCCCACGTCTTGGCGATCAGATTGATCGCCTCGGTGGTGCCGCGCACGAAGATGATTTCCTCCGGCGACGCCGCGCCGATGAAACGCTGCACCTTGCTGCGCGCAGCCTCATAGGCGTCGGTGGCGCGGCCGGCCAGCGCATGCGCGGCCCGGTGGATGTTGGAGTTCTCATGCGCGTAGAAGTACGCGAGCCGGTCGATCACCGCCTGCGGTTTGTGCGTAGTCGCGGCATTGTCGAACCACACCAGCTGACGGCCGTTGACGCGCTTCTGCAGAATCGGAAAGTCGCGCCGGATCGCATTCACATCGAATGGCGGATGCGCTGACGGTCCCGCGTGCGGCACGCCATCCGCCGCACCGGGCGTCGGTCCTGGAAAACGCGAGGACGGCGCATTCAGATCCAGAAAGTAATGCGGGCTGCCCGTGTGCTGCGCCGGCGTCGAAGGCGGCGCCGCGTACGAGATCGGCTGATGCTCGTACGGGAAGCGTTGTTCGGCAAGCGGCTGGTTCACTGCGGGCAGACCGAACGATTGCGCGCTCACCTCGTTCCAGACCGGCACGACAATATCCGGCGACGCCGCTGCCGAGGTGCGAGGCTGGCCCGATTCGCCGAGAAAATAGTATGGCGATGCGGATGCCGGCGCCGCAACTGACGAGGGCGCCGCACCACCGGCAGACGGACGCTGCGCACCATGCGCCTCGGGCACACCGAGCGCGGCTCCGCCGAAGCGCGGATCCAGTGCGGGCGCGACCGTCACCACGTTATCCGGCAAGCCGTTCGCAGCCGTTGCATGCGGCCCCAACGCGGGCGCGCGATTGCCCAGTGAGAGCACATGCGTCGGCGCCGCGGGCAGCAGGTTGCCACCCGGCAGGTGCCCTTGCGGCAACGCCGCGCCGGGTACTCCCGTGCCCGTGCCGCCAGGACCTGCGAGCGGCGAGCCGGCCGGAGCCGGATTGCCGATCTCGCTGGTCACGGGCGCCGTGAACGGCAGCGTGCCGGCGACACCGGGCGTCACGCCCGCATGCGAAGCATTGCCCGGCAACGCCGAAAAGAACGCATTGGCGAGCGACGCCAACGTCGCCGGATCGGGCAATCCCGCAGGCAAACCTCCAGGCGGACCGGTCGGCACATCGTGCGGCAGGACGCTGTCCATGGGCTTACTTGTAGGTGTCTGGGTAGTCATGGTACTTGCCGATCTCCACGTCATCGAGAACTGCCAGCGCGTCCGGCGAATGCACCGCGAGCGAGCAATAGAGCGAGATCAGATACGACGCGATCGCATGATTGTTGATGCCCATGAAACGCACCGACAGCCCCGGACCCTGCTCGCCGGCCACGCCCGGCTGGAACAGGCCGACCACGCCTTGGCGCTTGTCGCCCACACGCAGCAACAGGATCTTGGTCTTGCCGTCGGCGACCGGCACCTTGTCCGACGGAATCAGCGGAATGCCGCGCCACGTAATGAACTGCGAGCCGAACAGGCTGACGGTCGGCGGCGGCACGCCACGGCGCGTGCATTCACGGCCGAAGGCGGCGATCGCGAGCGGATGGGTCAGAAAGAACGCCGGCTCTTTCCAGACTTTGGTCAGCAATTCGTCGAGGTCGTCCGGCGTCGGCGCGCCGGTCAGCGGAAACACGCGCTGCTCTTCGGCCACATTCGCGAGCAGACCGTAGTCCGGGTTGTTGATCAACTGGCTTTCCTGCAACTCCTTGATCGTCTCGATCGTGAGGCGCAGTTGTTCCTTGATCTGATCGTGCGGGCTGCTGTACAGATCCGAAATCCGCGTATGCACGTCGAGCACCGTGCTGACCGCATTCAGGAAGTATTCGCGCGGCTGCTCTTCGTAAGGCACGAAGGTGCGCGGCAGGATGCTTTCATCTTCGCGCGCGGTGCAGGCTGCCTTCACCGCTTCAGGATTCTTCACCTGGTTCAGACGATAGATGCCTGCCTCGACCGGCAGCCATTGCAGCAGATGCGTGAGCCAACGCGGCGTGATCGTGGCGAGTTGCGGAACGGTTTTGGTGGCATTGGCTAGTTGCCGTGCTGCGGTATCGCCGAGCGCCGTCAGGCCGCCCACTGTTGCTGTCATCTAAAGCTCCAGGGTTTGATAGAAGAAAAACGGGAAAGCTTATGAGCAAAAGAGATTATCGGGAGGCGTCCCCGGCCCTTCAACATGCTATAGACGGCAGCAGAAGGTCTGCTAACTCGCGGGGATGGGATCAGCACGCGCGGGACGCACGAGTCCGGCGACATCCGCGGCATCGGAAGGTGGATTGAGCAGGCGTTCGATCGGCACCTGAAACGCGCGGGCCAGCTTGTCGACCGTGACGATCGACGCAATGGCAGAGCCGCGTTCGATCTCGCCGACATAAGATCGGTTGAGTCCGGCGTGCTCGGCCAGTTGCTCCTGAGACCACCCTCGCGCCTCGCGAAGACGCCGCACGGCAGCGCCGAACTCCCTGACGAGTCCGCTCATCGCACGGCTCCCGTCGCGACGGGCTCGGCGCCCGCATGAACGCGCGGTGTGCGATCGAGGCTCGCGGCAGCACCCGTGCCTTCGTTGCGCGACACGGCCTGCGTCACATGAGAACCCGGCGCGACATCCTGGGTCAGCCATACGTTGCCGCCGATCACCGAACCCTGTCCGAGCGTGACGCGGCCGAGAATCGTCGCGCCTGCGTAGATCACGACATCGTCCTCGACAATCGGATGACGCGCGTGGCCTTTCTCCAGATGACCTTGCGCGTCGCGTGGAAAGCGCTTCGCGCCCAACGTGACGGCCTGATAGAGACGCACCCGTTGGCCGATCACGGCCGTTTCGCCGATCACCACACCCGTTCCGTGATCGATGAAGAAGCCGGCGCCGATCTTCGCACCGGGATGGATGTCGATACCGGTTTGCGCATGCGCGAGCTCGCCGACGATCCGCGCCAGCAGCGGCAGACCCAGTCCATAAAGCTCGTGCGCAAGCCGGTGATGAATCATCGCCAGCACGCCCGGGTAGCACAGCAGCACTTCGTCCACGCTGCCCGCCGCGGGATCGCCGTGAAACGCCGCCAACACGTCGCTGTCGAGCAGGCTGCGAATCGCCGGCAAGTGCGCCGCAAAAGCGCGCACCGCGATCTCCGCCCGCGCCTCGATCGTGGCCGCGGGCGGCGGTTGATGCCGGCTGCGATAGTGCAGTTCCAGCCGCGCCTGACTCAGCAGCGTGTGCAGCGCGGCATCGAGTGCATGCCCGACATAGAAGTTTTCGCTTTCCTGACGCAGATCGGGTGGCCCGAGCCGCATCGGAAAGAGCACGCCTTTAAGCGTATCGACGATCTCCGCGAGCGCCTCGCGCCCAGGCAATTCGCGCCCGCCCGGTTCGAGCGAGCGCTTCTGCACTTCGCGCCATTGCTGACGAACCGTCTGCAGCGCCTCGACAATCTCATCGACATCAAACACAGCCACAGCGGTTACTCCCCTTAAAGTGCAGCGTGGACGAGCAGGTTCTTCAGTCCTGAATCCACGGCAGCCCGTGAAAACGCCAACCATTGCTGGCGCCGCGCCGTTGCGCGTCGCCCAGCTCCCCTTCAAAACCTTCCAGAACATTGAAGACCTGCGTAAAGCCGGCCTTCGCTGCGGCTTCGGCGGCCAGCGCCGAGCGGTTGCCGCTGCGGCACAGCAGCAGCACGACCGCGTCTTTGCCAGTTTTGGCTTCCAGTTCGCGGACGAAGCGCGGATTGCGCGTCAGACTGGTGCCGGTCGCCCACGCGACATGCACGCTGTCCGGCACCAGTCCGACGAATTTGCGTTCTTCGGCAGTGCGCACATCCACCAGCACGGCATCGCCGGCCTGGACGAGCGCCCACGCATCTTTCGGCGGCACGCCGCCCGCGTAAGGCAAACCGGTTTCGGCCGCGCGGGAGCGGGCGGCTTCGAGCAGCGCGTGGGTGGGTCGTTCTGCGAGTTCAAGCGTCATGACGTCTCCTTCGATATCGCGCGAATTCTTACGCGCTGGTTCAAGGCACCGGCGAAAGCAACCGCCTATAGCCATCAGGAGACACTATGAAAGAGACACGACCGAAGCCGAACCAATTAATTGTGATTTCTAAAGAAGCATCGGTTTGGTCGCTGCGGCTCGAAACTGCCCTGCTCCACGCCACCGGCCTCGAACCTCATTCCGGCGGGATGTCGAGCGGCACGACAAACATGCCTGCGGTGTATTCCATATGAAAATAGCCGCAGCGCGCGTAGGCCGCGATGCGTTCGAGCCGCTCAGGCGATTGCGCACCGTGGCCGGGCCCGGGCCTGTCGGCGCCGGCTTGGTCAGAGCTAACGCTCGCAGGCTTTGACCATTGCTTCTGTAGCGCGCGCAGCGGGTGCCGAAGTCCAACCGGGAACAAGGTCGTGGAAGGCGTGGCCATACGGCCTCCGTCGATTCATGGCTATACGAACGAATCTAGTGGCCCGCAAAAAGAAGCGCAAACAAGCTTTTATGGATTGGTTTTCGGAAAACGCATCAAACGCTAATCACGCCGGGTAGCCGGCATTGCAAAGTCGAATCCAGCCGGAATAACGTTGCGAAAATAAATCGGTTCAGTCGCGCAGTGCGCTCCGATAAAGTGATCCGGCATCGCGAGAGGCGACCTTGCGCCTCAGGCTCACGCGGCGAATTTATTCTTCCCAGGAGCATCCACATATGACGACATCGAACGCACGTACCGCCGATCATTCGATCGACCGGCAATTCCTCGACCGCTGGTCGCCGCGCGCCTTCCGTGCTGACGCCATCCCCGAAGCAACCCTGCTGACGCTTCTCGAAGCGGCTCGGTGGGCGCCTTCTTCCTATAATTCCCAACCCTGGCGATTCGTCTATGCAAGACGCGATACGCCCCACTGGGAACAATTCCTCGGATTCCTGAACGAATTCAATCGAAGCTGGGCGAGACACGCCGCGGCCATTGTCATCGTGCTGTCGAAGAGCACGTTCACGCCGCCCGGCGGCGCAGCGGAAGTCCCCGCGCCGACTCATTCATTCGACACCGGCGCCGCCTGGGGCTACCTGGCGCTGCAAGCCAGCCTCTCCGGATGGCATGCGCACGGCCTGGCCGGCATAGAACGCGAGACGATCCGCCAGGCACTCGCCGTCCCGGACGTTTATTCGATCGAGGCCGCTATCGCGATCGGCCGCGCGGGCGACAAGGCATCGCTGCCGGAAGCCCTGCAGGCGCGCGAAGTACAGAGTCAGCGCACGCCGCTATCCGTCATTGCGTCGGAAGGGCGACTCGCGCTCTAACGGAAGATTTCGCGCCGGCGCGCGGCGATGCGCGCCTGATACGCTCTCTCAATGCGCCCGGACCAGCAACTCGTAGCTCGCGTCCTGGTTCGCTGTCGACTGCCGTGCGCGGCCCCAACCGACTGCGCGCCGGTAGTGCCCGAACAGCGTGTTGCCGAGCTTGCCGCCTTCGCCGGCCGGCATCGGCTCGATCTGCGGCGCCACGAATAGTGCGTCTTCGGGACAATACAGCTCGCACATGAAGCAGGTCTGGCAATCGTCCTGACGGGCGATGCGCGGCGCGGCGTCCTGCACGGCATCGAACACATTGGTGGGACACGCGCGCACGCAGATGTTGCAACCCGTGCAGCGCGCGCTGTCGACGATTTCGATCATGCCGCGACTCCTTCGGTTTGGACAATGGGACGCGGCACGGCGACCCTGTCGATCCAGACTTCGTCGAGTCCACCGCTCAAAAGACGCTGCCTCTGCGACGGATCGGGCGCGGCATGCTCGCGACGCCGATGCATCCCGCGCGTCTCGGTGCGTTGCTGCGCGCTGCGATACATCCAGCGCGAGGTGGCCAGCATCGCCGCCGCCTCGCGAGCACGCACCGCATCGAGCGCGTTTCGCGGCGGCGCGGCGCCGCGCACACGATGCCACAGCGCATCGAGACGCGACAGCGAGTCATCGAGCAGATCGCCCTGGCGAGTCCAGTTGCGCTGCGTCGGAAACACCTCGTGTTGCACGCTGCGAATCACCTCGTTGCTGTCATAGGGCGCGGCGCCGCCGCCGTCGCGCAATCCTGCGCCGCCTGCACGCAACACCCTGCTCTCGTGCCCGGCACGTCCTCGTGAACGGTTGTAGTCCGCCGCGCCCGCGCCGGCCCAGAAACCGGACGACATCGCCCACGCCGCGTTATGGCTGCCGCCGCCGGTGAAGCCACCACAGATCAACTCGCGCGTGGCTGCATCACCGGCCGCATACAGCCCCTCGACCGAGGTCGCGCACGTCTCGTCGATCAGATTGAGGCCGCCGGTTCCACGCACCGTCCCTTCCAGGCGCAGTGCGACCGGGAAGTGCTGCGTAAATGGGTCGATGCCAAGCCGGTCGAACGGCAGGAAGAAGTTCGGCTGCGCCGTGCGCATCCATGCGCGAATCTGTTCGTCGGCGCGATCGAGGCAGGCAAACACGGGCTCGCTCTGCAGCGTTTGGGCGATTACACCACGCCCGTGCGACGAACCCGCGCCGGGGATCACGGAGCCGTCGCGGTAGTAGAACGTCGCCCAGTTATAGAACAGCGATTTTGTCACCGATGAAAACGCCGGCCCAAGGCCATAGGCGTTCGAAAACTCCATGCCCGACAGCGCGGCTCCGACTTCGGCGGCCATCAACTGGCCGTCGCCGGTGAGCACGTTGCAGCCCAGCGCGTTGCTGAGAAACGCACAGCCGCCCGTCGCGATCACGACGGCGCCCGCGCGCACGATCCACGCCTCGCCGGCCTGACGATCGACACCCGCCGCACCGGCTACCGCGCCCCCTTCGTCGACCAGCAGTTCCAGCGCCGGGCTATGATCGAGTATGCGCACGTTGGCTTCCTTGACGCGCTTGCGCATCAGGCGCATGTATTCAGGCCCTTGCAACGACGTGCGTCGTTGTTCGCCGGATTCATCGACCGGGAATGGATAGCCCCACTCGGCCAGTTGCTGCGCGTTGCTCCAGGTCTGCTCGAGCACGCGATCCATCCACGACTGCTCGGCGAGTTCTCCGCCCAGCTTGAAACGGCTCGCTTTCGCGTGACCGCGCGCGTCCCCGTCGGGCGGCACGTACCAGACGCCCGTGCCGGCCGGCGCGGTCGCGCCCGAGGTGCCGCAAAACCCTTTGTCCGTCAGCACCACCCGCGCGCCGCGCGCGGCCGCGCTGATCGCCGCCCATGTGCCGGCCGGACCACCGCCGATCACGAGCACTTCGGCGTCGTGCCGCACCGCGCTGTCTGCAGCCGTCACCGGTGGCCGGCCATGATTTCCCGCGTTGTCCGTCATGAAAGAGTTTCTCTCAAGTGATGTGCCGCGTGCCTGGCGAAGCTGAACGCTCAGCGCTCGCCTTGCCAGGCCGTCAGCCGCCGTTCCGCCAGCAGCACGGCGTGATTGAATACGAGGCCGAGCAACGCGAGCGTGACAATGCCGGCGTACATCTTCGGAATCTCGAATGTGAATTGCGAGTAGTTGACGAGGTAGCCGAGTCCCGCTTTCGCGCCCACCATCTCGGCCGCGATCAGCACGAGAATGGAATAGGCACCCGCGACGCGAATGCCCGTGAAAACGGTCGGCACCGACGCGGGCAGCACGACCTTGCGGAACAATTGCAACGGGGTCAGCCCCATCGAAAGCGCGGAGCGGATCAGCAACGGATCGACGTTGCGCACACCGCTCACGGTATTGAGCACGACAGGCCAGATGCACGAGTACACCACCATCGAAACTTTCGAGGTCTCGCCCATGCCCAACACCAGCACGAAGACGGGAAGCAGCGCGAGCGGCGCCGTATTGCGAAACAACTCGAGCAGCGGATTGAGAAGTTCCGCCAGCGTCCGGTACCAGCCGATCACGAGACCCAGCGGCACGCCGATCACCACCGCGATCGCAAAGCCGCCGACGGCCCGCGTCGCGCTCGCAAACAGGTGTTCAGCAAGCTCGCCTGAACGCACCATATCGAACAGCGCGCCGAGCACGGTCGAAAACGGCGGCAGGAACGTCGCATCGACCCACCCCGCGCGCGGCAGAATCTCCCACAGCGCGCAGAAGGCGACAATGGCAACGCTGCCACGCAGGATGCGTGGCAATCCCGACACGGCGCCAGACGCAAGCGCGTTCGCCGACGAAAATCGCGTAGACAAGGTACTCATCCCTCAAACTCCTTCCCGTATCAAGCCGCATGTGCAACCGCGAGGCGCGGCGTCGCCCGGCGCTGATGGGTCAATTGCCAGATCTCGTGTCTGAGCCGCACGAACTCCGGCGTCGAGCGCAGGTCTTCGGAGAGGTCGCCGCGCTCCAGATGTACATCGAGAGCATGGGTGATGCGACCGGGCGCGGCCGCCATGACGAGAACCCGTTGGCCGAGATAAATCGCTTCATCGATTGAATGCGTGATAAACACGACGGTCGTACCGGTGCGTTGCCAGATGCGCAGCAGTTCGTCCTGCAAGGTCTCGCGCGTCTGCGCGTCGAGCGCGGCAAACGGCTCGTCCATCAGCAGCACGGCAGGCTCGAAAGACAGCGCGCGAGCAATCGCCACACGCTGCTTCATGCCGCCGGACAACTCATGCGGATAGCGATCGCCGAAGCCGCCGAGGCCGACCAGCTCGAGGAACGAACGCGCACGCGCGGTGCGCCCAGCCTTGGCCACGCCCTTCGCTTCCAGACCGAACTCGATATTGCCGAGCGCTGTCTTCCACGGAAAAAGCACGTATTGCTGAAACACGATGCCCCGATCGAGCCCCGGCCCTTCGATCGCTTTACCGTCGATCAGTATCTGCCCGCGATCCGGCTTCGCAAGCCCGGCGATCAGATCGAGCAAGGTGGTCTTGCCGCAGCCGCTTGGACCGACCAGCGTGACGAACTCGCCGGCCTTCACGTTGAAGGACACCTCCTCCAGCACGCTGAAGTGTCCGCGTCGTTTGAGATGAAACCCTTTCGTGACGTTGCGCACACCGATAGCAGCACCCATGTTCGCGGGCCTCGTGATTCGACGCGGTGGCCGCCTAATGGGCCGCCACCGACTGGTTGAAGGGATTGAACTGGTTCGAGTAGATGTATTCGGGTTTCACCTGATCGGGCTTCAACACACCGTTTTTCACGTACCAGTCGATGTACGTCGTGAAGTCGTTGACGTCGATCAGGCCGCCCTTGCCGCCCACGCCGGCCGATTTCCAGTAGTTGACGATCGACGTGTCTTCATTGCGATGCCGCGTCTCCACGATCTTCTTCAGCCGTGCGACCACTTCCGCACGCGGCGTGTTCTTGGCCCATTCGATCGCGCGAGCCGTGCCGTCGACGAATTTGCGCACCGTGTTCGGGTTCTGCGCGATGAAGCGGTCCGTGAACAGATAGCTCGCGTAGCCGAACGAGCCGAACAGCTGATAGTCGGTGGTGAGCAGCGTCGCACCGCCGTCCGCGAGCAGCTTGTCCTTGATGATGTCTTCGAGGAACACCGCATCCAGCTGCTTCTGCCTGAGCAACTGCGCGAGATTGACCGGCGGCGCCGCGACGAACACCACCTTCTGGATCTCTTCTTTAGACAGACCGGCCTTCTCGAGATACGCGGTCACCAGATACTGCTCGTAAGCGCCCGGCGTGTTCACGCCGACCTTACGGCCGATCAGATCACGCGCGCCATGGATCGGACTGTCTTGCAACACGAACAGTCCGCCATTGGTCTCCTTGTCGGTGCCGACGTAGGAAATCACTGCCTTGACGGGCGCATGCGCCGCTACCAGTTTGACGATCGAGCCGTTGAACGCACCGCCAAAATCGACGTCGCCCGTCACCGCCGCCTGAATATCCTGCGGTCCGCTAATCGTATTGCCCACCCATTTGAGTTTGATCGGCGCCAGATACCCGAGGTCTTCGGCGAGTTCCGGATACAACACCTTGCTGGCCCACCCCTGATAGCGCAGTTCGAGCTTCTCAGGGGTTTGCGCTAGCGCGAGGTTGCCGAAAGACAGCACACCCGCGACGAGCGTCGACAGATAAAACAGGCTGGCAACACGATGCCGCAAGTGACGCGCGATTTGCTTCATGCTTCGATCTCCGTGGTCCGACATGGAAGGCGCGCGCGCCGCTCAGAACACGCCGTCGTGTTCCAGCGTGATGCGGTGAATACGACGGCGCGCCGAGCCGTAGTCACGCGCCGCGTAATGCTGGACCTGACGGTTGTCCCAGATCGCGACATCGCCGGCACGCCATTCGAAACGGGCCTGCGCTTCCGGCGTCTTGATCAGGTCGTAGAGGTAGTTCAGAAGACTCTGGCTTGCCGTCTTCGACACACCGAGCAGATGGCTGGTATGCCCTTCGTTGACGAACACCAGCTTGCGGCCGTTTTCAGGGTGTGTCTTGATGACCGGCACTTCGATCGGCGGATACTTTTGCGAGGCATCGCGCACCCGTGCCAGGCCGGCCTCCACGCTCTGCTCGCTCGTGCCTTTGGGAATGTCATAGCCGCTCAGCAGATCGGACAGTGCGTTCTTCTTGGGCGACGCAAAAAACGTATTCACTGCTTTCAGCTTCTCGAAGTAGCGGGCCAGATCGGGATCCAGCAAGTCGTAGACCGCCGCCGACGAGGTCCAGATCGTGTCGCCGCCGCCCCCCTCAGGAATCTCCTGCGCGTGGAGGACGGTGGCCTTGGGCGGTTGCGGCTGCCATGAAACGTCGACGTGCCAATTGTCGGTGCCGCCCGATTGGGTTTTATCGCTGTGCGCAATGACCTCGATCTCCGGAAAGCCCGCGACGGCCGGCAGATAGATATTTTTGCGGATTGGTTTGCCGAAGATTTGCGCCAGCGCGACATGCTGCTCCGGCGTAAGCGTCTGCTCGCGAAAAAAGATCACGCCGTGATCGACCAGTGCCTGCCTCACTGTTTGCTGGTTCTCGTCACTGAGCGGCTTCGACAGATCGACGTTCTCGATCACCGCGCCGATCAGCGGCTTGTATCGTCGTACGCGAAGTTCCTGGTGAGCGGCGGATTGCTGATGCTGACGGTCGAGCACTGTACTCATGGTGTCCTCCTTGGGGTCGATGGCGTGATCCATGAAAGCAGGATCGATACGGCATCGGCAACCAACGATTCAGCGCATGCATATGCGTTGTCGAGCGATTCGATTAGTGGCCATCGCGGCAAAAAGAGTCAACCAGAGAAGCGCTATGGTTCGAATAAACGCTTATTTGGAAGCTCATTGCTGCTTGCATATAGTCAAAGATTGGGGGAATCGCGGCGCGACACTCGCATGACGTAGTGCATGACGTCGCGTTTGCGTTTATCACAGATGCATCCATGCGGTTGCGGGCGTCACCGACGCCCACATCGATCTCAGCGGCCCACTCTCACCCGCCGCATGAGGCGTCCTAAGCATCACGTCGCCATACGCTCGACGCATACGCGGATTCGTCAAAGTCAGCAGAAATTCCGCGGCGAGGCGCTTTGCGTGTGAACCGATATCCGCGATAAACAGATCGCGGCTGATGCGCCAGACCACCGCGGGAATATCACGCTTCATGCTCGGCACGTCGCCAACCGGCACGCCCGCCATCGATACAAAAACCTTGTAAATATCGAAGCAAAATCGTCGTTTCGACATACAGACAACCCGCTATGGCAGCACGACCGATCAACCGTTGGCACCTCAATTGGAAAGCAGAATTAGTTGTTTGGCGTTGCCAATCCTCGCGTGATTTACTGCGGATCCGAGGCTGCTCCATCGAGCCCATGCGCTTTTACGCCCGCTCTCACGCCGATCCGCACGGACCATCACTGTGACTCACTCAACCCTGGCTGCGCCCTCGCCCACATCGACGACTTCCGCCGAAGCTTCGCGTCACGCCTCACCCTTTGTTCCCGTTCGCTCACCCGCCACATACGCTGATAGCCCCCTGTCGCGCGCCTTCGAACAGCCCCTGCTGCTCGGACTGTTCCTGCCGATTCAGGCCGGCGGCTGGAGTGCGTCGACCCTGCCGCGTACCACCGACTGGTCGTTCGACTACAACCTCGCACTGGTGCAGAAGGCCGAGGCTTTCGGATTCGATCTGGTCTTCGCGCTATCGCAATGGCTGCCGAAAGGCGGCTACGGCGGCGTCTTCAACGGCGAGGCGCTGGATTCGTTCATGTCGCTCGCCGCCATGACCGCGCGCACCGAACGCATCGTTCTGGTGGCGACCAGTCACGTGCTTTATGGCCCGTGGCATCCGTTGCACTTCGCCAAATTCACCGCCACGCTCGATCACATCTCGAAGGGCCGCTGGGGCATCAATGTCGTCACGGGGCATCGTGCGATCGAGCACGAGATGTTCGGCTGGCAACGTATCGAGCATGACCGGCGCTACGAACTCGCGGCCGAGTTTCTCGACGCCGTGCAGCAATTGTGGGCGCAACCGGAGAATTTCAGCTTCGCCCCCGAGCTTTCGACGTGGAAGCTCGATAAAGCCTTCGTGACGCCGAAACCGCGCTACGGGCGTCCGCTGCTCGTGAATGCGACCGGCTCGGATGCCGGCATCGAGTTCGCCGCGAAGTACTCGGACGTGGTTTTTATTACGAGTCCGGCCGGCTCGGAAATCGAAGCGGCATTGGGCGCATTGCCCGCGCACACGGCGCGCGTGAAAGCGGCCGCCGCGAAACACGGTCGCAAGATTCGCACCCTGATCAATCCGATGGTGATCTGCCGCGAGACGGAGGCGGAAGCACTCGCGTATCGCGACGCGATCGTGGCGCACGGCGACGAAGGCAGTTTTCATCGTTTCGACAGCGACGCTCATGCATGGCGCGGCAATGCCGAACAACGCAATCAGGCCGCCGCGCGCGCGGTGGGCGGCAACATCTCGATCGTCGGCTCGCCGCAGCAGATCGCCGATTACATCGTGCGGCTGCACGAAGCCGGCGTCGATGGCGTGCAATTGAGCTTCTTCGATTTTCAACCGGACCTCGATTTCTTCGGCGAACGCGTGCTGTCGCTATTGCGCGAAGCGGGCTTGCGGTACTGATCGACAGCGGGCCCATCCCCGAATGAACCGGCGAAAACAACACAAGGTGATTCTATGAGCCGACTTTGGTATACGCGTTGCCCCGCTCCCACGCCCTTTGGCATCGCCGCGCAGAAAGGCTGGCTGGATGAAGAATTCACGGCCGACGGAATCGACGTCAAAGCGCTTCAGGATGCCGACGACGTGCGAATCCGCAGCTCGCATTTCACCCATACGCAGCCGTGGTCGTTCCGCCAGGGCGGCAATATTCCCGCGCTGTGGGCACGCGCGCAAGGCAGCGATACGCGCCTGATCGGCCTGAGCTGGGTGGACGAATCCCAGGCGCTGATCACACTCGACCGGCAACTCGACGCGAACCCGGACGCACTCGCCGGACGCCGCTTCGGATTCCCGCTCAATACGCGTGCGAGTGTGGTCGACTTTCATCGCGCGACGGCATTGCGCGGCTTCTCTTCATTGCTGGGCGCGCTCGGCGTGCAGCTCGAAGACATCGATCTGGTCGATCTGCCCCACACGCCGCGCAGCCTCGAAGACGCCAAACCGGCCGGCGACGCGCCGCTCGCCGACTGGCTCGACGCGCAACGTCCGCATGAGTTTGCCCGCGAGGCCGAAGCGCTGCTGCGCGGTGAAGCCGACGTGGTGTTTGTCAAAGGGGCGACGGGCCTCGATATCGCGAACCTGCTCAATGCAAAGATCCTCGTCGACATCGGCGCACAACCCAATCGCACGCTGCATGCGAATAACGGCACGCCGCGCCCGCTGACCGTGGACGCGCAACTGTTGCGCGAGCGTCCTGATCTCGTAGAACGCGTGCTCGCGCGCACGCTTGACACCGGCGAATGGGCCGAACACCACCCCGCGGATGTCGCGCACTACGTGGCCCGCGAAACGCGCAGCGCCGAGTATTGGGTCGAGCGTGCTTATCCGGGCGGCCTGAGCCGGCAATTGACGATCGGGCTCGATCCCGTAGCGCTCGCCGCCCTCGCCGACTTCAAACATTTTCTGTTCAAGTGGGGCTTCATTGCGTCGGATTTCGATTTCGACGCATGGGTCGATCCCGCGCCTCTTCGTGCGGTGCTCGCCCGGCGACATGCGCCGGTGCCTTCCACCGTCTGACCGGTCGCGCTTCCTTCTCTTTTTTCGCCCATTCCACGATGACTCACGTCACATCGCAGGCGGCGCTACGCCGTCGCGGCAAACGCCAGCCCGGCGGCGCATTCGGCTTCGCGGTCACAGCCGCCTTCACATTCATCATCGCAAGCGCGCCTCAACCGTTGCTGGCACAAACGCGCGGCGGCACGCTCAATTTCATCGTCACGCCGGAACCGACCGCCCTGGTCGACCTCGCGACCACCGCGACCAATGTCCTGAAGGTCAGTCCGAAAGTGGTCGAAGGGCTGCTCGAATACGACTTCAAGTTCCAACCCAAGGCGTCGCTCGCCACCTCGTGGGAAGTGAGCGACGACAGCCGCAAGTATGTTTTCCATCTACGTCACGGCGTGAAATGGCACGACGGCCAGCCCTTTACGTCCGCCGACGTCACCTACTCGATCCAGACGCTCAGACAGGTCCATCCGCGCGCGAGGACCACCTTCGCCAATGTCACCGATATCGCGACGCCGGACCCGTATACCGTCGTCATTACGCTGTCGAAGCCGGCGCCGTATCTGATCAAGGCGTTTTCCTCATCCGAAACGCCGATCGTGCCGAAGCATATCTACGAAGGCACCGACGCGCAGACCAACCCCGCCAATAACGCGCCGATCGGCACCGGGCCGTTCCGCTTCGTCAAATGGGTGCGTGGCAGCTACGTCGAATACGTGCGCAACGACGACTACTGGGACAAAGGCAAACCGTACCTCGGTCGCATCGTCGTCAAGGTGATCAACGATCCCGCAGCCCGTACGGTCGCTTTCGAGGACGGCTCCGTGGACCTGAGCGGCGACACGCCCGTGCCCCTGTCCGATCTCGAACGTCTGAAAGGCAACCCGAAGCTCGGACTCGAAACTCGCGGCTACGAATTCCAGGCAGGCGTGGCGCGTATCGAGTTCAATCTCGACAACCCTGTGCTGAAGAATCCGAAAGTGCGTCAGGCGATCGCCTCGGCGCTGGATCGCGAAGTCATTCGCAAGGTGATCTACTACGGCTATGCGACGCCGCTCGCGAGCCCGATCATTCCGTCGAGTCCCTACTACGATCCGGCGCCCACGCCCTATCCGTTCAACGTGGAGTTCGCCAACGCGTTGCTCGACGAAGCGGGCTTTCCACGCAAAGCCGACGGCACGCGTTTCGCGCTGACCGTCGATCCGTTGCCGATCGGCGATCTGCCCGCGCGCACCGCCGCTTACGTCAAGTCAGCATTGGCCCGCGTGGGCATTGCCGTCACCGTGCGCAGCCAGGATCTGCCGGCGTACCTGAAGCGCATCTACACCGACCGCGATTTCGATTTCTCCATTAACGGCATGAGTAATCTGTTCGATCCGGTGGTGGGCGTGGCGCGGCTCTATACGACCGGCAGCTTCCGGCGCGGTGTGCCGTTCACCAACGGCTCGCATTACAGCAATCCGGAGATCGATCGGTTGTTCTCGCAGGTCGCCGAGGAGACCGACGAAGCAAAGCGCAAGCAATTGTTCTCGCAGATCCAGCGCATTCTCGAACACGATCTGCCGGATATCAACCTCGTGTCGCCGCAATACCTGACCGTCTACTCGCGCTCGGTGCACAACCATACGACCTCGCCGGACGGCGTGTCGGCCAGTTTCGCCGACGTCTGGCTGCAACGCTGAACCTCTTTCGATTCATCCTCACACGGAACCCGACTCACATGGAATACAGACGACTCGGCAAGAGCGGCATCAAGGTTTCGACACTGACGCTCGGCACGATGATGTTCGGCGGCCCCACCGACGAAGCGAGCGCCGCGCGCATCATCGATCAGGCTCTGGAACAAGGCGTCAATTCGATCGATTCCGCTGACGTGTATGGCAAAGGCGAATCGGAGCGCGTAGTCGGCCGCGGCATCGCCGCGCAGCGCGAGCGCTGGGTACTCGCGACCAAATTCGCCAATCCGCTGCAGGACGGCGACGTGAACGCGCGAGGCGCATCACGCCAACACATCGCGCGGGCGGTGGATGCCAGCCTCAAACGCCTCAATACCGACTACATCGACCTGCTGTATATCCACCGCGAAGACCACGAAACGCCCGTCGAGGAAACCGTGCGTGCTCTGAACGATCTGATCCGGGCGGGCAAGCTGCGTTACTACGGGCTGTCGAACCATCGCGCGTGGAAGATCGCCGAGTTCAGCCACACCGCGCAGGCGCTCGGGCTGGATGCGCCGGTGGCGAGCCAGCCGCTCTACAACATCGCCAACCGTCAGGCCGAAGCCGAACAGTTGACGGCCACGCACCGCTACGGGCTCGGCGTGATTTCCTATAGCCCGCTCGCGCGCGGCGTGCTGACCGGCAAGTACGAACCGGGCGCGACGCCCGGCGCCGACACCCGCGCGGGCCGCAGCGACCGGCGCTTGGAGCAGACCGAATGGCGTCCCGAATCGCTCGAACTGGCGCGGCGTGTGCGCGAGCATGCGCAAGCACGCGGGCTGTCGGCCGGGCAATTCGCGCTCGCGTGGGTGCTCAACAGCCGCTATATCAGTTCGACGATCGGCGGTCCGCGTACCGAGGCGCAATGGCAAGACTATCTGCCGGCGCTGCGCTATCGCTTGACGGCCGAAGACGAGGCGTTCGTCGATTCGCTCGTCGCGAGCGGGCATCCGTCGACGCCCGGTTTCAACGACCCGGGCCATCCGTTCTTTGGGCGGATTGTGCGACATGGGGCGCAGCAGGATCAGCAAGCGCTGGTTCAACAGGGATAGCCATGAACCTGGACCGCACCGCTGCTCCATCGATCATCAGACGCCGCCTCGCCGGCGCCTTCCTGCTGGCCGCCACGCTCGCCACCTTCACCGCCTATGCCGCCGACAGCGGCGGCACCGCGCAGGAACTGCGTGTCGGTTTCGTGCCCGGCCCCTACGCGGACGAATTCAAGGCGGGTGTCGAACCGCAACTGCGCAAAAAAGGCTACGCAATCAAATACGTCGAGTTCAGCACCGGACTCGAAGCGAACCAGGCCGTCTACCGCGGCGAGATCGTCGCCGACGTGATGCAGCACGAGGTTTATCTGAAGTCGTATAACGATCGCAACGGCACCGACCTGGTCGGCGTGGTGCAGGTTCCGACTCCGCCGATGGGGCTTTATTCGAGCAAGCATCGTTCGCTGGCGGATGTCAAAGCCGGCGCGCGCGTCGCGGTGCCGAACGATCCCGTCAATCTGGAACGCGCGTTGAAGATACTTCAGCGCATCGGCTGGATCAGGATCAAACCGAACCCGAATCCCGTCGACGTCACCGAGCGGGACGTGATCGCCAATCCGGCTGGCATCAGGATCGTGCCGCTCGAATCGGCACAAGCGCCGCGTGCGCTCGACGATGTCGATTACGCGGCGATTCAGGGCAATTTCGCGATCTTCAGCGGACACAAACTGACCGACGCGCTCGCGCTCGAAGAAATGACGCCGCCGTATATCAACCAGGTTGTCGTGAAGGCATCGAATCGCAACGCACGCGCGACTCAGGATATCGTGCAGGCGTATCAGTCGGTGGAGTTCCAGCGTGCGATTCGCGGCAATCGTTTTTATGACGGCTTTCGATTGCCGGCGTACTTCGGCAACGAGTGACAACACCTGAAAGACGGCGCAAGGCGGCATGAGCCGCCCTGCGCCGTCATCTCCGTGCAAAGAAGCGGCCCCGACAGATCAAGCCGCCTGCGCGTCGAAAGTCTTGCCCGGAATCGCTTCGAGCAGCGTGCGCGTATACGCATGTTGCGGCGCCCGCCAGATGTCCCGATGATGTCCGCTCTCGACAATGCGCCCGGCCTGCATCACATGCACCCGATCGGCGATATAACGCACCACTGAAAGATCGTGCGAGATGAACAGATACGCCAGGCCGAGATCGCGTTTCAGATCGACCAGCAGATTGAGAATCTGTGCCTGAATCGACACGTCCAGCGCGGACACCGGTTCATCGCAGATCAGCAGATCCGGTTCGAGTACGAGAGCCCGCGCAATGCCGATGCGTTGCCGCTGGCCGCCCGAGAATTCGTGTGGAAAGCGGCCCAGCGCTGACGCAGGCAAACCGACCCGGTCGAGCATGGTGGCGATCCGCGCGCGACGCTGCTGGGCGTTGCCGATGCCGTTTGCCACAAGCACCGTATCCAGAATCTCCGCCACCGTGCGGCGCGGATTGAGCGACGCATACGGGTCCTGAAACACCATTTGCACGTGACGCCGCAGCGGCCGCAACTCACGCTCGCCTAGATGCACGAGATCGGTGCCACGCAAACGGATCGCACCGCTCGCTGTCGGCACGAGCCGCAGGATCGCCTTGGACAGCGTCGATTTCCCGCAGCCGGATTCGCCCACCAGCCCGATCGTCTCACCGCGGGCAATCCGCAGCGACACGCCATCCACGGCGCGCAGCGTGGTTTTACCGTGACGTTGCGGGTAGTCGATCCGCACGTCCTGCAGTTCAAGCAACGGCGCTTCACCGGCAGCCGCTTCTCGCTGAGCGGAATCGACGTCCGCCACATACTGCCCGGTGCGCACGGAGCGCGGCACCACCGCGAAGCTCGGCTTGCCGTCGTCGCCGATACCGTGGCGGATTTCCGGTAGTTTCCAGCCGCGATAATGCAGATCGTCCGCGAGATTCAACGAGGCGCCGAGCAGTCCGCGTGTGTACGGATGCCGCGGTTGCGTGAAGAGCCGCGCGACGGGCGCCTCCTCGACCTTCTCGCCCGCCAGCATCACCGCGACACGATCAGCGTGCTTCGAGACGATGCCGAGGTCGTGCGTGATCAGCAGCAAGGACATGGACAACTCGCGCCGCAAACCGTCGAGCAACTCGAGAATATGCGCCTGGATCGTGACGTCGAGTGCCGTGGTCGGTTCGTCGGCGATCAGCAGGCGCGGCCGGCAGGCCACCGCCATCGCGATCATCACCCGCTGCCGCTGTCCGCCGGACAGCTCATGCGGATAATCGAACACGCGCCGTTGCGGCTCGGGAATCTGCACCAGTGCCAGCAGTTCGACCGCACGTTTCCACGCGGCAGACTTGGAGAGGCTCTCGTGCTGCCGCAAAGTCTCGACGATCTGCGCGCCGATCGACAGCACGGGATTGAGCGATGTCATCGGCTCCTGAAAGATCATCGAAATCTGTTGCCCGCGAATCTCGCGAATCTCGCGCGCCGACAGATCGAGCAGCTCGCGGCCGTCGAAGCGCAAGCTCCCCGCCACGCGTCCCGGCGTGGGCACGAGGCGCATCAGCGACAGCGCGGTCGCCGATTTGCCGCAGCCCGATTCGCCGACCAGCGCCAACGTCTCGCCTTGCGCGATGTCGAAGCTCAGGTCGCGCACCGCTTCATGCGCGCCGAAACTGACGCGCAGGTCGCGTACTTCAAGCAGGTTTGCCACGGTGCATTCCTTGGGTACGTTGTCGGCCGATGCCATCGGCCAGGTGTTGGGTCTCTGGTCAGACGCGTTCGCGCAGGCGCGGGTTGAGCGCGTCGTTCAGACCGTCGCCGAGCAGATTCAATGCGAGCACCGCAAGCACGATCGCCGCGCCGGGGACGGCAGTCAGATACCAGGCGGTGCGCAGCGAATCGCGGCCGGCGCCGATCATGCCGCCCCAGCTGACCACATTGGGGTCGCCCATGCCGAGAAACGACAGCGACGACTCGATCAGAATCGCGCTCGCCACCATCACCGACGCAGTCACGATCACCGGCGGCAACGCGTTCGGCAATATCTCGCCGAAGATGATGCGCGCGTTGCTGAAGCCCTGGCTGCGTGCGGCGAGCACGAAGTCCGACTGGCGCAGCGTGCGGAATTCGGCGCGCACGATCCGCGCGACGGTCGGCCATGAAGCGATGCCGATGGCGAGTGCGATGATCGTCACGCTCGGCCGGCCGATCGCGACGATCACGATCACCAGCAGAAACGACGGCACGGTTTGAAAGAGTTCGGTCACCCGCACCAGCACGTCGTCGATCACACCGCCGAAGAAGCCGCCCGTCGCGCCGACCAGCGTGCCGATCACGAGGCCGATTCCCGCCGACGCCGCGCCGATCAGCAGCGACACGCGCGTGCCATGCGCGATGCCCGCGGCCACGTCGCGCCCCAGCGAGTCAGTACCGAGCCGGTACAGCGGATCGATACCCGGCCATTCGAACGGCGCCGCCACCATATCGAGCGGATCGCCGGGAAACAAGTGCGCCGCGCTGAGCGCAAGCGCAATGAAGGCGGCCAGCAGGACGAGCCCGGTAAGCGCCGACGGATTGCGCAGCAAGGCGCGCCACACGCCGCGTCCCGCCCTGGTGTGGCGTGCCGTAACCGCCGTGTTGCCGCGGCGCAGACCGAACAGCGTACCGGTCAACTGACGCCGCCACGGCGATACTTCGGCCTCGGGCGTCGTGGGAATCAGATTGGAAGAGTCGGAAGCCATGTCATCCTTCTGAAAAAACAGCGGGCGTCAGCGCGATCCGTCACGCGACGCGGGGGTCGAGCCATGCCTGCAACAGATCGACCAGAACATTGGCGACGATCACGAGCAGCGACGACAGCAGCAGCACGCCGAGCAGCACGCTGAAGTCGCGCGCCATCACCGCGTCGAGCGCGAGGCGGCCGAGGCCGGGCCAACTGAACACCGTCTCGGTCACCGCAGCACCGCCCAGCAAGGTGCCGAAATGAATCCCGACGATGGTCGTGAGCGGCATCAGCGCATTGCGCAACACATGCCGCACCGTCACGCGCCACGGATGCAAGCCCTTGGCCTGCGCGGTGCACACGAAGTCCTGGCGCTGCACTTCCAGCATCGCGGCTCGCGTCAGACGCGCATAGATCGCGACGAAAAACGTCGCCAGCGTCGCGGCCGGCAGCAGGACATGTCTGGCTGCATCGGCGAAATAGGCGAAACCGTGGAGCTGGACGCCGAGCGTAATGTTGCCGCCGCTCGGCAGCCAGCCCAGATGCACGGAGAACAACACGATCGCGAGCAGTCCGATCCAGAAGCCCGGGGTCGAATAGAACAGCAAGGCCAGCACGGACAGCACACGGTCCGGCCACTTGCCGACCCAATGCGCCATCACCGCGCCCAGCACAACGCCCGCAAGAATCGCGAACGACAACGCCACGCCCATCAGCAGCAGCGTATTGGGCAGGCGCGACAGAATCAGCTGCATCACCGGCATGTCGTAGCGCGGCGAATAACCAAGGCTGAAGTGCGACAGATGCGCGAGGTACGACCACAACTGGTGAAGCACCGGCTGGTCGAGTCCGAACTTCGCGCGCAGCACCTGCATCGTTTCCGCGGTCGCGGAGCCGGATTCGCCAGCCAGCACGTCGGCGGCATCGCCCGGCATCAACTTCAGCAGGAAGAAGTTCAGAATCACGATGCCGATCACCGTCGGCAATGCCTGCCACGCGGTCCACCGGAGAATCGCCCCAAAACGCAAACCTCGACTCATCGCGTCGCTCCTGTCATGCGCTCAGATAGACGTCCGCGAGATTGCCTTCAAGGCCTTGCGCGGACACGGTGTGGTTATGAACGCGCCGGTTCGCGAGTGTAATCATGCGCGGCGCGACCAGGGTGAGAATCGGCAGATCGCGATAGACGATCTGCTGGAACTGCTGATACAGCGCGATGCGCTTACTCTCGTCGGTTTCGACCGCGGCGCTTTCGAGCAGGCGGTCAACCTCCGGATTGCTGTAATGCGGCGCATTCGAAAACGGCACACCGGGGCGGATATTCTTCGACCAGTAGAGGCGCTGAACGCCCACGCTCGGATCGAATAGCGTATTGACGCCGATGCTCGTGAAATCGAACTGACGGTCCGCATAGACGCGTTTCAGAAACGCCGGCAGATCCTGCGAGCGAACCGTAACGTCAATGCCCACTTTCGCCAGCGCCGATTTGACGTAGTCAGCCTGACGGCGATACATGTCGCCGTAGGGCAGGAAGTCGTGCGTGAGACCGAAGCGCACACCGCCGTCCTTGCGCGGATAGCCCGCGGCATCGAGCAATTTCTCCGCGTCGCCGATATCGAATGCATACGGCGCGAGTTTGGCGTCGTGATACGGCGAGCCCGGCGTGATCGGCGTGGGCGAGAGATCGGCATAGCCATAGGCGACCGTGCGCTGCACCACTTGCGGATTAATGGCATGCGCGATCGCCTGGCGCACGCGCAGATCTTTCAGGATCGGATGCTCGAGATTGAAATCGATCTCGGAGAGCGGCTCCAGAAAGCGATAGCCGCGCGTTTCGACCGCCAGTTGCGGCAATTGCGTGAGACGCGGCAGATCGGTGAGCGGCACGGGATTCTCGCCGCCCAGATCGAGCGCGCCGGTTTCGAATGCGGCGGACCTGGCCGCAGCGTCGGGAATCACCTTGAAGACAAGGCCGTCGATATACGGCTTGCCCGCGTCCCAGTAGTCCGGATTGCGTTCGTAGACGATGTTGGCGCCACGCGTCCATGATTTGAAGCGGAACGGCCCGGTGCCGACCGGCGCGTTGTTGTGCGGATTGGACAGCGGATCGCCCTGCGCATACAGGTGCTTCGGAACGATCGGCGACTCGCCGGCGGACAGTGCTTTCAACAGATACGGCGCCGGCTTCGACAATTCGATCACCGCGGTGCGCGCATCCGGCGTCGTCACGCGCGCGACATTGGCGAACGTGCTGCGCCCGCGCGGATGCACCGTTTTGAGCAAATCGATCGAGAACGCGACATCGGCCGACGTGAAGGGCTGACCGTCATGCCATTTGACGTTCTGCCGCAGCGTGAACGTGTACCTCAAGCCGTCCGGACTGACAGCCCATGCGGTGGCCAATTGCGGCTTGGGGCGCAGGTCGAAGTCGTAAGCGAGCAAGCCTTCGAGCACCTTGGAACTCGCGACGAGCGCCGGCCCGGTGGTCTGGAAGATCGACACGAGCACCGGCGGCTCGGGATTGATCAGCATGTTCAGCGTGCCGCCCCGCTTCGGCGCGAGCGCCTCGCCCTGGGCGAACGCCGGGGCCGGCATACCGGCGGCCACAAGCGCTGCGCCCGATGAAATCAGAAAATCGCGTCGATTCAGCCCTGCCATGTGATTCAGGTCCTTTTTTGCCGATGGTTCGGCCGGTTCACGCCGAATGAATTGTCGTAGTGGTGATGTCGGCAATGCTGCTGCCGCAGCGCTCACGATAAAGCCACTGCGGCAGCAAAAGAAACAATCGTTCTGCATATGCAAAGCACGGCGCGGACGAAAGACCGCGCGTCGGTTGCGGGCATTGCGCCCGCTCGTCTCAGGCAAGGAACACGTCGGCCAGATTGCCGTCGAGCCCGTCGGCGGTTATCGCTCAAATATCGGTGTTTTAGCGCTTATTCAAGAGAGTTCATCGATATCAATATCGATCTTGATTGTTTGTTCGATTGGTTCGTTTTGCTTATCGTTTGTCGCCGACTTCACGATGTTCATCGGTCACTCACTTCTCCGACTCTCCCTCAACACCGATTCAATTAACCATGAACAAACTGCTTTTCGCTTTCAGCGTTTCCTCTCTAATGGTCGGCACGGCCAGTGCTCAAAGTACCGTCACGCTGTATGGGATCGTGACCGGCAATGTCACTTACTCGAACAACGCGCAAACCGCTGCGACATCGGTGTCGGGCAAGCCGCGCGGCGGCTCGC
The DNA here is from genome assembly GCF_042680985.1 of Paraburkholderia dipogonis. Taxonomy (NCBI): domain Bacteria; kingdom Pseudomonadati; phylum Pseudomonadota; class Betaproteobacteria; order Burkholderiales; family Burkholderiaceae; genus Paraburkholderia; species Paraburkholderia dipogonis. The sequence continues at coordinate 53,866 of NZ_JBHUFR010000005.1, read as the reverse complement.
AAGTCGCGCAGTTCGACAACGGTTCGTCGGGGTTGTCGTCGAGCCGCTGGGGCCTGAGAGGCGTGGAAGATCTGGGCGGCGGGTTGAAGGCCGTGTTTCAGCTCGAAAGCGGCTTCAGCGTGAACAACGGCACTATGGGACAAGGCGGCACGTTGTTCGGCCGCCAGGCCTGGGTCGGCGTGAATGCCGCACGCTACGGTACATTTACGTTGGGGCGCCAGGCCGATACATCGGTGGAGTTCGTATCACCGTTGATTCACGGCTGGTATTGGGGCAACCTCGCGATCCATCCCGCCGACTACGACAATCTGAACTTCACGCACCGCATCAACAATTCGCTCAAGTACCTGTCCGACTCGTTCAACGGCTTCCGCTTCGGCGCGTTGTATAGCGTGGGCGGCGTGGCCGGGAATGTCACGCAGAATCAGCTCTGGTCCACGGGCGCGAGCTATACCGGCGGAGCGTTCGCGATCGCCGCGTCGATCGTCAATGCGCGCAATCCGAATACCTCGCTATACGGCACCAATGCCAATGCGAGCGCCACCGGCAACAACCTCGGCTCCGCCGGATCGGCGACGAGCGCCGAGTCCAATCCCGCGATCGCCGGTTTCGCCTCGGCCAGCACACAGCAGACAATTTCGGTGGCGACAACGTACACCGCGGGCGGCGCGATCTTCGGCGCTGCGTACTCGACTACGCAGTTCCGCGGGCTCGGTTCGAACTCGTCGCTCAATGCGCTGCACTACAACGGCTCGCCAACATTGAGCACCGCCAGTGCGAGCTTGCGTTATCAGGCGACACCGTTCTTGCGCTTCGGCACATCGTTCGACTATACGGCGGGAGGCAGCGTGAGCGGCAAGGAAGGCGCCAAGTACGAGCAGTTGAACCTCGGCGCGGCGTATTCGCTTTCCAAGGCCACTGACCTCTATGTGACGGGTGCATTTCAGCACGCGAGCGGAACCGACTCGCTCGGGCGCCCCGCGGTTGCGGCAATCGGGTATCTGACACCGTCTGCAACGAGCAAACAGGTGGCCGTCTCGGCCGGCGTGAAGCATCTGTTCTGATGCATCTGCTTTGATGCAACGTGCCTCGATCGGATTCCTGATCGAGGCACGTTGTTTTCCGCGTCGTGTCATGACTTCACGCGAAATCGTGCACTCTTAGTCCGGGTGGATTCGTCAATGTACTTTAGGGAACCCGTGACGCTGTGCGAGCAGATCGAGAATGCGGCGCGTGTCCGTCACGAAGCGTTTCTCGCCTAATGTCTGTGCGTCGGCAGGCGCCGGATGTGCGTCGCCGAGAACCAGCACGGGCAGACTCTGGTGCTCCGCGTCGAGCGCCTCGATCACCGCGGCGCGCGGACGCGGAAACGGCAACCGGCGAATCTCCAGACGCGCGTTGAGCGCCGGATCGCTCGCGAGCAAACCTTCAATGGGCGCCCCGTCCGGGCAGATAAACCGTTCACCGGGATGTTTCGGATCGATAAATCCCGGTTCCAGCAGTAGCAGCAAATCTCGGCTCATGGTGTGCAATGCCCGTAATGGATGAGTGGATGGCGACGCGCTTTAGAACACGCGTCCTTCGGTGAGATGCGTGGTGACCCCGTTCAACTCGTAATCGCCGATTACGCGGGCTTTGTGCAGCAGCGGATTGTGGCTGAAGATCGTGCGCAGATTGCGCCAGTGCCGGTCGAAATTGTGTGCGCGGCCCGTGGCCGAAGCCCCGCCGATCTCGAACAGACGCTCGCCGGCATATAGCGCCAGCTTGCTCACCACGAGTTGGGTTTTGGCCGTTGCCAGCGCGCCCTCCAGCACCAGTTCTTCCGCGTTGGCCGCGCCGCTGCGGATTGCATTCGCCGAACGGTCCAGCGTACGCGCGTTCTGCGCGACCAGCGCGTCGATCGACAAACTGTGCGCCGCGAGATCGCCCACCACCTGCTGTACGAAACCGTCCTCGCGTGCGGAAGGCGCCGGGCTATGCAGCACCGGCCGGCCGTATTGCGTGACGTAGCGCCGCGCATCTTCCACGATGTTGCGCACGATGCCCGCGGCGACCGTCACCAGATGCAACTGCCGCACCGCGCTGCCATGCCGTCCGGCGAGACTCGTATAGCCGCGAGTGGCGATCTCGTGAGAAAAAACCTGGACGTTGTCGAGCACGAGGCTGCCACTCGCCGTCATGCGCTGTCCCATGCCGTCCCAGTCGTCGAGCACTTGCACCCCATCGCGCGACACGGGTATCACGATCGACACCTTCTCGTCGTTCTCATCCTGCACGTTGATCCGCGCATAGTCGGAAAATGCCGTGCCGGTCGAATAATATTTCTTGCCTGTCACGCGGAAGTGCTCGCCGTCGCGCACCAGTTTCGTGACGATTTCGCCCGGCCTGGAGGTGCCGAGTTCGGTCGACGCCCCGCCGAAGATCGCCCCTTTCCGCACGCGTTCGATCTGGGTGTCGTTGAAGGCCGAGCGTGGCGACAACAGCAATTGCTCGGTCAGATCGTAGTGAATCCGCAAGGCGTGCGCGACGTTCGATTCATGTGCGCCCAGTGTCGCGATCACATGAAAGAGATCCTCCAGCGAACCGCCGAGGCCGCCCCACTCCACCGGAAAACGGAGCACGCCCAAACCCGATTCGCGAAACAATGCGAAGCCGTCGAACGGCAACTCGCGCCGCACTTCACGTTGCGCGGCGTCTTCGCCGATCGCCTTGGCCAACGCCGGCAACGCGGCCAGTGCCGCCTGAAGCTTTGCCCGCGCTGCGGTGTCCTGAGAGATCTGCATGCCTTGATTCCTTGTCAAAGCGCACGGATCGCAGCGGATCCGGCTGTTAGCATTGGGAGCTTGATCCGGCACACGCGCCGGGCGCGCGCCGATTTGACGGATCAGTATAGGGACACGACACGTCATGCAAAACCAGCGAATCGAGCTATGGATATGCGCGATTCTGAAATGCGCGCAGCCGGCAGAGGCCGGCAAATCGCTGAAGCGATGACTGGATGTCCGAACGCACGGCCCGCACCTACGCGCGCGCGTTAAACCCAATCAAGCTGTTGCAGAGCGATGATGTTCAGGCCGGCGTAACCCAAGATTCTCACGCAGCGTGCGACCCTCATACTCCTCGCGAAACAGGCCCCGCCGACGCAGTTCAGGCAGCACCAGTCCGACGAAATCGGTCAGGCCGTCCGGCAGCACCGGCGGCATCACGTTGAAGCCGTCGGCACCGTGATTCACGAAGCGTTCTTCGAGTTGATCGACGATTTGCGCCGGCGTGCCGACCAGTTGCCAGTGACCACGCGCACCCGCCACTCGCAGATAGAGTTGGCGAATCGTGAGATTTTCGCGGCGAGCCAGTTCCAGCGTCAGAGATTGCCGGCTCTTGCTGGCATTCGTTTCCGGCAACTCGGGAATCGGACCGTCGAGTGGATACTCGGAGAGATCGAACCCACCCGTCAGTCCCGACACCAGCGCGAGGCCAACCTTCGGATCGACGAGCGACTGCAACTGGTCGAATCTCTCGCGTGCCTCGCTTTCGGTGCGGCCGACGATAGGCAGAACACCCGGCATGATCTTCAGATCGTCCGGATAGCGGCCATACGCTTGCATGCGGCCTTTCACGTCCGCGTAAAAAGCCACCGCGTCCGGCAGTGTTTGTTGCGCCGTGAAAATCACTTCGGCGGTACTCGCCGCCAGATCGCGGCCGGCTTCGGACGATCCCGCCTGCACGACGACCGGATGCCCCTGCGGTGAGCGCGCGACGTTCAACGGCCCCTTCACCTGAAAGAAGCGGCCCTTGTGATCGAGCACGTGGCGCTTGCGTGGGTCGAAGAAACGGCCTTCCTGCTTGTTGCGCACGAATGCGTCGTCTTCCCAGCTATCCCACAGTCCCGCGGTGACTTCGGCGAATTCAGCGGCGCGCGCATAGCGCTCCGCATGGTCTAAATGCTTGTCGCGGTTGAAGTTCTTCGCTTCATGCTCGCTCGACGACGTGACCAGATTCCACCCCGCGCGCCCTGCGCTGATGTGATCGAGCGAGGCGAATTTGCGGGCGATGTGATACGGCTCGTTGAAACTCGTCGAAGCCGTGCCGACCAGGCCGATGCGCTCCGTCACCGCCGCCAAGGCCGAAAGCAAGGTGATCGGTTCGAACTGCGCCACATAACTGTGCGCCGTGCGGCTCAGGAAGTCGATGTCGTCCCCGCGCGTGCCCACGCCGTCGGCGAGAAAGATCAGATCGAACTTCGCCGCCTCGGCCTGCCGCGCAAGCTGGACATAGTGACGGAAATTGACACCGGCATCGGCCTGCGCCTCGGGATGACGCCATGCCGCAATGTGATGCCCGGCGGGATAAAGGAAAGCACCAAGGCGCAGATGTCCGCTACGTTTGCTCATGGAGGTTCGGGAAAGTGGATTGAGGAGTGTGTCGGGCGACTTACCCGATTCTCGACGCCTCCCACGCATCTCGCCACGAACAAATCCATCGATCCATATTCGTCAGTGAACTAACGAAATCGAACCGAAAGCATGATCATTATCATGGGACCTTTTAATGACCAACTCGCCGGGCCATTCCATCGGAAGCGCTATGCAATCGACAATCCGTTGTTAGCCTTTTGGCCCGTGGCTTCGCATACTCTTCAGCCACTCACCCGAGGAGATCGTCCGGCATGTCCCTTTCACTCGACCACATCGTGATCCGCGTGCAGGATCTCGAACAGGCCATCACCCATTTCAGCGCGCTCGGTTTTACGGTGCAGCGCGGCGGCACGCACGCCGACGGCGCCACGCACAACGCGTTGATCGGTTTCGCCGACGGAAGCTACTTCGAACTGATCGCTTTTCTGCGCGACGCGCCTGAGCATCGCTGGTGGGACGCCGGGCATCGCGTCGGCGATGGCTTCGTCGATTTCGCGCTGCTGCCGCATTCGGTCGGCGCAACGATCGATGCGGCTCACCAGCGCGGGCTTCTTTACGACGGCCCCATCGCCGGTGGACGCGTCAGGCCCGACGGCGAACGGCTCGAATGGCAGATCGGCAAACCGCCGGTCGCCGACCTGCCGTTCCTCTGCGGAGATTTGACGCCGCGCCGTCTGCGCGTCGCCGAAGGTGACGTGCGCCACCACGCCAACGGCGTAAGCGGCGTAGCGAACATCACGCTTGCCGTGAACGACGTGGAGGCGAGCCTTACGCGATATCGCGCGCTGCTCGGTGAATTCAGCGTACAGCGTGCGCCCCTGCCAGACTACGGCATCACGCTTGCCATCCTGCCGCTCGGCGCGACCACGTTGACGCTGGTCAGCCCTACGCGCACGCCTCACGAACCGGCTGCAGGCCTCGCATCCGACATTCGCAAGCATCTGGCCATACGGGGCGAGGGCGTCTTCGCCGTCGCATTGGAAACACGAGCCAACGACGCTGCTCGCGAGCTCGCACGCGAACTCACGCACGGCGCGACGCTCGAACTCGTCGCACGGTCCTGATCGCGCCAATGCGCATTTAACGTCCCGCGGCGTAAAGCGCGGGACGTTACGTCCTTTTTGCTCACGACGCGGTTTCCGCCGCGAGCGCTCCGCCAAGATAAGCATCGCGAATTCGCTGGTCGCCGAGCAATTCGCTCGCGGTGCCGGACAACACCACGCGGCCGGTCTGCAGCACATATCCGCGATGCGAGATCTGCAGCGCAAGACTCGCGTTCTGTTCGACCATGAAGAACGTGATGCCTTGCCGGTTGATCGTCTGGATCAATTCAAGCACCTTGTCGACGTAGAGCGGCGACAAGCCCATGGTCGGTTCGTCCATGCAGACGAGCGCGGGCCGGCTCATCAGCGCGCGCGCCATGGCCAGCATCTGCTGTTCGCCGCCGGAAAGCGTGCCGGCGCGCTGCGTCAGGCGTTCCTTCACGCGTGGAAATAGTTCGAGCATGCGTTCGTAATCCTCGGCGATACCCGCGCGGTCTTTGCGCGTGAACGCGCCCATCAGCAGGTTTTCGCGCACCGTCATGTCGCCGAACAACCGGCGCGCTTCGGGCACGGAAGCGATGCCGCGCCGCACGATCTGCGAAGTCGGCAGGCCGTTCAGCGGCTTGCCATCGAAGCTGACCGTGCCAGCTCGCGGTTTGTGCAGGCCGAGAATGACCTTCATCGCCGTCGATTTGCCGCTGGCGTTGCCGCCCAGCAGGCTCACGATCTCCCCGCGTCCGATGCTGAGGTTCACGCCGAAGTGCACCTGGATCTGTCCATAGTACGTGTCGATCTGGTCGAGTTTCAGCAACGGCTCAGTCATGGCGGGTGAAGTGGAAGGTAATTCGTTCGATGAAACCAGATGCAGGCTCGGGATAATCATGGCGCTATTCATGCGGCGGCCGTCTCGCTTTGGCCGGCCTGCGCGCCGACCTGGCGGTGCCCGAGGTACGCTTCGATCACGGCTGGATCGTTACGCACCTCGTCGGGCAAACCCTGCGCGATCTTGCGGCCGTCGTCGAGCACGAGCACACGATCCGAGAGCCGCATCACGAGATCGAGCTTGTGTTCGATCAGCAGGATCGTCAGGCCTTCGCGCTTGAGTTCGAGGATCAGTTCGAGCATCTCCGCGGTCTCGGACTCGTTCATGCCGGCAGTGGGTTCGTCGAGCAGGAGAATGCGCGGACGCAGCGCCAGCGCGCGCGCAATTTCGACGCGCCGGCGGTTCGCGTAGGACAGGCTGTGCGCCGGTTCGTCGATGCGCGGGGCGAGACGTGTACCAAAGCGCGCCAGCAGCGCCGTCACTTCTTCGCGCAGTTCGGCGTCCTCGCGCCGCACCGCCGCCGAGCCGACCAGTGCGCGCAGCACTTCCGCGAATGCGCCGACCACCGGCCAGCCGCGCCGCGTGGTGGCAAGACGCGCGTGCGCGCCGATCAGCACGTTGTCCAGCACGCTCAGGTTGCCGAACACGCGTCCATGCTGGAACGTGCGCGCGATGCCGCGCGCGGCGAGCAACTCCGGTGCCATGCCGGTCACGTCCTCGCCGCCAAAGCGCACCTCGCCCGCGTCGGGCGTGTCGATTCCCGTGAGCAGATTGAAGAGTGTCGACTTGCCCGCGCCGTTTGGTCCGATCACGCTCACGCATTCGCCGCGCGCGACCGACAGATTCACTTCGTCGACGGCGACGAGGCCGCCGAAGCGGCGCGTCACGCGGCGCACGTCGAACAGAATGTCCGCACCGTTATTGGAAGTAGAGCTCATGGCCGTCTCCTTCATACCGCGCCGAACAGACCTTGCGGCCGGAAACGCACCAGCAGCAACAGGATCACGCCGTAGATCAGCATCCGGTAGTCGGCAGCGAAGCGGAACAGCTCCGGCAGGCTGATCAGCGCGATCGCGCCCGCCACCGCGCCGATCACGCTGCCGAGGCCGCCGAGAATCACCATCGTCAGCGCGAGGATCGACACTTGCGAGTCGAAGGTCTGGTAGTTGATATAGCTGTACAGATGCGCCGCAATGCCGCCGCCGATACCCGCCGCCAGTCCGCCGCATGCAAAAGCGATCGCCTTGTAGCGGTTGGGGCGTATGCCGTAGGCGCGCGCGGCGATGTCGTCCTCGCGGATCGCGCGCCACGTGCGGCCCAGATGCGAGCGCAGCAGCCGCACCTGCAGCAGCGCGAGCAGAACGAGCACTCCGAGCGTGAACCAGTAAACCGCGCGCACACCCGTCAATTGCCAGCCGAACAGCGATAACGGCGGAATGCCCGTGATGCCGACCGGACCGCGCGTCAGGCTGTCCCAGTTGAGCACCACGAGGCCGATGATCTCGCCGATACCGAGCGTCGCGATCGACACATAGTGGCCGCGCAGCCGGAACGACGGATAGACCAGCAGCGTGCCGATCGCCGCCGTGATAAGACCGGCAAGCGGAATCGTCAGCGCGGGCGACCAGCCCAGGTTCACCGACAACAACGCCGACGCATACGCACCGATCAACAGCAGCGCCGCGTGGCCCAGCGAGATCTGCCCTACCGTTCCCGCGACCAGCGTCAGACTCAGTGCAAGCAGCCCATAGATCCAGCCATTGGTGAGCGTTTGCAGCACGTATGACGATGGCGTCGCGAAAGGCAACGCGAACGCGAGCGCCACCACCGCGACGATCACGCGGCGCGGAATGCGCACCGCGCGACAATTCGACAGGAATGTGCCCGTCAGCGGCTCGGGCGGCAGCCGGCGGTTCGAACTGAACAGTCCATTGGGACGCCACACGAGAAACGCCAGCAACAGCACGAACGCAAACAGGTCGCGATAGCTCGTGCCGAACAGCGCCACACCGTAGCTCTCGACAAGGCCCAGCAGCAGGCTCCCCGCGATCGCGCCCGGCACGTTGCCCAGTCCGCCGATCAGCAATGCGACGACGCCCTTCAGCGTCGCCTGAAACCCCATCGCGGGATCGATGCTGTTGTAGTACATGCCCACAAGCAACCCGCTCAATCCGCCCAGACAGCAGGCGATCGCGAACACGGCCTGATTCACGGCATTGACGTTGACGCCCATCTGCTGCGCGGCGTCGCGATCCTGCGCGGTTGCGCGCACGGCCCAGCCGAGCCGCGTAAAGCGCAGGAACACGTATAGCACGGCCGCGGCGCCGACGCCGATCGCCGCGATCAGCAGATCGAGCGAGCCGAGGGTCGCTCCGCCGATCGACAGCGTCCATTGCGGCAGCGGGCTCGGCACCGGCCGCGGATCGGGACCGAAGACGATCTGCGCCAACTGGTCGAGCACGAAACTGATGCCGATGGTGGCAAGCAGCGGCGCGATGCGCGCGGCGCCCTGCAACGGCCTCAAGCCGATCCGCTCGATCACGATACCGAGCAGCGCGCAGCCCGCGACGGTCGCCAGCAGCGCGATGGGCAGCGGCAAGCCGAGCCGCGTCAAACACAGCCAGCCGATAAAGCCGCCCACCATGTACACCGAGCCGTGGGCGAAGTTGATCAGATGCGATACGCCGAAGATCAACGCAAGGCCGACCGCCAGCAGCGCATAGATATTGCCGACGATCAATCCGTTGATCGTGTAGTCGAACCAGGCAGTCATGGCGTGTCGGTCCAGTGGCGCAAAAGTTTCGTGCGTTCGATCATTGCGCGTGCACGGCGCTGGCGCCGTCCCACAACGCGAATTTTCCGTCCTTCACGACGAGGTCGAGGTTCTTCGCACCGGCCACGCGGCGCGTCTGCGGATCGAACTTGAACTTGCCGAAAATCACGCTCGGCACGTCGCTGATCTTCGAAAAACCGTCATGCACGGCGGTACGGTCCGCGCCGTAGCGGCGAATCACTTCGCTTGCGAGAATCATTGCGTCGTAAGCGCGCGCGGCGAAAGTGTCCGGATCGGCGCCGTACTTCGCGCGGTAACGCTGCACGAAACTCTGCACTTCCGGGCGCGGGTCGCCAGGGAAGAAATTCGATTCCGTATAAACGCCGTTCACCGCGGCGCCGCCCAGATCGAGGAATTTCGGCGAATACACCGAGCCGACTGCCGCGATCGGCGCGCGCACACCCGCCGCGCGCGCCTGGCGAACGATCTGCGCACCGTCGGAGTAGTACGAGATCAACACGATCGAGTCGGGCTCTTCACTGCGCACGCGCGTGAGCGTCGCGCGGAAGTCTTTCTCGTTCGGCTGGTACGCCTCGGCCGCGACCACTTGCGCGCCGTTCGCCACGGCAGCCTTCGCGAAGATGTCCTTGCTCGTGCGGCCCCAGTCGGTATTCAGATAGAGCACGGCGATCTTCTTGAAGCCGAGTCCTTTGGTGACGTAGTGGGCGAGCATCGGCTGTTCTTCCGCCTGGCTGATCGCCGTGCTCCACATATAGTCGCCGCCCTTGGTGAAGTCGGGATGCGAGTTGGTAAAGCCGAACTGCACAAGACCGGCGCGCTGGTAGACCGGCGAGGCGGCCATCGATGCGCCGCTCGACAGATCGCCCAGTTCGAGCAGGATGCGTTTGTCGTCGACGAACTTCTGCGCGATGGCCACCGCCTGACGCGGATCGCTGCGGCTGTCCTCGAAATCGTAGCTCAGCGGATGACCGTTGATGCCGCCGCTGCCGTTGATCTGCTCGAGCGCGAGATCGAAGCCGCGCTTCCACTGCTCGCCGTATTGCGCGTCCTGACCGCTGAGCGGCCCGGTCACGCCGACCCAGTACGGATCGGCCGCGTTGGCCGCGGGCATGGCGGCGCCGAATGCGATCGTCAGTGCGCCGGCCAGTTGCAGCAGTGTGCGGGCGGCGCCGCGCTTGTTGGTCCACAGAATCGACATGCTGTTCTCACGCCTTGAATTAGAGTGAGCCGATGTAACCATGTCGCCGGGAAGCGGGCCAACGAAGATAAGCGTCAAAGCTTATTCCAGCATGAGCGCAAAGCTTATGAAGAAGACTCGCCGTGCAGCCTGACAAGGCTTGCGCGAAATGTGGGCGATTGCACAAAACCCCTTATTTCATGGGCTTTTTCTTGATCTCGGACTGAAGCCGAGCCATCACACGTTTTGACTTGCGCGCCGGCGCACTGCAACTTCCGTCAAATGCATAGCCGAATTTATTATAAGAATTGTGCATTCAAGCGCCTCTAGAATGCACCCATCACATGAACGAGGCATTGCATGGAGCTGCATCAACTCGAAGCGTTTTCGGCGGTCATGTCGACGGGCAGCATCACCGGCGCCGCGCGGTTGCTCAGCCGCTCGCAACCGGGCGTGACGAGAATGATCCAGGATCTCGAACAGGAGATCGGCTATGCGCTGTTCGACCGCAAAGGACCGCGCGTCACGCCGACCCGTCGCGCGTTTCTGCTGTATGACGAGGTCGAACGCTCGCTAATCGGGCTCGATGCCATCCGTGCGAGCGCGCGGGCCATCGGGCGTGACGAGTCCATGTCGCTGCGCGTCGTTGCGACGCCCGCACTTGCAGCGGCGTTGGCGCCACGCGCACTCGCTCAGCTGAGTCAATTGGCGCAAGGTCAGGCACAGGGACGCACACACACCGCCGCGCAACTGCGCAGCGCCTCCGCCGAGCAGGTAGTTCAAGCCCTGCTCTCACGCGCAGCCGACGTCGGCATCGCGACGCTGCCGCTCGATCATGCGGCTCTCGACGTGCACTACATCATTGAGGCGCCGTGCGTGGCAGTCCTGCACCGTGACGACCCGCTTGCGCAGCATGCCGTGCTACCGCTTGCCGAGCTTGCGGGCCGGCCGGTCGCGACACTGGCGAACCGTTACCGACTGCGCAACCGGATCGATCGCGCGTTCGCTCGGACCGGCATCGAACTTCACGTGGCGCTGGAAACGAACGCGTCGCTCAACGCGATGATGGCGGCGCAGGAAAAGCTCGGCGTGGCCATTGTCGATCCGGCGACGGCGTTCGGCATGCGTTTAGCCGACGTCGAAGTGAGACCGCTCGACGTGCGGATTCCGTTTCTCTACGGCGTCGTCACGCTGTCGGGCCGGCCGCGCACGAGCGAAATGGACGCCGTGATCGACGCGCTAGCGGAGGTGTCGCGCGCATTGCTGCCGGGCGCCGTACGGCACGCGGCGTCGCAACACGGCGCACTGGTCGCTCACGATCGCGCGGATAACGCCGACGACGCCACCTCTTCTCCTCACCGCGACACCGGAGTCACGGCATGACCGCAACGCATTCTCCACACGCCGCCGACGGATTGGCCGCGCTCGAAGCCCGGCTTCGCGAAGACCTCGACTGGCTCGAACTGCCCGCGCCTTCTTGGGTGCCGGCGCGCAGCGTCGACGCGCAGCGCGTGCTCGACGTCGCCATTATCGGGGCCGGCATGGCGGGACTCGCGGCGAGTGCCGAGTTGCGGCTGCTCGGCATCGACAACCAGCAATTGTTCGATCAGGCGCCGGCCGGCAGCGAAGGCCCGTGGGTCACGTATGCACGCATGCAGACCTTGCGCTCGCCGAAACAGTTGACGGGCCCCGCGCTGCGCTTGCCTGCGTTGACCTTTCGTGCGTGGTACGAAGCGCAGTTTGGCCGCGAACAATGGAATGCGCTGTACAAGATTCCGCGCGCGCAGTGGATGGATTATCTGCGCTGGTATCGTCGTGTGCTCGACCTGCCTGTGCGCAACGAGACCCGCGTCGTGAAGCTGCATACGCGCAGTGACGGCCTGCTCGAACTCGATCTCCTGCACGGACCGTCCGGCGACAACAGCCACACGCGGCGCGAAATCGTGCGGGCTCGCCATGTCGTGCTTGCCACCGGCCGCGAGGGTCTCGGCGGCCCGTTCATTCCCGACGTGGTCGGCGATCTTCCTGAGCGTTTCTACGCGCATTCGTCCGATGCGATCGACTCCGCCGCGTTGCGCGGCAAACGTGTCGGCGTGGTGGGCGCGAGCGCATCGGCGTTCGACAATGCCGCGAGCGCGCTCGAAGCCGGCGCCGCGCAAGTCGATCTGTTCGTGCGCCGCGATGCGCTGCCGCGCATCAACAAGCTGACCGGAATCGGCAGCCCCGGACTCGTACACGGTTTCGCAAGCCTGCCCGACGCCTGGAAGTGGCGCTTTCTGCACTACTCCGCAAAAACTCAGGCACCGCCGCCGCGCGACAGTGTGCTGCGGGTCGCGCGACATCCGCAGGCGCAGCTGCATCTGGCCAGCCCGCTCAACCAGGTGGATCACGAAGGCGAGACTGTGATGGTCGGCACGCCGAAGGGGCGTTATGCGCTCGACTATCTGATCTTCGCCACCGGTTTTCATTCGGAGATCGATACGCGCGACGAGTTCGCGCTGATTGCGCCGCACGTGCGCCGCTGGCGCGACCGCTTCACACCGGCGGCCGATCTGCCGAACGACGAGCTCGCCAGCTCGCCGGACCTCGATCGCAATCTCGCCTTCCAGGAGCACATTTCGGGCAGCTGTCCGGCACTCGCGCGCATCCACTGCTTCAACCACGCGGCGAGCCTGACGCACGGCAAGATCGCCGGCGACATCCCCGCGATCAGCGACGGCGCGCAACGCCTCGCCCGAGCGATCGCCGCGATGTTGTTCGACGCCGATCGCGAGACCCACTTCGCCGCGCTGCAGGCGTTCGACACCGCCGAACTCGCCGGCGACGAATGGGCGGACGCCGACGCCGCCGTGCGTTCCATCGACACCACTGCGTAACCACTTTTTCTCACGGACCGACATCTCATGTCTTCATTGCCAGCCGCAAGCGACGACTTCGTCGCACAACTAGCAGGCCTTGCGCCCGACAGCGCAGTCGTCGCGCTGCGCGCCTTCCGTGCCGACGCGACACGCTATACGCAAGGCAGCCACGACGCGCTTTTCTCGAACGATGTCACCGATCTGACTCTTCAGGAACGACTGATCGCAGCCTGGTATGCGGCGCTGTTGACGCGTGCGGGGCAGACCGCGCAGGCTTATCGCGAACGTCTGCTGACGCTCGCAGCCGCGGACAGTGCCGAGACGCATGCGCTACTCGATGCCATCGCGCAGCATCATGAGCTTCCATTCGAAACGATAGCGGATAAGCGTCTAGCGGCGATCCTCGTTCACACCAAGGCCCTGGTCATAAGTCCCGCTGCAACCGGTCAGGCAGCCCTCTCTAAACTGCAGGCCGCAGGACTAACCACGCGTGCCATCGTCACGCTCTCGCAACTGGTCGCGTTCGTCACCTATCAAGTGCGGGTCGTCGCTGCATTGCGCGCCTTGGAGGCAAATGCATGAGTACCGATCACGGCTTCACATCGCAAACACTCGGCTGGCGCGCATGGCTCGACGTGGTCCCGCTCGCGCAGGCAACGCCCGCTCAGACCGCCGTACTCGAAACGAGTCACCCGCAGGCGAAGACCTCCGACTATTACCTGCTGCTGGTGCATGAAGCCGAAATCCTGCGGCAACGTTCGGGCGCATTCAACAGCATCATGTATGCGCCCGGCGGCCTGTCGCGCGCCGAGCGCGAACTGGCAAGCACGGTCGTGTCGCGCGTGAACGGCTGCGTGTATTGCGCGTCCGTGCACGCGCAGCGCTTCCAGCAACTCGCGAAGCGCGACGACGTGATCCAGCAGATTTTCGCCGACCCTGAAACCGCCGGCACAACGGAGCGCGAACGCACCATCGTGCGCTATGCAATCGACCTTACGCTGCATCCGGAAGCGATCGACCCGCAATCGCTCGACGCGCTGCGCCGCGTGGGACTCGACGATACGCAGATTGTCGATCTGAGCCACGCGATTGCGATCTTCGCATGGGCGAACCGGCTGATGCTTACGTTGGGCGAGCCGGTGTTTCCAGCGTAGCGTAAGGCTTCACATCACGTCGACGTCACAGTGCGCCGGCGAGCGAATATGGATATGCCAATCGCTTCGTTGCCGCACGATGTGATGCGTCGGAGACTCGCAGTCCGACTTATTTCCGGGAGATACTCATGTCCGCATTGCGTCCATCCGCACTGTACCAGCGACTCTTCACCCTGGCCGGCGCTGCCGTGCTTGCCCTCTCCCTTCACAGCGTGTCCGACGCCGCGCCGGCCAGCGGCGAGCCGGTTTTCTTCGGGGTCAGCGGACCGTTGACCGGTCCGAACGCGCAATACGGCGCGCAATGGAAAGCCGGCTTCGATCTCGCGCTCGACGAGATCAACAGCCAGGGCGGCATCAACGGTCATCCTTTGCAGTATGTGTTCGAAGACAGCCAGAGCGATCCGCGCCAGGCGGTCGGCATTGCGCAGAAATTCGTCGACGACAAACGCATTCTGATCGAACTCGGCGACTTCTTGAGCCCCGCTTCGATGGCGGCCTCGCCGATCTATCAGCGCGCCGGCCTCGTGCAGCTGGGTTTCACCAATTCGCATCCCGACTTCACCAAAGGCGGCGACTTCATCTGGAGCCCGTCGGTGAGTCAGTCGGACGCGCAACCGCTGCTCGCGGACCTGGCCGTCAAGCAGGGTTTCAAGCGGATCGCCGTGCTGTTCCAGAACACCGACTGGGGCCGCGCGAGCAAGGACGTGTTCGTGAAGGCCGCTGCGGCGCGGGGCGCGCAAGTGGTGGCCGCCGAAGGCTACCAGCCCACCGACAAAGATTTCCGCGCGACGCTGTTGCGTGCGCGCGATGCCCATCCCGACGCGTTCGTGCTGATCTCGTACTACTCCGACGGCGCGCAGATCGCGCGGCAGGCCCGTACGAGCGGTATCACTCTGCCGATCGTGGCCGCGAGCTCAGTGTATTCGCCGAAGTTCATGGAACTCGGCGGCGATGCCGTCAACGGTGTGACGACCAACACCAGTTTCTTCCCGGGCGACCCCAGCCCCGAAGTCCAGCATTTCGTGCACGGCTTCGAAGCGAAGTATCATCACCAGCCCGACGCCTTCAATGCGTTCGCCTACGACGCGACGGTCATCGCCGCGTACGCGCTGCGCTCGGGCGGCACCGATCGCCGCGCCGTGCGCGACGCGCTGCCGAAGCTGCATAACGTGCCGAGCGTCGTGTTCGGCAAGGCGACCTTCGACCCGGCCACGCGCCGCGTGATCGGTGTGAAGAGCGTCAACCTCGTCGTCGAAAACGGGCAGTGGACGCTGCTCGGCAGCAAGCCGGCGGCGCAATAGGAGACGGCTGCCTCCCTGGCGCGCTGTGCCCGTCGACTTCTACAGCTGAAGAGTCGGGCGGAACTGTAGTAGAGGCCGGAGAGATGCTGCTGCAATGCAAACCGTGACGATATCGAATTACGCGCACCAATCGCGATTGCCTGCCACAAAAATGCCCGCAGGATTCGTTGTACGTCCCTGCTTGGGTTCATCAATATAACGATAGTGCTCGATATTGTTTGTGCGATGGCGACAGACTCTCTAGCATCTCTCGATCTTCATTTTGACAACTTTGAAAATCACATGAAAACAACCACGACGCTCAAAGGCGCATTGCTATCCCTTCTTCTGACTTGCGGCATTGTGAGCGGGCAGTCGGCGCTGGCAGCCGATCAAACGGTGCGTGTCGGCATCATGTCCGGCGAGGACGAGGACGTATGGCGAGCAGTCGCGCTCAATGCGGCCAAACACGGCCTCACCATCAAGGTCACGACGTTCTCCGACTATACGCAGCCGAACGAAGCACTGGCGCAGCACGACCTCGACGCCAATTCGTTCCAGCACAAACCTTACCTCGACGCGCAGATCGCGGCGCGCCACTATGAGATCGTGCCGGTTGGCTATACCTACGTGCAACCGATCGGCCTTTACTCACGCAAGGTGAAATCGGTCGCAGCGCTCCCGCAGAATGCGACGATCGGCGTACCGAACGATCCGAGCAACGAAGGCCGCGCGCTGCTGCTTCTGCAAGCGAATGGGCTCTTCAAGCTGCGTCCTGACGTTGGCCTGCTGCCGACCGCTCGCGACATCGCCGACAATCCGAAGCACATTCAGATCAAGGAGCTCGACGCGGGCATCGTCGGCCGCGCGATCGGCGATCTGGATGCAGCCGTGGTCAATACCGACTGGGCGATCAAGGCCGGCATCAAGATTCCGCAGGAGCGCATCGCACAGGAGAAAGTACCGGGCAATCCGTATCGCAACTTCATCGCGGTCAACGCGAAAGATGCGAAGGCGCCTTGGGTGAAGGCACTGGTGGACAGCTATCAGCAGACCAACGTCGCGACCTCGATTCTGACCGTCTATCACGGTGCGACGCTGCCGGCATGGGAAGGCGCGCCGCAACATTGAGGCGCACCCGCTATCGATGCGCGCCGCAGGCTGAACAGCACGCGGCGCGCTTCAGCATAGCGCCGCGACAAGCTCAGCGGCGCACCAGCATGGCGAGCGAACGATGCACGTCGAGCTGCCTGTCGTAGCCGGCAAGCGCACCGTCGACGCGGCGTAGCAAGGGCGGCGTGGCCACTGTGGTTGCCTCGGACAGCGCCGTCGAACCGGACACCGGGGTGGTGCCGGCCAAACAGTAACCAACATCGCGCCGAGCGTTGATGCAGGTTCGCACCTTACCTGCGTCGATCAGCGTAGCGAGCGCGGCTTCGACGGCCTTTTCCGACACGCCGAACAGGCGGGCGAAAGTCACAGTCGTGTAGACGCGGTTGTGCCGCATTTTCAGCATCAAACTATCGATTAACGGATCCATGCTCATAAAGGTGGCCACTACAGGTTTGAAATGAACGCCGCGCGCTGAACCTGCGCGCGGCCTGAGTGGAAGCATGGCAGGGTTCGCCAAAATTTGGAAAGACCGAGTTCCGATATGGTTATGAAACGCGACACGTCGCTACGTGCGTGTCAGTCGGCTCGAACGCTCTCGCGTGAATGCATCGAGGGCGCCAGGCGGCTTGTCCATCAGCAGGCGTGACGGATCCGCATCGAGTGCCCGTGCGAGTCCGGCGCACATCGCGCATGCCGCGTACGGCGCTTAATATGGCTTGTCGCCGAGAATGGTGGCGCGGTGCATGACGCGCCGCGCTGGGTGGTAGTCGTCCACCGCGTAGTGGCTGGTCGGGCGGTTGTCCCAGAAGGCCACGTCACCCAACGCCCACCGCCAGCGCACGCTGAATTCCGGGCGCGACTGGTGTGCGAACAGGAAGTTGAGTAACGCCTTGCCTTCTTCTTCGGGCAACGTGTCGATCCCGGTCGTAAAGCCTTCGTTGACAAAGAGCCCCTTGCGGCCGCTTTCCGGATGGGTGCGGACCACCGGGTGACTCAATGGCGGGTTCTTGAACCGTGTCTCATTCCAGCGCTGCCGGTCCGGTTCGGTCAGGCCGAAACGCTTGAGCGGAAAGCTCCTGGTGAAATCGTGCCGTTGCCGTCAGTCCTTCCAGGAAGGTCTTCAGTCTGTCGGATAGTGCGTCATACGCGGCAAAGCTGCTCGCCCACAGGGTGTCGCCACCGGTTTCCGGCAACTGCCGCGCGACGAGTACGGCGCCAAGGGGTGGGGTCGCGGTGAACGTGACGTCGGTGTGCCAGATGGCGTTGTCTTTGAGGTCGAGAGTGTCGGCATCCAGCACCATGATCTCGCGCGCCTCGGGATGCTGCGGATAGATGGGATGAGTGTGCAGATCGCCGAACTGTGCAGTGAAATCGCGCTGTTGCAGCACACTGATGGTCTGGTTGCGAAAGAACAATACCTGATGGCGCGTCAACGCCTCGCGGATCCGGTCCCGCACGTCGTTATCGATAGGCCGGGCCAGATCGATACCCTCCACCAGCACACCGAGCGCCGGCGTAAGACGGGTGAAATTCAAACTCACTGCACCCTCCTTGAAAACTTGATTGCGCCGGTGACGCAGGCGCGCACACTCGTGCCGTCGTGCCGGATAGCGAGTCCGACCGCTCTCGGCGACCAAGAACTCAGGCGCCAGATTCTCCGCAGAAATCGGCCCAAAACCAACCAACAAGAAATCATTTACTTATGGATCTCAGTCGATGACTTCATCTGACAACAGGCAGGACAGCGTACGTCACGATCTCGTCGGCCATCTATGCATTCGCGAATAAGTGATTTGACTTCACCACCTGCGGGCACCAAGAATGGGGCTCATGTTGCGACGCATCACGTTCGCGCCATGTTGGAAGTTGCCACCACTGCCGTCCACCCAGGAGGATCGAGATGACCCAGTTTTCTCAGGAACAATTCGCCGCAGCCCAAAAGAAACATGTCGATACGTTCTTCAGCCTGACAGGCAAATTGGTCGAAGGTGTCGAAAAGCTGAGCGTCCTGAACCTGCAGGCCGCAAAGTCGATTTTTGCTGAAACGCAGGAAGCCGCGCAAAAGGCATTGGCGGAGAAAGAACTGCCGGATCTCTTCCAGCTTCGCCACGCCCTCCTACAGCCTGCAGTTGAAAAGGGCAATGCGTACAGCCGGCAGGCGTATGAGATTCTGACGGCCACTCATCAGGAGTTCGTCAAGATCGCCGAAGCGCAATTCGTCGAGTACAGCCAGAACGCGCAGGCCTTTGTCGACAGCGTCACAAAGAACGCACCGGCTGGTTCGGAATCGGCAGTCGCCCTGCTGAAGTCGACGATCACTGCCGCCCATACCGCTTACGACACAGTGAACAAGGCCACCCGACAGGCCGCTGAGATTGCGGAAAACAATTTCAATGCCGTGACTGTCGCTTCGTCGAAAGCCGTCAAGGAAAGCGCTGCACACACGGCGCGGGCCACGAAGGCCGCCTGATACAGAGACCATGCCCCAAGTCGCGCGGCGCCACACCGGCCCGCGACTGGGGGCCCGTCGCCTGCCTGCGACCTACAGCGGCTTGATGTCGGCAGCCTGCTTGCCTTTAGGTCCTTGCTTGACCTCGAAACTAACCTTCTGATTCTCCTGCAGCGACTTGAAACCTTCCGTACGCACTTCGGAGAAGTGTGCGAACAGATCGTCGCCGCCGTCATCGGGCTTGATGAAGCCAAATCCTTTTGCATCGTTGAACCACTTGACCGTACCTGTTGCCATGATGCATTCCTGACTGAGTATTGGGCTGGACCGCGGCGAAGGCGTTTCGCGCGTGGGGCGCTCCGTTGCTGCCGGGTCCAGGTTGCGTCATGAGATGTTTCATCCATACGGCGCAATATAAACAATACGGCAAGCGTGAAGCACTCGAAACGAATCTATTCTTCGATGTTTATCACGCGTGTGAGCCCCATCGCTTCGCGCCAGTCAAAACTCAGGCGCTACACGAGGTAATAAAGATCCGCCGGACGTTGCTCGGCCTGCAAGCGCCCCGCGCAGTGCGGACAGGTGTTGCTCGCGCCGAGTTGCGCGTAGGCGTGACGGACAGCGCGTACCGTCGCCGACCACGTTTCATCTTCTTCCGGGAAAAACCGGTCTGCCGGATACCAGCTGGTGAAACGCAGATTGCCGAGCACCTGGCGCAATGCCGGCCGAAGTCCGGCGAGCAGTACAACGAATCCGTCACGTTGTGCGTCGCGCAGAAAATGTTCGAGACGTTCGATGCACACGACGTCGGGATTCCTCACGCGCTTGAAGCGCAGCACGAGATAGCGGACGCCCTGTTGCCGCGCACGCGCCGTGATCGTTTCGAAATGACGATCGAGTTCCGGGGCCGCGCCGAAGAAAAACTCGCCCTCAAAGTCCCATACCGCGACTGCGGCGCATGACGGATCGGAAGGCAAACGCTCTCTCACGACGCCCTCCGGACTCACGACGAGTTCGGTTGCCTTCAACTTCGCCGCACGCGGGACAAACAGAAGGATAGAGAGTGCGACGCCGACCAGGATCGCGAATTCGACGCCGATCAGCAACGCTGCGAGCGTCGTCAATACAATCAGGCCGGCGTCATATTTCGAGGCCCGCAATGTGTAACGCAGGCGCTCGACATCGATCAGGCGCACGGCGGTTACAAACAACAGTCCCGCCAGCGCCGCCTTCGGGATATACCGCGTAAAAGGGGCTAACACCAGCACCGCCAGCGCGACAGTAACAGCCGTCACCACGCCTGAGAATCGCGTAGCAGCCCCGGCTTGATAATTGATTGCGGAGCGCGACAGAGATCCCGAGCCCGGCAGGCAGCGAAAGAAGCCACCCGCCAGGTTGGCGACGCCTTCTGCGAGACATTGCCGGTTGTAGTCGAGTGGTTGATGCGTGTGATGCGCAATCGACTTCGCGATGGAGAGCGCCTCCAGCAAGCCGAGAAACGCAATCGCGACCGCGCTCGACGACAATTGACCGATCCAGCTCCAGTGAATCTCCGGTATATGAGGCGACGGCAAGCCTGCTTTCAACGCACCGATGACAGCAACCGCCGTATGACCGCCCTCTTCTGGCCGCGACCAGCCGAGTGCATAAGCGCTCAGCGCAACGATCAGCAAAACGACGAACATATCGATTTGCGGCAGCCGGTAACGCCGCACTGCACGGCGCAGCGCCACCGCCAGAACCACTGAAGCCGCGCTGAGCGCGACGGCTTTCAGGTTGACGGGATCGCCCTGCGTGAGCGTCAACCAGAGCCGGTACAGCACATGCTGGTGACCGGTGCCCTTCTCGCGTACCCCCAACGCATTGCCGATCTGGCCGATCGCCAGCAGTACCGCGGCCCCCGCCATGAAACCGAGGATGACCGATTCCGAGATGTAGCGTGTCAGATCGCCCAATCTAAAGACGGCAATGCCGATCTGGACGATGCCAACCATCACGCCGAGTAGAAACATCGCCTCGTAGACGTCGGCTGTGGCATTCGGATCGAGAAATGCAAGCGCGCTGAAGACGACGAGGGAAATCGCGCTGGTCGGCCCGTTGATCAAATGCGAAGACGACCCCAACAACGACGCAATCAGCGTCACCACTACCGCCGAATACAATCCGAAGCGGGGATCGACACCCGCGATCAGCGCGTACGCCATGCCTTGCGGCAGTGAAATGGCGGCAACCGTCAGACCTGCAAGCAGATCGCGCTTACCTTTGCTCCAGTCGTAGGAAAAGTTACGTGGCAGCGCCATGAAGTCACCCTTTGTCTCTTGCGCTCTGGCTGGACGAATTCGCCGCGCTGTCAGCCGGCTTCAGCACGGTGTCGATAATGCCGTTCTCGTCGAAGAAGCGATGGTTCGCGTCATCCCAGTCACGGGCGATCGCCGTCACCGGGAATAGCTTGAGCGGCGGCAGGCGCGCGGCAAAGCGTTGCGCAATGTTCGCGCTGAGGGGCCGATAACCCGCCTGCGCGATGGTCTGCTGCGCCGCGTCGCTGAACAGGAATGTCAGGTACGCTCGTGCTTCGCGTTCGCTATGATGGCGTGCCACATTCGTGTCGACCCAAGCCACGTAGGGTTCGGCAAGAATGCTGACGGGCGGGTAGACAATCTCGAGTTCGTCGCGTGCGTCCGCGACCTCGCGCAGCGCTTCGTTTTCCCACGCGAGTTGCACGTCGCCGATCTTTTCGACGGTGAAACCGATCGCCGCTCCTCGCGCGCCGCTATCGAACCGCACCGTATGCTGGTACAGCGCATTGAGATAGTCGCGCGCTGCGCCTTCGTTGCCGCCGCGTGTCGTCACCGCCCCCCACGCCGCGAGAGCGCTCAATTTGCCGTTGCCGGAACTGCGTGGATCGGGCGTCACGATGTCCACACCCGGCACGATCAGGTCCGGCCAGTCGTGGATATGCCTGGGATTGCCCTTGCGCACCACGAATACGATTGTCGAGTAATACGGCTGGGAATGATTCGGCAGACGCTGAACCCAATTATCGGCGATCAAACCCTGCTTGCGCAACGCATCGACATCAGAATAAAGCCCTAGCGTGACGACATCGGCTTGCTGCTCGCCCGCCACCACCGTGCGGGCCTGACGGGAAGATCCGCCGTGCGACTGTTTCACTTGCAGCCGAGTCCCCGTTTCCTGCTGGTAGGCCGCAACAAACTGGGCGTTGAGGGCACGGTACAACTCCCGGGTGGGGTCGTACGAAACGTTCAGCAGTTCATGAGCCGTCGTGCCGTGAACATTTTTCACCGTGATCAGCGTCACGGCAATCACGACTCCCGCCACGGCGGCAAGATTGAGCAACGGCAGACGTTTCATTGTTTCTCCGGCAGGCCCGGCCAACCGGGTCCGTTGCAGCACTGAGGCATTCCGGCAAAGGCGGCGCTTTGCGCACCGTCATCCGGAAACGATTGTCTGCCCGGGACGGACCGTCGAAAACCAATTTCTTGTGATATGCAAAGCATCGCCGTGATTAGTCTTTGGCTTATCGAAAGCCGATGGTCAGAGTTTCCCCACCAGATCGAGTGAGGGCGTCAGCGTTTCGGCGCCGGGAGTCCATTTCGCCGGGCAAACTTCGCCAGGATGCGAGGCAACGTATTGCGCGGCCTGCACCTTGCGCAGCAGTTCCTTGGCGTCGCGACCAATACCGTTGTCATGCACTTCATAAAGTTTGATCTGACCTTCGGGGTTGATCACAAAGGTGCCGCGCAACGCCAGCCCTTCTTCCTCGATCAGCACGTCGAAATTACGGGCGAGGGTCGCGGTCGGATCCGCAACCAGCGGGTACTTCACCTTCCTGATGGTGTCCGACGTGTCGTGCCAGGCTTTATGTGTGAACTGGGTATCCGTGGACACGCCATAGACTTCGACGCCCAGCTTCTGAAACTCGGCATAGTGATCGGCCAGGTCTCCGAGTTCCGTCGGACACACGAATGTGAAGTCAGCCGGATAGAACGCCACGACCGACCATTTGCCCTTGAAATTCTCTTCGCTGACTGACACGAACTGACCGCCATGGTAAGCGGTTGTCTTGAACGGCTTAACTTGGGTGTTGATGAGAGACATGAATTTTCCTTGAACGATTTGAGGCTGGCTGAAGCAATCAATGAGGCTAGTCGCACCACGCAAGCGACCGACCTGATCTTTGCTTGCATGAAATCCGCAGAGAATGAAATGCTGTCCGTCTCGTCACACGGATGCGCTTTTTTGCCACGCGTTTCATGAACATCGCGACGGCTGGTCATCGATCCAAAGGCGCGCCCAGCGAGCCGCATAGGCCAAGGCAAGATCCGACTCGAAGAAGTAGTCGAGTTCGTCGAACACGAAAGCCGGCTTCAACAGCGACACCTCGTCCTGAATGACGAGATTGGCCGCGAACAATCCACCGGGTAGAGCTTGCGCCGCGGGCGCCACTTCATAACCTTTGTAATGCATGCCCGATTGACCTCCGATACGTGACCGCTAAAAGCAATGAGGCAAGGTTAACCGGCTTGTCGAAGCGGGAGAAATAAGCATTTGGCAAATCCAAACCCGTATTCATTCGTCGTTGCATAGATAAAAAGGAAGCGTTTCGATCGGGCGACGGGGGCGTTCCGCCACGAGGGCCTTGTTAGATCCATCGCTGAAAATTTCATATGCGAACCAGTGGCAGGCTCATATTGGTCGCGAGAATTGTTAGATGCAGGCGCGTTTCCGTGCAGGTGGTTCTTGGTAATGTATGCGCAAGAACAAGCGCCAATCGCAGCAGTGTGCCCGGGGGGTTATAAGGATGCCGCCGCGTGGCGCATCGACAGAAATACGCTGCTTGACCTACATTGCGAGGAAAGAAATATGTCCACTGATAACACGCTCGAGCTTCCCGTACGGAACCCTCTTTCCGATGCCGCAGATGCCGCCTTGTGCGAACGCTATGGCGCGCCATTCGCCACGTCACCGCCCGAATGGAATGACACGCTGGAAACGCTGCTCGCGCATCGCTCGGTGCGCGCCTTCGACGATCGCCCGTTACCCGACGGTGCGCTTGAAACCTTGATTGCGGCCGCGCAGTCCGCGCCGAGTTCATCGAACTTGCAGACCTGGAGCGTCGTCGCTGTCGAGGACCCGGCGCGAAAAGCGCGCCTCTCCGTTCTGGCGGGCGATCAGACGCATATCCGGCATGCACCGTTATTGCTCGTCTGGTTGGCCGATCTCGCAAGGCTCGAAGCGGTGGCCGCGCGTGCCGGCGTGAAGCCGGAAGGATTGCACTATCTGGAGACGTTGCTGGTCGGCGTCATCGACGCGGCGCTGGCCGCGCAGAACGCCGTGGTTGCGCTCGAGTCGCTTGGGCTTGGCTCGGTCTACATCGGCGCGATCCGCAACGCGCCCGAGCAGGTCGCGGCGGAGTTGGCTCTGCCGCCGCATGTGCTGCCGGTGTTCGGCTTGTGCGTTGGCTACGCGGATCTGGCCCGTCCGGCGCAAGTGAAGCCGCGCCTGCCGCAGTCCGTGGTGCTGCACCGCGAACGCTACGACGCGCACGCACAGCCGTCCGGCATCGCCGTCTACGACGGAATCCTGTCCGAATTCCAGACCCGGCAGGGCCAGTCCGAAGCGGCCTGGACCTGTCGTTCAATAGAGCGTTGGCGCACCCGCGAGTCGCTGCACGGCCGCGATCGCTTGCGCGACGCGTTGGCCGCGCTCGGGTTCGAGTTGCGGTAAAAAGAAACTCAATGACTGCACGGACGGGCCGGCGCGAAGAACGCGCTACGACGCTAAGCCGCTATGCTGCTATCGATATGCAAAAAAATTGGTTCGACGCAGTCACTTGATTGCAGACACTCGATATGTTCTCAATCGATCCGCCGACCATCATGAAGGGATTCGGATATCTTTCTCGTCGAACGCTCGACGACGCTGCAGAAAACGCGTCAGCGCCAGCCGGTTTCCCGCGCGGGTCCGTTAAGCGGGTAGGCACGGTGTTGTTAGTCGGCGCGATTCTGGCGTGCATTCATAGGGAAATTTCGGGTGCGAGCGATGGTTCGCTCTTTTCCGCGCTGAGCGCCTATGCTAGCGACACCCTGCACCATCTCGTGTCGATCCTGTTCAACCGCGGTCCATGACCCAATCGGTCGAAGAATGTGAGCAACGGCGCGATCACCACCCGGGAGCACGATAATGGCCAGCGATGCCCAAGGCCTGCAGGTGACAGCGTCTGACGAATCCGTCGTTGCGCTCGACCGCGCTACCTCGCGCGAAATCCGCCATCTCGCTGCCGCCCGGATGTTGGCGTTCTGAACGGTTGCCCGAACGCCACAACGCCGGTCGTCACATCGAACCGTCGGACTACAGGTCGAACGTGATGAACTGCGCTGACGTCCACACCTTACTGTCGTCGCGCTGACGCCCGAACACATAGACGGGGCGAAAACCAAAGCCGGCATTGCGCGGCGCCACTTCGAAACTGCCCGCCAGATCCACCGGCAGCGGCTTGTCCGTCAAACGCTCGACAGCGAGAAACAGTTCGGTGCCACCGAGTTCATGCCGCGCCGAACCGCTTGCCAGCAGCTCCGCCCCGCTGATTTCCCAGCGAAACGTCGGTGCATGCGCGAACGGATTACCCTGCAGCGGATCCCCCACTTTCACAAACCCGTCGATCGTGCCTTCGATCACGATGCGCGCCTGACTCAGGTTACTTATATCGAGCTCGACACTGTCGGCGTCGCCGTAGGTATCGCTGCGAAACTCGATGTCGGTTGCGCCCGTGCGCCACGCGGCCTCTTCCAGGTGTTCGAAGCCTGCGGCGCCAAAATTGTTGATGGTGCCGTTGATGATGCGAATGCGTCCCTGCCAGGCGGCCCAACGGTATCGATCGCGAATCCGCGCACCGCCCCAGCGGACCCGGATCAGGCGCTCGGCATAGCCGAGTTCTTCATGAAGATTGCGCTCGGCGAGCAGGCCGTTATGATCGAACGCGGCGACATATTCCCAGCCCGCACGGCCGAGCAAGCGATAATCAAGCGATGCCGGCCCGCGGTGCGTGAAGGCATCGCCCTGCCAATGCTCGCCGCAGCGAACCAGCGCCGCGCTGTGCTCGCCGGTGGTGGCCCACGTGCGGCGGGCACGCAGAGCCTCGCCGACCGAGCGCCGGTCGAGGGAATCGGACAGCACGCCAGTCAAGCCGCCGTGCACGCCGAACACACTGACGCCAGGCGCACCGCCGCCGGGCCGGCCGCGATGTTCGTCGCCGCTTGCCGCTACGCCGAGTTGATAGCCGCGTGCAATCACGTCGCGATAGAGCCAGTCGAAATGGCCCCATGTCGATGCGATCTCGACGAGCCGTTCCAGTTCCGGGTGATGCCAGTCAGGAATATAACGGCGGCCGCCCACGTGTGGCATGACCAGATGCTGCGCGGCATCGTCCACGTAGGCGTCCCAGAGTTCGTCCACCGGCCAGCGGCCCAGTTCGACGGCTGCGCCCTTCATGTCCTCGTTCCACACCAGCGTGCGGTTGTGTTCGCCACGCGCGTTGTATGGGAAGCCAGGCCGCTCGTCGCCGAGAAAAACCACATTGTGGTCGCCGCCTGCCGTTGAACTGCCGCACCACTCCTGCACCGGATAGACGACGAAGCGCCCGGTTTCGTTGAACTGCTCGACGGTCTCGACGCCTAGCTGCCAGTTCGCATCGGTGATCTGGAAATCGTTGGCCGTGTAGCCGAGTATGTCGATGCCGCCAATGTCGCGAGCATACGCCGCGTTATAAGCCGGACTGTTCGTGCCCACCGTGTCGTGGGCGTGAACATGCAAGTCGGCGTACAGCGAACGAAGGACTGGCAGCGCGGCATCCACAGTTAGGAACGCTTCTGCTGTTCGGACATCACGCAGCGACGGCACATCCGCGACAATACGCAGGCCGCCAGGCGAAGTCGGCAAGTCGTTCAGCGCGATGCTCGCCCAGCCTTCGGCCGGCAACGGTAGCTCACGGTCAAAAACGATACGCTGGCGTTCATCATAGGCCCGCACACGCACGTCTGCGCTGACATCGCGACAAGCGTTGCCCCACCGATCCTGCAACGACAACCGGAACGGCGCGGGCTGGCCAGGCTGTACGAAACGCGGCCCATTGAGCAGCGCTTGAGCCGGCGCACCGGCACGAATATCGATCACCACATCTCCCGGTACCGTGACAAAACGCGAAGTGCCGAGCGGGTCGACGTAAAAGCGGAAGCGGAACTGATCCTCGACGAAGGTCTGCACGCGCGTGCCCGGACCGCGCCGTCGATCGCCCAGTCTGATCACAATGTGGTCGCCGGCGTTCAGGTAACCGTCCGCGACATCGACGATGACGGCCTTCTGAAACGGCCTTTCGTGCCCTTTCTGATCGAAGCGCACATTCAACGACTGAACGGTCGCGGGGCTTTGACCCGGAACGAGCGGCGCCGCGTGATATTCCGCGCTGATGTAATTGGCCGCGGCGGGATCGCTGGTCTGAAACAGCGCCCAATCCGAATAGAACTTGAAGGTCGCCTTAAGCCACGCTCCATCGGCGATGCCGGACGCGCCCACTTCATAGTCGAGTACGATTTCGCTCCAGCTGCCCGCTTCGAGTTGCGTCACGTTGCAACTCACCCGCCCGGCGAACGGCAACGCCTTGTGACGCTCGTACAAACCGGCCGGCGCGACATGCGGGCCGAGCCGCTTGCGCAGCGCGGCGCCCTGGGCGGCGAGCCTTGCCTCAACGCTTTCGTGTTCCTGGTTCATTGGATATTCTCTCAATCGAAGAATGCGGTAATGAGTGGCGCGATCAATGTGCGAACGGCCAGGGCGCGGCGGGATTCCAGATCGGGATGCCCTGCCAGGCGTACCACGGGGCCATCACGCAGATGCCGTAGGCGATCGCGATCAACACGGACACCACGCCCACTTTCGCGTAGTCCGAGGTCGTGAAGGCGCCACTGCTATACGCGATCACGCCCGCTGTGATTTGCGTGGGCAACAGGTAGGCGAAGCTGTCGGTATCGCTGATCAACAACGTGAAGGCCACCGGATGCAGGCCGAGACGCGGCGCCAACGCAAGCGCGATCGGCGCGATCATGGTGACTGCCGCCACGTTCGAAAGCATGCCGATCCGGATCACATGCGTGCCGATCATCACGATCGCCAGCATCAACCACCAGCCGTAGCCGTGAGCGAGCGAGTAGATGTGATCGGCGGCCCACTGCGCGAGTCCTGAATCGCTGATCGCCGAGGACAGCGACAGCGCACCGCCGAGCAGAAACAGCGTGCCCCAGATAGTGCGCTCCTGGATCTCTTTCCAACCCGAACGCAGCACGCCGGGCGCGAACAGCAGCGCAAGTGCGATCAATGCGACGATTTCCGATTGCAGGTGATGCAGCGATTCAGTGGCCCACATGACCGCGATGAAACCAAAGACCGCAAGCACCAACCAGTCCTGCCGTGCTACCGGCGGCAGTGTGCGGCGCGCGTCGACGATCGCCTGACGGCCGCCGGGCACCGGCACGCCGCGCGATTTGAAGTAGCGCTGCACCCAGAACTGCGTCAGTACGAACATGCCGAGGTACGGCCATTGCAGCCGGAACCACGTGAAGTACGAAATCCGCACACCCAGTTGCTTCTCCAGCAGACCGGAGACGACCATGTTCGGCAGATGCGCGGTGAGAATGCACATGCCGCTGATCATCGAGCCGTAGACCAATGTCTGAATCACAATGGCCTTTCTGGCACTCCGCTCGCGCGTGCTATTGCCGAACAGCGCGACAATGCCGTTGGTCACCGGCAACAACGCGGCCGCACGGGCATTGGCAGCCGGCACTACCAGCGACATCACGAAGTTGACGACGAACATCGCCCAGATCACGCCATTGGCCGAGCGCACCTTGAGTTTGTCGAGCAACACGAGCGCGATGCGGCGATCAAGCCCGGCCGCCTGCATGATCGCCGAAAACAGGAAAGCCGCAAGACACAGGAAGACGACCGGCGCGGCAAAACCGCTGGCGGCTTTAGGGAACGGCGTGACCGCGTGCGACAGCACGAGCAGCATCGGCAAAAGAATGCCGCTGACGCCGACCGGAATCGCTTCGCTGATCCACACAATCGCCACCCATGCGACCACGGCCAGGGTCGCCCTGCCGTTCGGCGTCAGACCATGCGGGGCAGGCAGCACCCAGGCGATAGCGACGAAGCACAGCCACGCAAGCAGAAATCCTGCGCGAGCCTTCAACAGTCGTCCGCTCGCTGACGGATGAGCCGGCGCAGCGTGACTCTCTTGCGGCCGTGCGGCTGAACCTGCACTTGCGACCGATGCATAGCTCGATGTGTCGTTTGCCACTTCCCTACTCCCATTATGCGGCTAGGATTCGTCCGTATGCGGACCCGGCGTGCCGGAAAGTTGGCATAATACGTATTAATACAAGTTGTCGATCGAAGCACTTCTCATATCCTTATACGATGAATCGCTTAGCCGCGGCACCGATCCGTGCCAATGCCGCGGCGCGCCACGAGAGGGAAACACCGAACATGACTTTGGTCCGTGAGAACGTCACGTCGCTTTACGATCAGATTGCCGGCGCATTGCGCGGCGAGATAGAGAACGGCAGCTACGAGCCTTCCGGCAAGCTGCCGTCAGAGGCGGAGTTAAGCGAGCGCTTTGGCGTGAGCCGCGTGACCGTGCGTCTGGCTATCGGCAAGCTGGCGGAAGAAAAACTGGTGGAGCGGAAACAGGGCAAAGGCACTTTTGCCAGCGGCAAGCGCATGCAGCATCGGCTAGACGTGTTGCGGGGCTTTTACGATTCGCTGGCGCGCCAGGGCGCCGAACCGCAAATGAAGCTCCTGCGCATGCAGTCCGGCAAGAAGTTGCCGGCCGATATGGCCGGCGTATTCGCGAGCGAGGTGAAACACGCGGTCTATCTCGAACGACTGCATTCCGTGGACGGCGTGAGCGTAGCACTCGCGCAGACGTGGTTGCTGCCGGAAGCGGAGACGATCTCCGAGCGGCTCGCGCAAACGCGGCCGTCTTACGAAATCATCGAATCGCTGCCGGGATGGAAAATCGCTCGCGCCGACATGAGCATTACCGCGGTGGCGGCGTCGGCGGCCATCGCGCGTAGTCTTCAAACGCCTGAACATGCACCGCTGCTGGTGATGAAACGGATTTCGCGCCTCACGGATGGACGTGTCTGCGAGTCGACGCTATTTCATATACGGGCGGAACGATATGAGTTCGTCGTGAGCAGCGCGATGAACGGCGAGTTGAGTGCGCGGACGACGGAGTACCCGAGTCCCGCGCAGGATTGATCGCGTCGACGATGCCGCCGTTCTACACGCCTACTTCACGCAGCTTAGGCGAGCATCAACTGAGAATAGAAATCGCGGATAGTGAAAAGTTAAACGGCGCGCCATTTCGCGTCCGCTACGACCAGCTTCTTCGGAATCAGCTTCAAATCGGTGAAGGTGTCAGCGATCTGCTGCTGGTAGCCGAGCGTTGCTGCATCGATTGGCTGCACGCCATAACTCGTGCGATTCAATGCCACTTCGAGCGTCGGGGCGTCGAGGCCGATGAGCGGCGACAACTGACTGGCGACCGCAGGAATATTGTCGCGCCCCCATCGATCGACCTGATCGAGTTCGGCGAGCAATTCTCGCAGCAGTTGAGGCTGTGCATCGGCAAACTTGCGCGCCGCAAGATAGTACTGCGTGTTGCGCACGAGACCTTCGCCATTGGCGACCACCCGCGCATTTGCCTGCCGTTCGATCGCGGCCAGATACGGATCCCAGATGACCCAGGCGTCGATACTTTTTTGAACGAATGCCGCACGCGCGTCTGCCGGCGTCAGAAAAACCGGCTGGATGTCGGCATACGAGAGGCCCGCGTGCTGCAAGGCCTTGACCAGCAGAAAATGCACATTCGAGCCTCGGTTGAGCCCGACCTTCTTGCCGCGCAATTCGGCGGCCGTGCGAATCGGCGAATCATGCTGCACGACGATCGCCTCGCCCTTGGGCGCCGGTGGCTCGTTGCCGATATAGACAAAGTCGACACCCGCGGCTTGAGCAAAGATCGGCGGCGTTTCGCCGACCGTCCCGACATCCACCGCGCCCGCATTCAACCCTTCGAGAAGCTGCGGTCCAGCCGGGAATTCAAGCCATTGCACCGACGCGCCCTGTGCGGCGAGGCGCTTTTCAAGCGTGCCGCGCGCTTTCAGAACCACGAAGTTGCCGTATTTCTGAAAGCCGATGCGCAAAGTTTTGCCCGAGGATTGCGTTTGAGCCTGGGCCCGCTGCGCGGAGAAGAGCGCACCGGCAGCGAAGGTCGCTGCACTGGCCGCGGCCGCCTTTAGCAGCGTGCGCCGGCGTGCGTCAGTCGGGTCGATACGGGCCAGATTGTCCGCGGAGTCCGCAGATGCCGAATAGTACGGTGTGTCGCGAGAAGCCATGAGCCTGCCAGATTGATGAATTGAGTGAACGGAATGCGGGATACTTCGAAAATAACGGGTGGCGCGGCGTACAGCAACCAAGGAAAGGTCATAAGGTTATTATTCCGCTGCGAGTACCTCGCAAGCATGCATCGGCGCGTTTGCGGCGATCATCCACCCTGTGCGGCGCAGTCAACAAACCAGCTTCAATTCATTGCTGAATATACAGATCGGCAAAATTCCCCCTTAATCCCTCGCCAGTCGGCGCATAGTCTTTGACCTTCTTCGAAACAATAGTGATATTCGGATTCGCGCCAAACTCGATCGACGGCACGTCGTCATGCACGATCTGCTGGAATTGGATGAATAGCTGACGTCGCTTCGCCTCATCGGTTTCCACCGAGGCGGCCTCCAGCAGCTGATCCACTTCAGGATTCGAATAGTGCGCCGCATTGGAAAACGGCAATCCGATCTTGAAGTTCTTCGACCAGAATACTCGCTGCACACCCACGGTCGGATCGAACACGTTTGCAAGTGCTTCAAGCGTAATGTCGAAAGCGCGATCCGTGTATACCTTCTTCACGTAAGTCGCGAAATCATAGGTCTCGATCTCGCCGTCTATTCCGATACGCGCCAGAGACTGGCGGACGAAATCAGCGGCGCGCGGATCCTGGAACGGATTGAAGAGCAACCGCAGCTTGAACCGTTTGCCGTCCGCGCCACGCTTCAAGCCGGCTGCATCCAGCTCAGCATTGGCCTGAGCAATGTCATACGGAAAGTAATGGATGTCGGCGTCGTGATACTTCGTGTTTGCCACGCCGATGGCTGCGGCGGAAACCTGGCCGTAGTTATACCAAACGACGCGGTTCAATGCGTTGACGTCGATCGCCTGCGATATTGCCTTACGCACGGCCTTGTCTTTGAGAACCGGCGTGTCCAGATTAAAGATCAGCTGTTGATGATTGCTCACGTACGGCCAGTTGGTCGTATCCACACTGAAGTTGGGCAGCGCTGCAAACCGCTTGACGTCCGACAACGGAATTGCCTGGTCGCCAAGATCGGCTGCGCCCGATTCGAGCGCGGCGGACCGAGCCGCGCCGTCAGGGAGGAAGCGCACGATGATCTTGTCGACGTACGGCTTGGGCTTGTCCCAGTAGTCCGGATTGCGCTCCAGAAGAATATAGCTGCCGTGCACGAACGACTTATAAACGAAGGGCCCTGTACCGATCGGTGCGCTGTTGTACGGGTTGGACACGATGTCCGTTCCCTCGAACAGATGCTTGGGGATGATCGGCGACTCGGAACCCGACAGCGCGGTGATCAGAAACGGCGCCGGCTTCGACAACTCGATGATTGCGGTGTAGGGATCGGGTGTCTTGACGTCGGTCACGTTCGCAAACGTGCTCCGGCCACGCGGATGAACCTGCTTGAGCGTCAGAATCGAAAAGGCAACGTCGGCGGAAGTGAACGGTTTGCCGTCGTGCCACTTCACGCCGCGACGCAACGTGAAACGGTATTGAAGCCCGTCCTTGCTGACCGACCATGCGCTAGCCAGCAAAGGTTGAGGATTGAGATTCTTGTCGTAAGTCAGCAAGCCTTCAACCACTTTCGGGCCGATCTCCGCATTGCCCCCGGCGGTGGTAGTCAACGGAATAATCGACGCCGGTTCCGGCGTGACGAGCCATGTCAGGGTCCCGCCATGGTTCGGCGCTGCCAGCGCGAGCGCAGGCCAGGCGCTGGTCAGAGTGAAAGCGATCAACGCGGCAAACAGGGTTCCGCGCAGTCCGTTTTGCGTGCTCATACTTATCCTCTTTATTATTGAATAGCGGATAGTAAAGCTCGCCGAAAGGAACGAAAACAAGCAAAAGTGATTAGTTTTGCATAGGCGGGGGCTTCATCTATCGCCCGAATCCCCTGACTTTTCGATCTCATTCATCCGCGATCGCGATGCAGCTTCACAATTGAGCGGCATACCGCCAATCGGCGCAGACCCGTATGTGATCTTCCAGCTTGGCGAATTGAAAACGAGACTGCACGCGGCCGAAGCAATAATGGGTCGCGCCGGCATTGGCGCAACGCACGCGTTCACACGCTGCACGATCCCGTTCGCTGGAAATACGCGGCAGTCGGCGACTTCTATCTTAACGGCGTGCGGCCGCCGACCTCCGGGCAGACGTAAGCCCGCGCGCAACCGCTCGCGCGCCGCAGGCCGCTATTCCATCAGATGGCGCCCGTCGCCAATTGCTGCCAGCGTTGCGTGACAGGCTTAAAACCGGCAAGGATATGTGACACCGCTTAGGAAAAGAACATCTAAGCATATGGAGCGACGAAGATTAAACAAGGATGAACATCGGCGTTGTACCGCATTCATGCGGAGATACAATCCGAACGCAGTACTGCAAATTAAAAATTCCATCTCCAGATGCAGATTGTCAATTAATCGCGTCTAGTCTATGTGCCAACTCTTTGCGCTTAATGCGGCCGAGCCTACCGACATCACCTTTTCCTTCACGGGCTTCGCGGCGCGCGGTGGTTTGACGGACGACCACGTGGACGGTTGGGGCATCGCGTTTTATGAGGGAAAAGGGTGTCGCCTGTTTGCCGATGACCGCCCGGCGCACACCTCCCCGATCGCTGCATTCGTCAAGGCGCACCCGGTGAAGTCGCGCAACGTGGTCGCTCATATTCGCAAGGCAACGCAGGGCCGTCCAAGCGTGGAGAACTGCCATCCATTCATGCGTGAATTATCGGGCTTGCAATGGGTCTTTGCGCACAACGGCGACTTCAATGTGTTTGAGCCGTTAACTTCGGGACCGTTTTCGCCCGTGGGAACCACGGATAGCGAAGCCGTTTTCTGCAGCATGATGAATACATTGGCGGCACGCTTTCGTGGCGCTGCGATCCAGTTCGACGCGGTGTTCGACGCGCTGATCGCGATCGTGGAAGGCCTCAATCCGAAAGGGACTTTCAACTTTCTGCTGTCCAACGGCGAAGCGCAATTCGCCTACTGCTCGACGCGGCTCGCGTATGTGACGCGAGCGTGGCCGTTCAGCAGCGCACGACTTGTCGATGCGGATCTGTCCATCGATTTTTCTGAGCGAGGCAAACCAGAAGATTGCACAACGGTGATCGCGACTACGCCGTTGACGGACGAAGAGTGGGTCATCTGCCGCCCGGGCGACCTCCTGATGTTCTCGCGCGGCGCCTTGCAGCGACAAGCCTTTATTCCGGTTCCAGAACGCATAAGTGCATCAGCGTCAGAGACGGCGCACGAGGCGTCACACCCAACGGCCGATTGCGCTCTGGCGGCGCTACCCTGAATCAACGCGCCGAAACTGAAAAGCTAAGCATAAGAAACTGTTTGTCATTGCCACATCAACCGGCCTCTAATAGAAGGCTGGCCTTCGCGATGCGCCGACCTTGAGCATTTTTTTCATGGCTGATATGGAACCGACATGGCCGACGTAACTTCTTCTCGCAGCAGCTATGTCTCTTCGAAATGGCTGCGTTCGGGTGTTTCGAAAGGCGCGCTCTATAGTTGGCTTTCGTGGTTCGTTCCCGTTGTGGTTCTAGTGCTTTGGGAGACCGCCGCGCGTCTTGGATTGATTGCGTCTCAGGTGCTCCCGGCACCGAGCAGTGTCGCCGAAACCTCGCTGGATCTGGCAAGAAATGGCGATCTGTTCGTTCACCTCGGCGTTTCGCTTCTGCGTGCCGTGGCGGGCTTCATAGTCGGCGGAGCGATCGGCCTCGTGCTTGGCATCACGGTCGGCTTCTCGCCGCTGGCGCAGGCGCTTTTCGACCGTCCGATCCAGATGGTGCGCGCCATCCCTTTCCTTGCGATGCTGCCGCTCGTCATCGTCTGGTTCGGCGTGGGCGAGGTGGCGAAAATCTTTCTGGTCGCGCTCGCGGTGTTGTTCCCCATCTATATCAACACCATGTTGGGCATCCGCCAGATCGATCCGAAGCTGATGGAACTCGCCAGGGTCATCGGGCTCGACTGGACCGCGATCGTGCGGCGAATCATTCTGCCAGGAGCAATGCCGTCGATCCTCACGGGCGTACGCTATGCGCTCGCTCATGCCTGGCTCGCGCTCGTGATCGCCGAAACGCTCGCGACGACAAAAGGCATCGGCTTCCTCGCCATGGATGCCCGCGAATTCCTGCAAACCAATGTCATTCTGCTCACCATGATCATCTACGCGATCATCGGCGTCGTGGCCGACGCGCTGGTGCGGTTGCTTGAAACCCGGTTCCTCGCGTGGCACGCGAATTACGCCAAAGGAGCGCAAAAGTGAGCGGAAGCATCGCACTGCCCCGTGATCCTGAAGTTTCGGCGCTTGTCATCGAGGATCGAGCCAGTCCGTCCCAGCTCGGCGTATCCATACGCGGCCTGCGGCGCTGCTACGGCACGCGTGTTGTCATCGATGCGCTGGATCTCGATATACATAAAGGCGAATTCGTCGCCCTGCTAGGTGAAAGCGGCTGCGGGAAGACCACCCTGCTGCGCGCGCTGGCTGGGCTCGATCTGCCTGACGCTGGGCAGATTCGCGCGCCCGAACGCCCTTCCGTCGTGTTTCAGGAGCCTCGCCTGCTGCCTTGGGCAACGTTGTGGGAAAACGTCGCGCTCGGTCATGAAACAACGGTCGGCCGGGCCGGCGCAGCGCGCGCGCTGGCCGAAGTCGGGCTTGCCGGCCGCGAGGGCGACTGGCCGCGCAATCTGTCGGGCGGTCAAGCGCAACGCGTAGCGTTAGCGCGAGCTCTCGTTCGCGACCCCGCCCTTCTGCTGCTGGACGAACCGTTTGCAGCACTCGATGCGCTCACGCGAATCAAGATGCACGGACTCGTCAAGGAACTCGTCGCCAGACATCACCCGGGCGTGCTGCTCGTGACGCATGACGTCGACGAAGCGCTCACTCTCGCCGACAGGATTCTCGTCATGCGCTCGGGGCGTATCGCGGCTTCCTTCCGGCCCAAAAACGGCACGCCACAAGAACTGCGGTCCACGCTGCTCGAAGAACTGGGCGTTCTGTCTCACTGATCGATTTCCTGTATTACTCCAAGGACCTGAAAAGAATGAATGATTCTTCGCTGAGTCGTCGCCAGCTGTTGCGCGCGGCGGGTGGCCTGCTGGCCGGCGCCGCCGCCGGCGGCCTGTTCCCAGCCCGCGCAGCCGAGCCGCGCAAACTGACACGCAACACCGATACGGTGCGCATCGGCTGGGGGTACGGCAGCCTGCCGGACATCGCCAAACAACGCGGCGTATTCGAAAAGACGCTCGCCGCCAAAGGCATCAAGGTCGAATGGATCGGCCCGTTCCCGAACCATGCGCCGTCGATTCAGGCAGTGGTCGGCGGCAGTGCGGACTTCGGCTTCTGGGGATCGACTACGCCCGCATTGGCCGCCATGCTGGCCGGCTCGCCCATCGTCTTCAATGCATTCGATGTCTATTCGCCGCGCTCGACCGCCATCATCGTAAAGAAGTCGAGCGGCATCAATTCGGTCGCCGATCTGGCGGGCCGCAAGGTCGCTATCAATCGCTCGGGGCTCGGCGAATTCCTGCTGATCGCAGCGCTGGAAAAGAACCACGTCGACCGCGAGAAGGTCGAGTTCGTCTATCTGAATCCGCCCGATGCCGCGCCGGCGTTTGCTCAAGGCAAAGTCGACGCCTGGTCGATGTGGTCGCCGGCGGTGGACATCGCGCGTAATTCGAACGATGCCAAGGACATCTTCAACGAGGGACGCGACCTCGATTTTCTGATCGATTACAGCTCGCTGGTGACACGCCGAAAATTTACCGAAGAGAACTCCGAGCTGATTCGCGCGGTGATCGACGCGTACTACGTGGAAGGCGCGTGGCAGTCGACGCATTCCGCCGAAGCCGAGCAACTCGCACAGGGCGAAGCCAGGTACCCGAACCAGGTGCGCGATTATCTGACCAGCCTGAAGCGCGTGAATCAATTCCACGAACCCGACGACGCCGCTTTCATCGCGCAACTTCAGCGGGCAGCCGACTGGCTCGCGGAACGCAAGATCATCCGATCGCGAATCAAGGTCGCGGATTACAGCATTAAGGTTTGATGGGGCACATTTGATGATCGCACAACACATTCATCCGGGCTTCGATGCGAAGGCCCGCAGCCGCAACGAAGCTATCTGTAATCGGTATACGCATGTCTGACGCAACGATCGTCGATAGCGGCCGGCCACGGCTCGTCTCACCATTGTCTGCAACCCTCGGTTTTTCGGCGGCGCTCGCCGATATCGCGTCGACTGCTGCCGAGCGGGAGGTGACGCATCGTCTGCCGCACGATGAGATCGCGAGGCTCAAGGCGCTGGGCTTCGGTGCGCTGCGCCTGCCCGCCGAGGCACGAGGACGAGGTTTGTCGCTAACCGAGCTCTTCGTCGTAGCCCGCGATGTCGCAGCCGCCGATTCCAATATCGCGCATGCTTTTCGCAATCACCTGTGGCAGGTCGAAGCGTCGCTCAGACAGCGAGGCCATCCTTTCCATGCGCATGTTCTCGACCTGACCGGACAGAACAAGACGATCGGCCTCAGCTTTACCGAGACCGACGTGGTGGCGGCCGGCGCCCGTCCGAGCCGCGTGCTGAGCAGACTCGAATGGGACGAGACACGGCATGCCTACGTCGGCTCCGGGGACAAAGTCTATGCCACGGGCAACCTCTACAACGACGCATTTGTCGGCCTCGCTGTGGAAAGCCGTGCCGGCCAGACAGTGCAATACGTGCTCGACCGTGGCGAAGGGGTTAGCGACCACGACGACTGGCAGGGCTTCGGCCAGCGCCTGACAGGCTCAGGCACGGCGACCTTTCGCGCCGTGATCGTGCCTGCCGACCATGTTTATCCGCCGGATCCGCCGAAGGCTGAAGAAACCGCGCCGTGGGGATACACGTTTCATCAGGTCTATCTGAGCAACTGCATCGCCGGCGTCGTGCGGCGGATCGTTCTGGACGCCGTAGAGGTGCTGCGCTCGAGGGGGCGCAACTTCTATCATGGCGAAGCCGCGCATCCTGCCGACGAGCCTGTTCTACAGACATTGCTCGGTCGTATCCGCGCGTATGCGGCCAGCGTCGAGGCGACTGTCGACCGCGCTGTCGGCGCGCTGCAAGGAGCGTGGGACAGTTATGGCACCAGCGACGAGTATGAGACCACGCTGTCCGCTACGCTTTCGGCGGCAGAAGCCAAAGTGGTGATCGACGATCTCGCTCCGCAGATCGCCAGTTGGCTGATCGACCTTGGGTCCGGCTCAGTGGTCTCGCGTGCGGGCGCACTGGACCGGCACTGGCGCAACATCAAGGTGATTGCCTCGCACAATCCGCGACTTTACAAGGAGCGCCTGCTTGGCCAGAACCTGCTCACTGGGCGTCTTCCGCCTACAGGCGCGTTCTTCTGAGCGCAAAGGCCGTCGTCCCTGCTGCCAGGGACGACGTCTCGATGGCCAGCAGCGAGATATTCCCGCGCTCAGTCGGAAAGCAGACGGCGAACGCGCGGCGCGACCTCTTCTGCGAAGCGCTGCATATCGGCCTCGAACGGCTGGAACTGCAGCATGAAGAGTTCAATTCCCGCCCGGTGAAACTCGGCAATACGTCGCGCGACCGTATCGTAATCGCCGACCAGGTTTGCCGCCGTGCCCCCGTTCGAACCGACACGGGGCGACTGTGCAAACGTCTGGATCATCACGACGTTCGGATCGATATTGGCTTTCTGCCGCTCACGCAGCGGCTTGTCCAACTCGGCCAATGCGAACAGATGTTCAAGGTGAGCCTCAGCCTGCGCCTGGGTTTCGCGCGCGATCACGAAAGCCGACAGACCGAAACGCAAAGCGTCCTGCCCGGCGGGGCGAGCGCGAGCGGAGACGTCGGCGATCAGACGCGCGCCGGCTCCGACTCACCGCCCACATAGATGCGCGGACGTGCGCGAAACGGATCGGCGGGACGCAGCTGATATTCGTCGATGCGGAAGTTGTCGCCGTGTCGCCGTGATGATTCACCACTTCGCCGCGCAACAGCGCATCGACGACCGTGATCCATTCACGCCCATACACATAGCGTTCATCGTGCTCCGGAAAACCGATGCCGGCGCGCTCCAGCTCCGGACGATTCCACGCGTTCACCAGGTTGATCGCAAAGCGCCCGCCACTAATGTGCTCGATCTGTTGAGCCATCTTGGCGAGTACGACCGGGTGATAGAGATAGGGCTTGATGGCCGCGATGATCTCGATGCGCGATGTGAGTGCCGCCAATGCAGCCGACGCCGTCCATGCCTCGAGCTGGTCGAGCGAGGCGTCATGCGGATTGACCGTATGCTGGGCGACGAGCACCGAGTCGTAGCCGAGGCGCTGGGCCTCGAGCACGAGCGCTTTGTTGCGCTCCCATGAGGCGTCGTAAGGTTCCGCGGGATCCTGCAGCGCCGCGCGGCTGCCATGCACGAGCGCCCAGATACCGAAGCGTGGAGATTTGGCTGACATCGATTTGATACGCGGGAAGAGGCACGTGAAGGGACGCCCATGCTACCGCTACCCGTGTGCCTTGCCTTCCAATTTCTATCGATATGCAATTGCCAGAATGGCATTAACGCCCCTCGGATCGGTGTGTCGGCGAAGGCACACGCGCCGCCTATTGTCAACGACTAACCTGACTCGGCCGGCGCGCAACGGATGATACGATTTAACAGGGTATTTCCTGTATTTTCTATTTACAGATTAGTCTTTGTATTTGCCGAATACAGGATATATACTGTATTTTCCATTTACAGTCTCATTGCTGTTTTTCCCGGCTATCCGAGGTCGACCGTGGGCTACCCCGTTAAAACCCCTCACCAGTTGCGGCCCATTCTTGTAGGCTTCCGCAAGGCCGCCGGATTTACGCAGGCGCAGCTGGCGAGCCGCCTGGGGATCACCCAGCAGACCTACGCCCAGCTCGAGGCAAAGCCCGAATCCGCGAGCATGGACCGCTTATTCCAGGTTTTGAGGGTGCTCAAGGTCGATATCGTTCTGACTCAGTTGTTGACCCCGGCAGATCTCGAAGACCGCCCATCCGCGAGTCTGCGGACAGCGGAAGCGCCGGCCGCGGCGAAGCAGAGCGTGACAAAAAACCGCGTGACTTCTACGGCAGCCAAAACGGCCGGCACCCGGAAAGCCGTCGCCGCACCAGCGCGTGCTAGCACGCAAGGCACACCGAAGCCGCTCGCACGGAAGCGGGCGGCTTCAACGGCTGCTACCCCCAAGAAGCGCGAGGACTGGTAGCAATGGGCCGCCGCGCACACGACAAAAGCCTGAATCTCTGGATAAACGGGTTGCCCGTTGGCACATGGGAGACGACCCGCGACGGGGAAAAACTCACTTACTTCGAAGACTGGATCGCAGACGAACAAGGACGTCCCCTGTCGCTCTCGCTGCCGTTTACGCCCGGCAATCAGCCCTTTCGCGGCAAGGTGGTCTCGGACTATTTCGACAACCTTCTACCCGATAGCCGGGCTATCCGCGAGCGCATCGCAAGGCGCTACAAAACTGGCGGCACCTCCCCTTTCGAGCTGCTGGCCAGGCTTGGCCGGGACTGCGTAGGTGCTATCCAGCTGCTACCTCCGGATGAAACGCCGGTGGATCTCGAGCAGATCAGGGGGCGCCCCCTCAACGAGGCGGAGATCGCGCGGCTACTGCGGGAGACAACGGCCCCGCCGGTCTTGGGCCAGCATGAGCCCATCGACGACCTGCGCCTGTCCATTGCCGGCGCGCAGGAAAAGACCGCGCTTCTGTGGCACGACGACCGGTGGGCCATTCCGGAAGGCAGTACCCCGACCACGCATATCCTGAAGCTCCCTCTCGGGCTCGTCGGCAACATGCGCGCCGACATGCGCACGTCGGTGGAAAACGAGTGGCTGTGCTCGAAAATCATCGCCGCGTATGGTTTGCCCATCGCCAATTGCGACATCGCAAGCTTCGAGGACCAGAAAGTACTTGTCGTCGAGCGATTCGATCGCCGGCATGCGAGCGACGGTTCATGGATCCTGCGGCTTCCCCAGGAGGACATGTGCCAGGCGACCGGCACATCCGCAGCGGACAAATATGAGTCGGATGGCGGCCCCGGCATCCAGAAAGTCATGGAAGTTCTGGCTGGTTCGGAGCGCTCCGCGATCGATCAGCGCCATTTCTTCATGACGCAGATCGTCTTCTGGATGCTCGCAGCCACCGACGGGCACGCGAAAAATTTCAGCATCGCCCACCTGAAGTCCAACCGCTATGAGGCCACGCCGATCTATGACGTTATCTCCACGCACCCGATCATTGGAAACGGACCGAACCTGCTTTCCGCATGCCGGGTGAAACTGGCAATGGCGGTACGGGGCAACAACGCCCACTATCTGATCAATGAGATCCGGCGACGCCACTGGGTTGCGCAAGGGCAACGAGTCACGCTAGCCCCCGCTGATGTCGAGCAGATGATCACGACGCTAACGAACATGACGGAGGATGTCGTCGCGGAGGTTGAAGCGCAGTTGCCGGCCGCTTTTCCCAACGATGTGTCGGACAGGATCTTTGAGGGCTTGCGGCAACAAAGCTCGAAACTTGCTGCCCAATAGACCGGTTGAACGCGGCGCGTACCTGCGCCAGCCCGACTACGGCATCGGAAAATTCTTCTCGAACAGAACCAAGACCTGCCGAGCGATTGACGACTAGTTGGCGTACCGACTCGTGGCGCCGCATAGCATCATGAGCTCCCGGGCCGCGTATCGTGGGCTAGACCAGCACGGGCCGCTCTTCAAGGCGAGCGACGGAAAGTCGTTCACTTTTTGTGCGACGCGTAACGGGCAGCGGCACAGTCATCTACTCGTGCGAAACGTTGACGAAGATTGTGCCGCGACTGCAACAGCAGACCGGGATTGAAGGCGGGAACGCGTTCGCTGCGCGACGCACATCTTCCGTGCGGATGCATCGCGGCGGTCGCCCGCTGATGCTCATTCACGAATTGTTTGGAGTTTCCCCACTGTCTGCAGTTAAGAATCTTGCCAAGGGTGATCCGGTGCGCCTGTCCGCGATTGTGAGTCGTGTGCTTCGAGGGCGACGAGTTGTGGCCGGCGCCATTTCGCTCATGCATTTTCCGACTCCTTACCTTAAAGTAAGGCGAAATTGGAGGGCACTATGACAGCAGCAACGATCACGTCGAAGGGCCTGGCCACGATCCCGGTGGACGTACGCAACCATCTCGGCCTGGAATCTGGCGACCGGCTCGAATTCAGCTTCAACGAGGAGACGGGTCGGTATGAAGTCTATCCGGCTACTCGTCTGCTCGCGTTGCTCAAGGGCATCGTGAAGAAGCCTGCCAAACCGGTTTCGATTGAGGACATGAATCACGCCGTCGCCGAGCAGGGGACATCGGCGCGATGATCGGACTGGATGCAAACGTTTTGGTCCGCTACTTCGCGCAGGATGACGTGGTGCAGTCGAGGAAGGCGACAGCGCTCATGGATTCGTTTTGCGCCGAGCGGCCGGACTATGTTTCGCAGATTGCCCTGGTCGAGGTGATGTGGGTGCTTGGGCGCGGCTACGGCGTCGAGCGACAGCAGATTAAGGACATTATCGAATCCATGCTTGGCACGAAGGAGCTGGTTCTCGAAGGTGCGGACTCGGTGCGAAAGGCACTTCGCATCTTTGCGGCATCAGACAAGGCGGATTTCGCGAACTGCCTGATCGAGCGGTTGGGCCATGTCGCAGAGTGCGAGTACACGGCGACTTTCGACGTGACGGCATCGAACGTCGCTGGAATGCAGTTAATCAAGTAATCACGGCGCGCGCCGATAACCGGGAAAACGGCGGGGAGCCTGATTGCGTACGAAAAGCAGCTCAACGCGATCCCCGATGGCATCCGGCTGGTGGGCGATAGCTATAAGGGGCATTGTCTCGACTCTTGCGGTCACTGTCGGCTTCCTCGCAATGCCGCGGCCTTGGGATGCATGTGACTCACTACAGATGGGCTATGCGACGCACAGGCATCGCGAGGCGACACAAACCGGTCGAATCGGCTGCATAGCCGGCTCTCGCCTAAAGTTGCACCGTATGCCGAACTCAACGACGTGAGTCCCGGGATATTCGCTTCGATTTCGTCGCGATCACCCGAAAAATACGCGCAATCTTCGCACGTCCCGCAAGGCTGTTGCGTTCGCATATCGCTTCCCATAGTCCAACGCTCGCTGCGCTTTAAGGGATGAACGCGTCACTGGGCAAAATTGGACCAGTACGGCGCGAAAACATGAACCGATAGCA
Organism: Paraburkholderia dipogonis; assembly: GCF_042680985.1. Classification (NCBI taxonomy): domain Bacteria; kingdom Pseudomonadati; phylum Pseudomonadota; class Betaproteobacteria; order Burkholderiales; family Burkholderiaceae; genus Paraburkholderia; species Paraburkholderia dipogonis. The sequence goes on along the minus strand of NZ_JBHUFR010000005.1, from coordinate 10,027 downwards.
CGTAACCGATCGCCACGTTCACAACCACGCCGGCCGTGAAAGCGACCAGCGGCCTCAGACCCGTGGCGGTCAGCGAAGCGAACCGCGTCGTCAGCCCGATGCTCAGAAAGCAGAACGTGAATGCCCAGGTGCGCAGCGCAACGATCGGAGCAACGAATGCAGGCGTCACGACGCGTCGGTAATCGGCCAGTGTGTAGTGCGACGAAATCCACGTCACAAGCACCGAAGCAACGACGAATCCAATCACGAACTTCGGGAAGCGCACCCAAATTTCCCTCGCGCGCGTTTCCGTGCGCAATTCTTCGCCGGCTTCACGATCCCAACGCGTGGTCGCGACGATGGCCAGCACGAATGCCCAGATACCGATCCAGATGTCACGCCCTACTACTTTCATGAGCGCAAACGCCTGCAGGGAAGCTTCCGGAGCGCCTGCCACTGCACCACCCGCGTGGCGCGCGAAATCGCCATATGCCTGAGCCGCGGCGATCCCGGCGGCATCGGCGAATTCGGACGTACCGATCCACGCGCCGGCAACGCCAGTGGGAAGTCCAAGCAGGCGCGACACGCCCGGCAGTGCAAAGACCATCACGATCGCCCATATCACAACCAGCGTGATAGCGACCGACGCCTGTTCGCGTTTGGCCCGCACAGCGCCAGCAATAGCGATGGCCGCCGACACACCGCACACGGCGCCGCCCACGCCTAGTACCGCCGCGAAGCGTTTGTCGATCGCAAGCGCCCGTGCGGCAAAGTAAATCACGAAGAATGTGACGAGCGACACGATCGTGGCCTGCCCGATCGCGACCGGGCCGCCCCATGCAATCAGCGTGAGCGGCAGCGTGGCGCCGAGCAGCACGATCCCCACCTTGATATACAGTTCGACGCGCAGCGCCGGGGCGAGCCACTCCGGCACGCCAATCGCGTTTGAAATGATCAGTCCGAGTGCAAGCGCGATAAGCGGCGGCTCAAGGTTATATGTGCTTGCCTGCGCCCACGCGCCAGCAGAAAAAATCAACGCCGAGAGGATGAATACGGCGACGAATCCGAACAGAAAGTGGCCGATCTGCTGACCCAGTGCGCCGATTGCTACCGAAAACACAATGGCGAATGCGATGAAAAGTGAAACGTAGCCACTCGCATGTTTAGCAACGTCCACGCCAAGCTGCGCGGGCTGAGCCCATTTCGCCGGCGCGACTGTTAGCCACTTGATGCTCGTGCCCGATGCGAACAGCCCGTAAGCGACGGCGATCGCAAAAAGACCGATTGCAACAGCCCACCAGTCTTCGCTTCCGATCAACCTGCGCTTTTCATGCGAGCCCACGTTCGCATTCGCAGCCACGCTGCGCGTCGCTGGAGTATTGCTCATCACATTCCCCTTTAGTTGCGGTTGATCGCGAGGAACTGCGCGTATTTTTTGTAAGGCGACGTGTTTCTTGCGCGCAGCGATCCATCTGACGCCAGCTTTTCATGCAAACGTCAATAATCCAGTATGCGATTGCTCTTTCCAAACGGGAAATGACGAATTCATCTTTGCATATTGCCTGAGAAAATGAACCCGTCGGGACGGGCCGGGACAAAACGTTGCCACCGGCGATCAGTCGCTCACGCCGGCCACAGCGCGCAGAATCACGGGCTGCCCGCCGCGCAGCGACACTGCGCCGAACACCGGGCGCGCGGGGCAGAACGTTCGTCACGCGCCGCTCAATGCGCGCGGCTCAGTAAGTCGTCAAGAGGCAGCTGGCATGTGCCACGCACGCAGAAAGAACCCCGCTGCCAAGGCAACGGGCTGAACGTCTTCGATATCATTCGCAAGCAACTCTTCGCGAGCGCGATCATTCTGATTGATCCTCCGCCCACCGAGATTGCGATGGAGTATCAGCCCTTGGTCTTGATGGGCCAGATAGCCTTCTGCTCTGCGTTGAACCGCGGGTCGTATTCGACATCCACTTTCACTTTCTTGCGAATTGCGTGGCCGTCGTACAGGATGTCGGCGATTTTCTGCTCCTGACCGAGCAGGCCGGCATCGAATTTGACGAAGCTGCCGCTGCGTACCTCGTATTCGAATGCGGCACGGTCGTCGGAAATCTTCAGCGTGTCCTTGAGCACGCTCACCACCTCCTCTTTGTGCGCGTCATGCCACGCCCAGTAGCCCGACAAACGCGAGAAGAAATCCCGGAACGCCGCGACCTTGGCCGGGTCTTTCAGGTCTGCGGCTGTCGTGGTCCATACGTTGAGTGCAGGAATCTGAGTGTCCCGATCAACCAGCAGGATATGGCCGGCACCCGACTTGATCGTCGGCAGGATAGGCCCGAGCGCGCCCGAGTAGACTTCCACCTCGCCCGCATTAAACCCGGCCGCGGAGGTCGCGCCGTCGGCGAATTTGATGGGCTGGATGTCCTTTTCAGTGACATCGGCTTTGACGAGCGTGGCGAGGTACTGTGAATGGTTGTAGCCGCCATAGTTATAGCCGACTTTACGCCCCTTGATTTCCTGAACGTTGCTGATGTTGGCACTCGTGCGCACTGCGGTCACAACCGGCGGATACTCCTTCGAATAGAAATTTCGCCAGCCCGCGACGATGCGCAACGGCGTCGAGTCCTTCGTCCATTCCGTGCGGGCATTAGCCTGTTCAATCGCGAGGGATGTATCGCCCATATGACCGAGATCGATCTTGCCGGCATAGAGCGCGGAGAGATTGGCGGCGGGCCCTGTCAGCAGCACCCATTCGATCTGGTAAGGCGCCCCATTGACCACGCCTGATTTGCGGATCAACGCTGGAAACGCCGGGTCCTGATATGCAATAACCAGCTTGGTGTTTTTCAGGTCAGGCTGGCTTTGGGCCGCGGCCGTGCCGGACAGGGTGAGCGAACCGGCCGCAAGAAGTACGGCAACGCCGGCGCATAACGATTTCATCAGCGACATAAATACCTTGAGTGGATGATTGAACAAATCAGGTCAGACTGAGCGAGAACTGTTTGAGCAGGTCCCGCTTGAGCGCATTGAATTCCGGCGACGTCACATCACGCTCGCGGGGTAGATCCACCCGCGTTTCATGGCAGATCCTGCCTTTGGAGAGGATCACGATCCGGTCGGCCAGAATCAGCGCTTCGTCCAGATCGTGCGTCACGATAACGAGACCGAACCTGTACTTGGCCCACAGTTTCAACACCAGGCTTTGAGTGCTGCGGCGCGTGAAAGCGTCGAGTGCGCTAAACGGTTCGTCGAGCAGCATGAGGTCCGGGCGGCGATAAAGTGCCCGCGCAACGGCAACGCGCTGCGCCTGTCCGCCGGAAAGACTGACAGGCCAGCTTTCCAGCTTGTCTTCGAGCCCCACGTCGTGCAACGCCACGCGTGCGCGGTCTTTGGCATTGGGCTTGTGCACCTCATCCAGCAGAACGTTCTTCCAGACGCGGAGCGCCTGAATCAGCCTCGGCTCCTGAAACACGACAGAGGTATTCTCCGACACATCGGTCCTGCCGCCCGAAACCGCTTCGAGCCCGGCAAGCAGGCGCAGCACCGTGGTCTTGCCCGTGCCGGACGGGCCGACCAGAGCAACGGCCTCCCCTTTCCTTACCGTGAAATCGACGTTGTCGAGCACCGTGTTGTCGCCATAGCGTTTCCTGACGCCGGATAGTCTCGCCACGACGGGCGCTGAATCGTGATCGAACTCGGCTTGGGGCTTATAAGCGACTTCAGACATGGGTGCCTTTCCAGACCAGAGCCTTGCGCTCGATAAGACGCAAAAGCGCGTCCACGCCGATACCGAGCACCGCATAAACGAGTATTCCCGCGATGATGATGTCGGTCCGCTGGAATTGATTCGCGTTGTTCAGAATGAAGCCGATACCCGCGCTTGCATTGATCTGCTCCGCCGCCACGAGAGCCAGCAGCGAGATGGCCGCGGAATAACGCACGCCGACGAGAATGCCCGGCAGTGCCGTGGGCAGAATGATGAGCCGTATCTGATGCCCGCGCGTCAGACGGAACGTACGGCCGAGTTCCAGCAGTTTTGGATCGATACCACGTATGGCGTGATAGGTGCTGAGGTACATCGGCGAAATCGCCGCGCCGACGATCAGCGCGACTTTGGACAATTCGCCGATTCCGAACCAGACGACGAAAATCGGTACGAGCGCAATGAATGGGATCGTTCGCAGCATCTGCAGCACGGTGTCGAAGCCGCGTTCGGCTGATTTGCTCAGGCCGGCGGCGACTCCCAACAGCAGCCCCGCACCGCCGCCGATCAGCAACCCCAGCGCCGCGCGGGCAAGCGATATTTTGAGCGCATCCTGCAAGTCGCCCGACTGCCACAGTTCGCGGTAGGCGGCCAGCACCGAGGCCGGCGCCGGCAGCACGAACTCACTGACTACACCCAGCGAAGAAGCCAATTGCCATAGCGCGATCAGCAGAACTGGAGTCACGGCGCGCAGAAGCGGTTCCCGCAGCGTATCGAGCCGCGACGGGAGGCGCTGCGGGCGTCGCCGTCAAGGTGGACTCTCTTGTAGACATACGATTCCTGAAAGAATGAAATTGAACAGGCATCCGAAATATGTGTCTCAGCCGCCATGAGCCTCAAACGATTGCATCCGAAGCGGTTGTTGCAACGTCTATTCCGGCCTCGGCATAGCGGCTGGGCGGACGCGGAAGGCCGAAGTGCTCGCGCAACGTCGTGCCTTCATAGTCGCGCCGGAAAATGCCCTTGCGCTGCAACAGCGGCACGACGTGATCGACGAAGTCCGCAAGGCCGGAGGGAAACGCGTCGGCGTTGAGGTTGAAGCCATCCGCGGCGCGACCGGCGAACCAATGCTCGATGTCGTCTGCAATGGTTTCGGGGGTTCCCACAATCATCCTGTGTGCGCCAGGATTGCGGTCGAGCAACTCGCGAACCGTCAGGTTTTCACTTCGAGCCAGTCGGACCGTGGAGTGGATGAATCCCTGCGAAACATTGGACCCACTACCCTTGTCGATCAGGTCGTAGGGGCTGTTGCCGCTGACCTACACGATGCAACCCATTCCCGCCATCCTGATGCTGGCCGGGATTTTCTACGGGTCGCAATACGGCGGTGCGATCGGCGCGATTCTTCTGAACCTGCCATGTCATCCGCCGCACGCGGTGACCTGTCTCGACGGCTATCCGATGACACGCCAGGGCAAAGGCGGCACCGCGCTCGGCATCACGATGATCGCATCGTTTTTCGCGGCGTCCTTCGGCATTATCGTGATGATTTTCGCGTCTCCGTTGCTCGTGCGCGTCGCGTTCAAATTCGGACCAGCGGAGATTTTCTCGATCATGCTGCTGGGGCTGCTGTGCGGCGCCACGCTCACGAAAGGCTCGCCGCTCAAAGGCATTGCGATGACGATCGTCGGGCTGCTGATCGGCACCGTAGGCACCGATGTCAACACGGGCATCGTGCGCTTCTCTTTCGGTTTGTCCGCGCTGACCGACAAGGTCGAACTGGTCGCGCTGGCGCTCGGTCTCTTCTGCGTCACCGAGTTTCTGCGCGGCGTGAACCGTACGGAAACCGTGGGCAGCAATGTTCGTTTGAGTCTGCGCGACATGCGCCCAAGCCGTGCGGAATTGCGCCAGTCATTTCCGCCGATGCTGCGCGGCACGCTGATCGGCACGCTATTCGGCGCCATGCCGGGCACCGGGCCCACCATCACGACCTTCGTCGCTTATGCGCTGGAGCAGAAACTCGCGAAGCGGCCAGAACGCTTCGGCCGTGGCGCGCTAGAAGGCGTGGCCGCACCGGAAGCGGCGTCGCACTCCAAAACGCAGGTCGATTTCATTCCGACCATGAGCCTCGGTATTCCCGGCGATGCGGTGATGGCGCTGATCCTCGGTGCGCTCGTGATCCAGGGTATTCAGCCGGGGCCGCGCCTCGTCGCCGAACATGCGGACCTGTTCTGGGGGCTCATCGCCAGCTTCTGGGTCGGCAATGTGCTGCTCGCGGTACTGAACGTGCCGTTGATCGGCATCTGGGTGAAACTGCTGCGCGTGCCTTATCGTTTTCTGTATCCGTCGGCGCTGTTCTTCATTGCGCTCGGCGTGTACAGCACGAATAACAGTCTGTTCGAAGTGGGCGAAGTGCTTGCCTTCGGCATCGCGGGCGCGCTGCTTGTGGCGCTCGATTTTCCGGTTGCGCCAATTTTGCTCGGCTATGTGCTCGGGCCGATGGTCGAAGAAAACTTCCGGCGCTCGATGCTGCTCGCGCGCGGCAATCTGGCCTCGCTGTTTCAAAGCCCGATCAGCGCGACAGTGCTGGGGGCGTGTCTGCTGCTGGTGACCGTCCAAATGTTCTTGTGGGCGCGTGGCGCTCTGGGTGCTGGCGGCAAGACGCGAACTTCAAAGGCCACGCGGCTTGCGTCTGCGCACGAACGGCAGTCTTAATGGTTGTATAGGCCGCAGAAGCGGGCGTTGAAGACGCCCGCTTCTCCCCTTAATTCATCAACAACGGCATCATGCGTTCCACGCTTCACGCTGCCACACACTCGACGCATACGCGGTTTCGTCGAAATCAGCGGGCACATCCGCAGCGATCCGGGCCGCATGCGCATCGAGATCGGCGAGAAACAGATCGCGGCTTATGCGCCGGACCACCGCGGGAATATCGCGCTTCATGCTCGGCACATCGCCCACCGGCACGCCGGCGCTGACGAAACCCGCCGGATTGTATACGTGAATGTCTTTCAGATGCGGCGCCTGTCCCGGCGATTTCTCCAGATACTCCAGCGCTGCGCCGAGGTACGGATGCGCGCCGAGCCCTTCGTCGGCATCGCCGGCAGGTGGCGTGTATTGGTCGCGCCACAGCCGGATCTGCGACGCGAAATCCGCAAGCTCCGGCCGTACCGATGGATCAATGAAATAGCCCGTGCCTGCAATCGCAAAGTCGAACTCGAATGTCTCGCCCGATACTTGCGCGGCGATACGCCCTTCCGCTTCACGCGCAGATTCCCATCGCGCGCCCGTATGCAAATGGAAGTTCGGGAACCGTGTGACGCGCTGAAGCGAGTCCAGCGGCGCGGTCGATCCCGAGCGCTTGAAGCGAAGCGCCTGCGCCCAACGCAGCGCGTCGGGCAGATCGAAGTAGTTGTCGTAGGCGCCGGGGTAGGCGCGCGCACGCGAGACCGGCACGGCCGCCAGGGTCGCGCGACGCACGAACAGATGCACGTCGGCCGCGCCCGCTTCGAGCGCGGTTGCGGCGGCATCGAATGCTGACGCCGCGCCGCCGAGCACCGCGACTGACTTGCCACGCAACGTGGCAAAGTCGATGTCGTGCGACGTATGCGCCACCAATGCCGCCGGCAGCGGCGCCAGCACGCGTGGCACAAACGCGCCGCCATTGCCTGCGACGCCGTTGCACAGCAGCACCTTGCGCGCCGTCTCGACGCGCGCCTCGCCATTCACTTCGAGATGCAGGCGGAAATGCGTGCCGAGCGGCTCGATTCTCACGAGCCGCGTACCGTAACGAATCGGAACGTCGAGAAACTCCCGATACCACGCCAGATATTGCGCCCACTGTTCGCGCGGAATGCGATCTATCTCGCGATACGATGCCGCGCCGAAACGCGCTTCGTGCCACGCCTGTAAGCTGAGCCCTGGCAAACCACCTTCAGGCCCGACCAGCGACTTCGGCGTGCGCAGCTTGTTCATACGCGCGCGCGTCAGCCACACGCCGGCCTTCGAGGCGTCATCGGCCGCATCGATCACGCTGACCCGGCCGATGCCGGCCCGCCGCAGCGCAAACGCGAACGCACAGCCGGTCTGCCCACCGCCGACGATGAACACGTTGTGATCGATACCCGGCTGGTCCGGAACCCAGTTTTCGGGTGCGGGGCCGAGCAGTTCAAGGGTGCGGCGCGCTTCGGCGTCAGGATGAGTCGTCTGTGTCATCGATCAGTTTTCCTTGTTCGCGGCATATTGCCGATGCAGTTCGAGCAACCGTTGCGAAGGCGGCATGTGCCACTTGTTGCCTTCGTCGAGCAAAAAGCCCGTGCGGTGCCAGTCCTTGACAATCCCGTCGAAGGCGGCGGCGGTGTCCGTCAAGATTGAATGCATCGGTGTTCATCGGTGATCGCTGGAATTCGCGGCATCCCTTGCCAGCATTGGCTTGCCGACCGATGCGTCGACGTTTGCTATCAGTTGAACTTGGATGAACTTGGGTACAATCAGACTTTAATTTGATAGTCATTTTGTAGTCAAAATGCCAAGAGCCATAAACAAACTTAGCCAACTAACGGTCGCCAAGACAACCAAGCCGGGGCTGTATGCCGACGGCGGCAACCTTTATCTCCAGATCACGTCCGCGGGTGTCAAGTCGTGGCTCTTCCGTTACATGCGCAAGGGTAAACCGCGAGGCATGGGACTCGGTCCCGTTCACACTATTGGTTTGGCAGAAGCCCGCGCTCTTGCTTTGACCTGCCGCCGTCAATTGCTGGACGACATTGATCCTATTGACGCCCGCGAAGCCAAGCGTAAGGCAGAGACAACCGCTGCAGCCGACGAGATAAGCTTCCAGCACTGTGCCGAGAAGTATATCGAGGCGCACCGGACCGGGTGGAAAAACGCCAAGCACGCAGACCAGTGGACCAACACGTTGACCACGTATGCTTACCCGATCTTCGATTCGCGCTCCGTCGCCGCCATCGACACCACGCTCGTCATGAAGGTGCTGGAACCGATCTGGGCGACAAAAACCGAAACAGCTTCGCGCCTTCGCGGCCGAATCGAGTCGGTACTCGACTGGGCAACTGTGCGCGGCTATCGCACCGGAGAAAATCCGGCGCGTCTCAAGGGTCATCTCGATACGCTGCTACCGAAACGTTCCCGCGTCCAGAAGGTGACACATCATCCGGCACTGCCGTATGCCGACTTGTCCGCATTCATGCCGAAGCTGCGCGCGCAGGAAGGCACCGCCGCACGCGCCCTCGAAGTTCTCATTCTGACCGCCACCCGAACTAATGAAGTGATCGGAGCCACATGGTCCGAGTTCGATCTGGACGAGGGCGTCTGGACCATCCCCGCCGAGCGCATGAAGATGAGAAAGGAGCATCGCGTTCCGCGGTCCGCCCGAGCAATCGCTCTCGTCAAGATGCAGCAGGAAGTGAAGCGGGGCGATTACGTCTTTCCGGGGAGGCGTGATAAGAGCCCGTTGTCCAACATGGCAATGCTGCAACTGCTGGAACGCATGAAACGCGACGACATTACGGTCCACGGCTTTCGCTCGACGTTCCGCGACTGGGCGGGCGAAACGACCCACTACCCGCGCGAAGTCTGCGAGGCCGCTCTCGCTCACGGGATCAAGGACAAGGCCGAAGCGGCGTACGCCCGTGGCGACCTCTTCGTAAAGCGGGCGGCATTGATGCAAGACTGGGCAAATTTCTGCGCTTGAGGGCGTCGCGGAAGTTCAAGTAAGTTTAGGCGGGTCTAAAAAGCTACGAAGACCCGCGAGAATAATTTGTCTGCTAAAGTAGCAACTCGTAGACCGGTAGGTCGACTACCAAAATGTTCTGGGATCGGAGCCGTAAGCCGCCTGGAGCCGGGAAATCGACCGCCGATAATCTGCGAATAGGCTAATCAACCGAATCGGAGTCGTCTTCCGCCAAGGGGCCGACAGTTGAACGCCCGCCACAAATGGTGAGTGGGGTTTGCCTGTATCTGTTTATGTTTGCGCGTCCAGCGCCACACGCTTTGCAAATCTGCACAAGCGTGTGTAACAGATTGGGTAAGCCCTTCTGCGTCTGGACGTTGCGCATAAATTCATGCCAACCCAATGCCAGCGCACAAATGAACTCACGTCATAAGAACCCCATCCCGTCGCCAGTGAGCGACGCCCTGTCGGGAAGCTCTCCGGCCATTGCTGTTTCGCCGCCGGGCTCACAGGCTGCGGCTTGCCAGCACGTCGAATCCGACGCGCCGGTCGCAGCGCACATCCACTCCAACACGCATAACGCAACCGCGCCCGCTATCCAGTCGGACCTGAACAATCTTCGAAGGCTTTCAGGGTGAGGCTTTGAGGTCGAAATG
>NZ_JBHUFR010000004.1:32828-191563 GCF_042680985.1 Paraburkholderia dipogonis | reverse complement strand
ACATAGCCTGCACGCTCAGATCAAAGAGTTCCAGACGTCCATTTCTGCGCGCTTACGACGTTCCAACGTCGGTTCCGCCTATCGTCAACGGACGTTAGGGCGCTGAACTCCATCGCAGAGGCACCACGTATGTCAAGACTCGTGCGAACGAGAAGCGAAGAAGGTCAAAAACTCGTTCATTTGACCTCGCGAACGGGTTGGGTGAAATGGATATAGGCTCGCTTCAGCAGACCGACCGGCCCGTGTCGTGCAAGCAAACTCGCAGGGCGCAATTCACCAATTAGTTCGCTTTGCTCCCGCTTCAATTTCGAAAACGATTCTTTTGCATAGTCATCCAGCTCACTGGGAAATTCTACTCGCGAGAATTGTTCGCTGAAGTCTGGAGTTACCGCTTTCCACTTAGCCGCAATGTCGCGGCGTGGAAATTCGCGCGGAATATCACGCTGCGAGGATAATCGGGGATTCGAAAAATAAGACGCGATCGTCGCTACTAGCAGCGGATTGCACATCAAGGCTCGTTGAACTGAACGAGACCTTCATCCTGGTTGCCGATAGTTGGCAACTGCACTACCTTGTTCAGGTCGGGATAGATGTTTTGAGTTCTGTCGCCACCGAGCTTGCCAGCTCGGAAAAGTACTCTAGCTTCTCGATTTTTTCTTGCAACGCCTGTCGAGCGAGTTCCTCAGCGCCGGGAGCCTTCTCGTCACTTGACAAAAAATCGGCAAGGCGTATCTCCAAGGTAGCATTTGCTCCGGCGGAGATGGCAGCATCGAGCCATGGGGCGACTTTATCCGAAGCCTCGCGAGACGCGACGCCAAGCAGATACTGGATAAGCACACGCGCTGAATAGTCGAGATTCACCGCCGCTTCCAGGAACCGGTTGCTCTCAAGCTCTGAGCTTTCCGGTACGTTGACGTCTGGACGACTGTCGACGAAGCGGAAACGGTTCCCACCGCCCACGTCGAGAGACGCAAGTGTTCGAAGGACCGGCTCCAGTTCCCGAAATGGCTGCGAATGGCGGGGCAGATTATTCCGGTGATCCCACAATTCATAGACGGCCTGGGCGCACGCATCCTGGGCGGCAGAGCGCGCATCGAGCGTCGCGTGCTCCGTCGCGTCGATGCGTTCCGCGATATAGTGAGCCATCCACTGCGCTAGTGGGTCTTCCGTGAGGCCAAGCTCGGCAACCAGGCGCCTGCCAAGTTCAATCACGGCTTTTGAGCGATCGAGCGATTCCATCTTTATCTACCAGGTAATAGCGCACATAAGGCCACGGGTGCGGTTCGAACACGTCCTGATCCGAACCTTTACGGGGCGCCTTGCGACGTATCGATACGCTGAGCATCAAACGCATCTCCGGATTGTGCTTCAAGAATGCCAGCAAGAATTCACAGTTACAGCTCAGGCGGCTCCCAGCGATGCTTTCCTCTTTGGGTTCATAGCCGACCTTACGAGTCCACGATTCGCTGCGGATAAACGCTCCCGCATCTGAAATCCACGACCGCGCATCCGGCTGTGCTTTCAGTCCAAGCAAATCGACTACAGCCGAAGCCGGCCTCGGCCCGGGATATTCGACCTTGCTTGCCCAAGAATCGTATTCGTCCAGACGCACGGGATCGCTACTGCTATCGACCCACGCCTCGAGACGGAACCTGCCGATGCTGACCTCGCGATCTTCGGTCGCCGGAATATAGATGTTATCGGGTCGGGGCGACGTCTGAAACGCTGCCAGCAGCGCAGTGGCCGTGTCTTGCGGGACTAGAACGCTGCGCACCGAAACTGTTTCTTCGTTGTCACGCTCGCCGCTGCTCCAGTAGCCCCAAAGAACGTGCAAGCCGTCATCGGTCAGCAGTTGACGGTCCAGATGCTCGCCCGTTACGCTCCAGCACCACGTTTTGTCTCCGTAGCCTCGCGAATCGGGCGGTGGTTCTGTGAGGTGAGGGTCGCGTCGGTCTGCGAGCCAGTGCCCATCGCTTCGGGTTAAGAGTTGCCCTTCCAGCCATTCTTCAAAGTCATCAGTCGTATGGTCCGCGTCCTTACCGCCAGAATATGTCTCCAGCAGCCGGGCTGCAACAATCATCATCGCGTGATACGAGTTGTATGCGGTCAAGTCGTCAACTCGAGGCGTAGTGCCGTGAGAGTGGTTGGTATCCTCATAATGGAGGATTTTCCGCTCGTAGCGCGCGTCTTCAAGATCTGCGCCGTAGCTCGAGGCCATCCGATCGCGCAGTACATCCCGGGCGCGTCTTTCCATCGATTCCTGGTTGATGCCGAAAACCTGACCTAACGGCGCGAACCAGTATGGGCCGATGTCGATACCGAAGTAATACTTCTCGTGTCCCGGCAGGTCAGGTGCATTGGCGTCGTCGTAGTCATCGTCGTCAGACACACCACGGGACCTGGTATGCAAGTGCAAGGGCTGTCTCCGGATGTTGGCCTCGTCGGGTGCCGCATCGGTTGTCGTCGGTATGACGCCTGACATGCGCAAGATCTTCAATGTTTCGACAGCAAAATGCCTGATCAGAACGTGTTCCTCATCGGCAGACGCTGTCAGAAACGGAACAAACGGTTCGACGGCCATTGGCCGGTCGATCGCACCTCGAGCAAGCGCAATGAGCAGCCACTGGCGGGCATGCCATTCGTAGAATACGAGTCCGCCGTCGGTAAAGGGAGCCGGGGAGTCGGCGGTTGCGCGCACGGCAAGTGCAGACAATAACCCGGTCCAGTTTAGTTCCACACACGTTCTGACCGCATGAGCCGTCTTCCAGCGCTCGCTTGCTGCTGGCGAGCCGAGGCCGGCCCATAGATAGCCAGCCAAAGCTTGCTCGCACGATTGCGCGGGCGTGAGCTCCTCGCACCAGGGGCCGTCGCCGTCTTCGGAACGTAGCATGCCATCGAGCAGGCTCAGCCCAAAATTCAGTGCACCGTCTGCTTCATCCTGGGTGAGACAAGATGTCAGGGGATCCACGAGCAGGAAAAATCCCCGTGCGTCGAGGGTATCAACTTTTGCCGCAAACCCTTGCAAAACTGCGATGACAACGTCTTTGTCGGTCACGATGCCTTGCGTGTACAGGCGTTCCGACGGGAACACCTTTCCCCAGCCGCTACGCTGCGAAAACTGCGGTGTGTTTCGACACGCCGCCAAGGTTGCCTCGCGTAGCGCCTCGCGAACCGACAGCGACCTGAGACCGAGTGGTGGAATGGCGTCGAGCAGATCTCGAAACTTGAAAATCCCGAAGTCGGGCCATGAAGCAACGGCGCGGATGAACTCGGCCATCCGGCTGTGGCCGCTGCGCACAAGCCCCTGCTTGAAGAATTCTTCGACTGAATACGGCGAGTCGAAGCTCTTCAGATCGCCGTACGCTCGACGCAACGACGCCTGGTTCGTCAGATCGAGTCCAGCGAACAAGCTGTCCCAGTCAGGTTCTTTGCGTTCACTGCTATCGTAGTGTTGCGGTGTCGGCTCAGGCTGCGGAGACGCCAAACTGTTGCGTCGTGCTGCGGCCGCGAGCAGTCGATCGATATCTGGCAACTGGACCCCGAGCGCGCGCCCCTGCTGGGCCATACCAGGCCAGGTTTCTTCGTTCTGCGGGTCGACACGCACGTAGCGATATGCGGCGTGAAGAATCTGTTTCTTCCGTTCCATATCTGTCTGCGCATCGATAGCTCGCTTGATATCGTTCAGGCTATTCAATCCCGCGTCAAGGCCGGCTAGAGCGACTGTGGCAATTGCGGGAAGCTGACTCACTTCCACTAGGCTTCGGATTGCCTTTTCGATCTGGCGTTCGGCAGAACCGAAGTCCCGGTCACGCCATCGGCTCAGGATAGCGAGGGTCGAGGACGGACAAAGACCTAGCAGCGCCTCGACGGTTGTTGGCCAGTCGAAGTGTTTGTCACGATAGACATACCTATACGTCAGCTCCGCGGCTCTTGCCAGACGGTAGGCAGACTGCGGGCGGGGTGTCTGTTTCTTCGAACTGGCCTTTGCCAGATGCAGCATTGCTGCCCAGCGGTCCAGATTTTCATCACCGATGTTGTCGGAGATTTCGACGGCTCGGCCAAAATAAGCCGCGGCCTCGGCTTTGCTGACCGGCAGCACGGCGCGAGCCAGAAGCTGATAGGCATCGGTTCTCGCTTCAGCATGTTCCCTGGAAGTTTCCAGGGACTCGAAGGCTGCGATTGCCAGTTCCATCGCGAAATCAGACATCCCGGACGAGCGCGAAGCGATTCGACACATTGCCGTCAGGGTATCTGGCGAGATGTGGTTATCGTGAGTGCTGATCCAGTCGCGAAGCACCGCCACAGAAGCTTCGGTAGTAATCGATGTGTCCCGCAGCACCCGGATCCATTCGATAGCCACGACATTTTGAACGTGCGAGCGAGACTGGTAATCTTGCGACGCAATGCTCTTTTCGCGCGCATCTTTGACCGCCGCACCAAGATTTGACGGCGAGCGCCCGCATGCTACCTCCGCGCTGAGTACAAACCAGGGCAGAAGGCCGCCCGTAGTTCGTTCGAACGCGATCGTATCGGACCCGCGGCGATAAGAGTCCTTGGTTTCCAGTTCAGAACGGACGTCCGGCGGGGCGATGGCAAGTAGTGTAAGCCGGTCGTTTCGCAATGCAGCCTCAAGCGCGTACGCTCTGAGCAGCGGTGAAATGTCCGCGCCGAATCTGTCGGAGAGAACGGTCGGTGGCGTTTCCGGCAGATGTCGACGAAGAATGCCTGACCAGCTCGCGTCGTCCCGTGGAAGCACGCGTAGCGACATTGAGACCGCAGCGGTAACAGCTTCCAAAGTATCCCAGCGCTCGTTCCACTGGTCTGAGCCTTTGATTTGCACCCGACGGTCTGCCAAGCTGTGCATCACCCGGGCGAGCGGTACGGGCGGAAGACGATGTCCCACGCGTGATGCTTCCGCCACGATTCCGAGCGACAGCCAGAAGTTGTTCGTGCCGACCAGCGCCAGCGAATCGAGTTCGCCGTACTCGCCTAGGTCGAGCAGTCGCCGCGCGAGCAATCGTGCTGCGTCAAAGGCCAGGCGACGAGGTCTCCAACTGCCCAGAAACCTGGCGGCCGCCTGTGGCCCCAGTACCCGCATTCGTGCCAGTGCGAGTTCTGCCCGATCGCTATTTGTGACCGTCTTTCGGTCATCTGCTGGGCTCCGGGCCCACGCGTACAGCCATTCCATGGCCATGCGCAGTCTGCTGCCAGCTTCAGCCAGGAATTCCTTTCGCCCCGAAAGAAGCCCCGCCTCGTACGCATGGTGCGATCCCATCCAGCTGCTGCCAAACATGCGCCGCGATACCAGCTCATCAATCCTGTTCGGAGAAAGCAGCACGCCTGCGATGTCGCTGTTCTGTTGTATCAACGCGGTTTGGCGCGTTGCTGCTGCCACTTGGCCGCCGGCCTTCATCGAAAGCTTTGCAGCATCAGCATATCGCCCTGCCTGAAGGCAAGCCTTGAGTGCAAATGTCAGGCGTTGTATTTCCACGTCCCGCCGTTCGATCGCGTTTGCAGCGGGCAAACCGTCTTCTGATAATGCCAGCGCGACGAGTTCATCCATGAGCCCGGCGGAGAGCATCAGTTGAGGAAGGGTCGAAGCGACGTAGGAGCTGTCACTGGCGAGAGGCCGCAGTCGCGCCAGGAATGATTCCAGGTTCGCGTGTGCTGGCTTGAAACGATCACGGAACCACGTCTCGGTCGGTTCGTCGGTGAAGTGGAGGCTGTTTCCCTTTATAAGTACCGGGCGTCCAAGATCGAGCGCGAAGCTACGCACAGCGCTTTCAGGAATGCCAGAAATCTGTGCCAGAACTGAGACCGGTACGAGCGGCCGAAGTACCGCCAGGCCTTGGCAGATGAGGTCGATCTGCGCTGCTTCGGTCTTGCCTGCCTGATTTTTGAGCTTATCGATCGCGCCTTGCAGCAAATCGGCGATAGCGTTATCCACATTCGACTGGGTTGGCCCCAGTTTTATGAGCATTTCCGAGATGTTCAATTTTTGCTCAATTGCCAGAGCCTGGACTCGAGGGTTCGAGCTGCTCAGAAATGCAAACTCAGCGACGTCTGTTTCGGTCGCATCGGGGTAGTGCCGTAGCAGGAACGCCTTCGTTTCCGCGAAACTGAAAGGGTGTAACTCGATTTCGTGCGCGTCACTGGGTGCGCCGAGCCGCGCTCGACGATGCGTCCTGCAGGTGAAAGCGAGCCGCACGCCATCAGGAACTGCCGTGGAGATGAGATCTCGGACGAACGGATTGTCGCCTTGCTCCTCGGCTGCCATGTCGGCGTTGTCCGCAGCGTCGACTATCAGGCACAGGCTCGCCGCGGGGTCGCGTGCGCGAAGCAGGTTGATAGCCTGTTCGATTCGCCCGATAAACGCGCGCATGAGATTCTTGGCATCCGCGTGCGCGGACGGAATCAGCGGAAGGCACAAACCCCGTGCGGCCAGTTCGTTTGCAATCTGTACCAGCGCATCACGATGTCGGTGCCGAAGATGCAATGAATTTCGATAGAGTCCATCGCCAAAGCAATCGTACAGCACGGCGACGGAGCCTTGCGGCATCGACGTAGCGAGGCGCGACGCGATGACAGATTTGCCCACCCCGCCATCGGCATGAAGAACGATCGGGTGTGTTGTCGAGAGTAACGCCGCGCGAATCTCGGCTTCCTGCTCCCGGGGAAGTACCACGGCCGGTGCGTTTATCAGGCAAGGCGCGGGCTGAAGTTGTGGCTCTGAAACCCTAAGGGCGCGCAAAACATCGTGCCGTCGGATCGCCGGATCATTGGCGAACTCCGAAGACGCCTTGCGTGCGACCAGTTCCTTGAGTTGCACGGGAGCATCGTAGTCGGCCTCGGACAGGTACACGCCGACGTCCTGGGCAAGCAGATTCCGCTGGGCCCACAGATTAGGCTCTTCGCCTTCGACCGAAAAGATGCTGAAGAAGTCGGCCGCCTGGTCACCACTCAACCCGGCGTATCCCAACAAGGTGGCCTGGACCGTGGGATGCCGCGGTACACGGCCGGCCGCAAGGTCTTCGAGTGCCTCAAGCACTTTCTGGTCGATTGGGCGATTGGTTGTGAAACGGAAGCGAAATCTCGATTTGACATCTGGCGCCGCGAACTGCAGCAAGAGCGCGGTGAAGCGTTTGGCGAACCCTTGTAATGTCTTCTTGAGACCGCTTGCGGTCCACACGGTCTGCGCGTGTCGCGTCGAATGTTTGAGCTGCGTGTATTCAACCCGACGCGCCTGAGCTAACGCTTCACTGCCCCAGTAGAGCCCAACATCGATCAGTTCGTCGCCATCGTCCACGGAGGACGAGCCTTCTGACGTCGATGCACCTTCGATGGATACGGCGAAAAGACCGTTTAAACCCGGTAGCAGCGCCAGACAATGACGGGGCGCCCAGTGATAGTGGAACTGGTCTCCGTCGCGGCTCGGCCGCACCAACTCATGTTCCGCCATGTCGTTCGTTGCTCCTCGTGTCGTCCGTCAAGTTTACCGAAAACGAGGCGACCGGGAGGCTTGCCGGATCAGCGCGGCGAACTCTCAGTGTGCAGACGATGCTTCGCGACACGAAGCGGCGCCGTAGTTACAGCAGACAGCGGGGCAGACGGTGTCGTGAGCCTAAGGATCTGACCTTGCCCGCACCGACAGTGCTTCTACGCAGATTGTTGGCGAGTCATTAAGTGAGCACTAAAGATTTGTATCAGCTTGCCGTTACCTCCTGAATGACGCCGGTTCCACGTGCGTTGAACTGCTACATCAGCTGGGAAGGTAGAGAAAGCGAACCTTGATTTTTCGTAACGCAACGCTCGCAGGTACTCACTTTCACGTCGTGTGAACGAACGGACCGACTGGCCGTCGGCTGCTAGGCTAAGTGAACGACCGTTAAACCTTGCAAGCGGCTCTTCGGCGCGGGCGGTTACGAAGGGCCGTGGTGGGTCGGGTGCTGTCCTCCGGCAGGAGGACAGCTGTCGTTCGAGGGGACGGATGTTCCAATGACCGCAGAGCGAACATCAGCTGCACTTCGCTGACGATCGGCCCAATGACCGCAATGGCCGAGTTGCGTGCGTAGCGTGCCAGTCAGGTTCCGCAATGCGGCCGTTCCAGAGAAGCTTTCCCGTCTCTCTCTGGACGGCGGTTCAACGTCGATTTTCCCTCTCGACTAACCGTGAATCCTGGCAATCAACTGTTTTCAGAACAGCGATGCCTGACGCGGATCACGCGCGGGGGCTCTGTCACGTTGGCGACTGGGCTAAGATGCCGCGATGAAGAAAATGAAATCGCTTTATCACGGTTTCCGGTTTCGGGTTTCCGGCATCGATCATCTGCCACGCCGTTCGATGGTATTTTCGCTTTCAACTCAGCCTTCGCGACATTGAGGAGCTGCTGTTCGAGCGCGGAGTAATCGTTAGCCACGAGTCGATTCGCCGGAGGACTGACAAGTTCGGCGCCGGCTTCGCGCATCGGGTCAAGGCCGCCCGCCGCAAGAGCGGTACGACATGGCATCTTGACGAAATGTTGGTGACGCTGCGCGGCGAGCCTTACGTGCTGTAGCGTGCGGTTGACCAGCACGGCACCGAACTCGACATCCT
Source organism: Paraburkholderia dipogonis (assembly GCF_042680985.1). Lineage (NCBI taxonomy): Bacteria > Pseudomonadati > Pseudomonadota > Betaproteobacteria > Burkholderiales > Burkholderiaceae > Paraburkholderia > Paraburkholderia dipogonis. The sequence continues at coordinate 182,971 of NZ_JBHUFR010000004.1, read as the reverse complement.
GTTGCAGAAGCGACGCGACAAAGCTGCCGCGAAACGCTTCTTCAAACGGGTACTGGCAGCCTGCCACGAAGTACCGAAGAAGATCGTCACCGACCAACTACTCAGTTACCCGGCCGCCAAGGCAGAGCTCCCGGAGCTGGCGCACGTGAAGCATGTATTCGTCAAGGCCTGCGCACGCGTGAACAACCGCGCAGAAAACAGCCATCAACCGACGCGTGAACGCGAGCGGCGCATGAAGGGGTTTCGATTGCCCGAGCGCACGCAAGCTTTCCTGTCGTGCCTCGGGCCGATCCGTCAGCACTTCGCGCTCAAGCGTCACTTGCTTCGCGCCTTGCTCTATCGCAAACAGCTCGCTGCGCGATTCGAAGCATGGCGCGAATTCACCGGTGTCACCCAAAATCCGTCCACCGCTTTCTGAGTAATTGCCTCGCCTGCCGATCTTTTCTCCCGAGACCGGCAACGTGACAGCGCCACGCAGACTGCATGACTGGCAGGTGCGTGGCGCGGTTTTGTTGGCCGCCCTCAATCATGCGCTCGCCGGCCTAGGCGTGCGAGCGTATGAAAGCGCCAGATTTTGCATCAAAAGGACGCGCTTTCGCAGAATCGATGATTTGCAAGTGCATGTTTTTAAAAGAAAAACAAAAACAAACCGCCAGATTTAGCATGAAAAGGACGAATACCCCCAGGTTGAGCGTCGGACATTCTCATGCAGCGCCCGCGATGAGCGCGACTGGGATGAACACGATGACGATGGGCAACCGACACCTCGTGAGACATCACACTAAGATCAACCTGGCGAACAAGGGCCGTGTGGAACGTGCGCACCTGGCGCTACAGGACCGGCGTCTGGTGGAAACTGCGGCTGCGCGGCATCAGCACGCCGGCCGAAGCCAATGCCTGGGCGCCCTCCCCAGAAGCGATTACAACGCACACCGGCCGCTGCGCTCCGATGAGGATCTGCGACTGATCGACTGGAATCGTCATAGCGTCTGCGTCGTGTATTTACGCGATCTAGATCGCCGAAATGCCAATAAGATTTGCATGTGTCTTGACGCACTAAAGCGGCCTATTCCTCGCAATGCGCCCGGTAAACACCTAGAATTCAATCCCATCCTCTCCATCCGAGGGATTGTTATGAAAATAATCATTCCGGTCGCGTTTGGGATTCTGCTCAGTGCAAACAGCATTGCGTCCGCATTCGCCCAAGCCTCCACCTCACCGAACGATCCGTCGCACCCCAAAACCCGCTCCGAAGTTAGGGCAGATGCGCAGCGTTGGTTCGCCGCCGGTTTCGATCCTCTGGATTTCTTCCACTATCCGGGTACCGCAATGGAAGCGTCTCGCATGCTCCCCGAACAACACGGGCAGGCGGCTGTTTTAACTCATTAGCTCGCTTGACTTCATCTGCAGATGATGCCTCGCGCAAAACCAGCCCCGCGAATCGGGGCTGGTTTTGCGCCAACAAGGTTCGTCATGGCGTCGGTACCATTCCATCAACGGACAAGGTTTCTTGCCGTAGCCGCGTGCTTTGCATCGAGGGGTAGCGATATACCCTGGAGGCTGGGCGCGCCGTGACACTGAGGTCGGGTGCACTTTTTGCATGGCCAAGACGTGAACGCAAGCATGGCAAATGCGAATTGGCTTTCCTTTGGCTTGTCGTAGTGAGTGAAGACGCGCACGATTACGCTACGCGCCCAACTGGACTGCGTGGGTTCAGGTTCAAGTCCACTTCAATCCGATGAGCGGTCTGACGCAAGCTGTCGTCATCCGACACCCGCCGAGGTGTTTTACGTGGACGCACCGTGAGGGGCGGCGCGTGTCCCCATGCTAAAATCGCATACCGTGAGTCGTTGTCATGGGTAGACAAGGCCGAAAGTGGAAAGCGCCGCCGCTCTGAAGCAGCACATCAACTCGGGTGGATGTCGACGGATCGAACCGCTTGAGAACCACGCACAGGGCGGCACACTCCTGTCGTCGCTGCGAATGAGCGCTCATCGTCGGGCTCAGTCTCGCGTCGAGTTAGAAGCACGAGCGGAGCCGGTCCGGTTGTTCTTCAAGCAGCCTCAATTTGCATATGCTGCAAGCTCGACGTTGCTTTCAGGAAAGCTGGTAGTAACAAAAAAAGGTCAATCAATGGTAACGGGACGAAAATCAAAGGCGCGAGTCACCACCACCGCACACGATGAACGGCGGCTGGAGATCATCCTGCATAGTGCCGATTTATTCGATAAAGTTGGCTACCATAAAATGACGATGCAAATGCTGGCGGACGAAGCTGGCATGGGCAAGCCGACTCTTTATCACTATTTTCCGAGCAAGGCTGAAATCCTCTTCGAGATGCATCAGATCCATATGGACGCTTTGCTGGGCGACCTGAATGCCGATGCCGAAACCTGCGCTGATAATGCTGAACTGCTGGTCAAGGCTTGTGCCTCCGCGCTTCGCCAAATTGCGGAGCATCCTGGATATGTGCGCGCTTTCATGGACCACTATAGCGATCTGGAAGATAAGCACCGTAAGCAGATTCGCAAACGGCGGGATGAATATTTGGAACGAATTCGCGATATCATCACGGATGGCATGTCCTCAGGCAGATTCCAGAAACTTGATCCGGACGTCACGGTTTTCGCTTTCCTCGGAATATGCAACTGGGCCTACAAGTGGTATCCCAGCATGGCGGAAGCGTCGCCGCCTGACGTCATGGCGAAAAAGCTTTGTCAGGTGATTCTGGACGGCATCAAACGTCAGAAATAATGATGGGCATCGCGTGAACCCGCCCATATAAAGTTTAATTAAGTGCCCGGAAAGAGCCTGCCCCTCCGCCTTCGAAGCGATCTCCCCTTCCCCGCCCTTCCGAAGTGGCCTTCCCCCGCTGCGCTGATAAACCCCAAAAAAGCCCCGCAGACTTTTCGTCGCGGGGCTTTGATTGAACCTTACCTGACTACCAGGCCATCGAGGATGACGCCGCAAAGTTTTTCGGCCATCTCGGGTGGCGGGCACTCCGAGGCCATACGCGGATACCACTTGTAGGCCCAGTTGCAGATCCCCAGGAAAGCAAAGACGGTGATATCGGGATCGCCGTCACGGAACGCGCCTGAGGAAATTCCGTCGGTGATAATTTTGCGAATACGCCTAAGGTACTTGTCGCGTAGTTTGCGAATCTGTCCACGGTGTTCATTTTGCAGATCTCCATAGTGATCCATGAACGCGCGCACATATCCAGGATGCTCAGAAATTTGACGCAAGGTCGAGGTACAGGCTTTAACCAGCAATGACGCCGCGTGCGGACACCCGTCGCCCCTATCCTCGAGATCCTCTATCAGAAGCTCCATGTGCGTCTGGTGCATTTCAAAGAGAATCGCAGCCTTACTGGGGAAGTAGTGGTAAAGCGTAGGCTTGCCCATGCCAGCTTCGTCGGCCAGCATTTGCATGGTCATCTTGTGATAGCCGACCTTGTCAAACAGGTCAGCACAGTGATCGAAGATCTTCAGTCTTTTCTCACCGTGCTCAGGTGTCATGGTTGTCTTAGCTTGACCCTTCATTGCTTGATTTTCTCGTCTTTTATTTAGTGCACTCGTAACTAGTGCACAACAATACCCTGGAAAAAAACCACCTATTAGTCCCAGGCACAAAGGGAAAACGCCTGCATGATGGCATAGATGTTTGTAATTTACTTTAAGAGAGTCAGACTTCGAGCAGTCAGCCCATTAATACTGATAGAATCCCTGGCCTGACTTGCGACCCAGATATCCTGCATCGACCATTTCCTGAAGCAACGGCGCCGGTCGATATTTCGAATCATTGAAGCTCGCGGACAGAACTTCTTGCACCATTAGCAACGTGTCGAGGCCGATCAAGTCTGCGAGTGCGAGCGGACCGATAGGGTGATTCGCTCCAAGCTTCATGCCCTTGTCGATATCTTCAGCTGAAGCCAGTCCTTCCTGGAGCGCGAAGATCGCTTCGTTGATCATCGGGACCAGGATACGGTTGACGGCAAAGCCTGGGCTGTTTTTAGCGACAATCGCCGTCTTGCCGATAGTCTCCACGAAGTCCTTCGCTACATCGAGGGTCAGGCTATCCGTCTGGAGGCCTGCGATCAGTTCGACAAGCGTCATGACCGGCACTGGGTTGAAGAAGTGCGTACCGATGAAGCGGTTTGGATTCGAGACCTTGGACGCGAGCCTGGTAATTGAGATCGAACTTGTGTTCGTAGCAATCACCGTCGCCGAGCCCACTGACTCGTCAATCGACTTGAGGATCTTCGCTTTGATATCCGCGTTCTCGGTAGCAGCCTCAATGACAATCGAAGTACTTGAGAGGTCGGAATACGTCACCGTAGTCTTGATACGACCAAGAGTAGCGGACTTCTCGTCGGCGCTAATCTTTTCCTTCTGCACCAGACGCTCGAGGCTATTGCCGATCGTAGACAGGCCGCGCTCCGATGCTGCATCCGACACATCGAGCATAACGACGTTGAAGCCTGCTGCGGCTGCGACCTGGACAATGCCATTGCCCATCGTACCCGCGCCGACTACACCAATAGTCTTGTTGCTCATGTTCAGCGTACCTTTATGTGGGGTTAAACGCGTTCGAAGATAGCTGCAATGCCCTGCCCTCCGCCGATACACATAGTGACCAGCGCGTAACGGCCGCCAGTGCGCTGAAGCTCTGCGAGAGCCTTGGTCGTAATGATCGCGCCGGTGGCGCCTACCGGATGGCCTAGCGAGATGCCGGAGCCGTTTGGATTAACGCGGACGGGATCGAAACCCAGTTCACGAGTCACTGCCAGAGCTTGCGCTGCAAACGCCTCGTTAGCTTCGATGACATCCAGATCCTTAATCGACAGACTGGTACGGGACAGCACTCGCTGCGTTGCCAGGACCGGCCCGATACCCATATACAGCGGCTCGCAACCGCTGTGAGCGTAGCCCACGAGTCGAGCTATCGGAGTCAAGCCCAGCGAATTCACAGCGCGGCCCTCGGCTAGAACGACAGCACCCGCGCCATCATTCAACCCCGAGGCGTTACCTGCGGTAACCGTGCCGCCATCCTTCTTGAACACGGGCTTCATCTGGGACAGCGACTCGACGGTGACTTCAGCCTTTGCGTGCTCGTCGGTGTCAAATGCGATCACACCCTTACGCGTCTTAATCTCGACCGGGACGATCTGGTCTCTGAAGCGACCTTCACGAATAGCATTCACTGCACGCTGTTGGCTTTCGGCTGCGAGTTCGTCCTGTTGTTCACGCGTAATGCCATAGCGCGCGGCGACGTTCTCAGCGGTAATCCCCATATGCACTTTCTGCCACGGATCATGAAGAATACCGTTCATGTAATCAACCATGCCCGTATCGCCCATGCGTTGCCCCCAGCGAGCAGCAGGAACGATGTAAGGGCCGCGTGACATGGATTCGGCGCCACCGCCAACAGCGACTTCGCAGTCACCGAGAGCAATCGACTGCGCCGCGCTAATGATCGCTTGTAGACCCGAACCGCAAAGTCGGTTCACGTTAAATGCCGGGGTGTCTTCCCGCATACCCGAATCGATAGCGACAACTCGCGACAGGTAGGCATCACGGGGAGCGGTCGGAACGACGTTGCCCATAACCACGTGGCCCACCGCGTCAGCCGGCACGGAATTACGCTCCAGCGCCGCACGGACGGCCGTTGTGCCGAGGGTAGTGAGTTCAACGTCCTTGAGCGAGCCGCCAAAGGTTCCGATAGCGGTACGCGCCGCTCCAACCACAAAGATTTCACGATCCATCTTCAATCCTGTTCCATTGCGATAGTTGTTCAGCACTAGCGGCTAACCGCGCTCGAGAATAGTCACGCCGCTCACGCCGGGCGCACCGTACACGTGCGTAAAACCCAGTCGCGGGTTGTTCGGCACCTGACGCGAACCTGCCTGATTGCGCAGTTGCAAACTGATTTCGATGACTTGGCGCAAGCCAGAAGCACCGACAGGTTCGCCATTCGCGAGGCATCCGCCATCGGTATTGATAGGCAGGCGGCCGTTGATTTCCGTAGCGCCTTCGCGGAGCAAGCTTTCTTGCTCGCCGTGCTCACAGAACCCATTTTCCGCCATGTGAATGATTTCGGATCCCGAATCAGTATCCTGCAATTGGATGACGTCGATATCTTCTGGCCCGACGCCCGCTTCCTCGAACGCTGCCCTGGAGGCTGTCACTGTTGGAGCGGACACCTGTTGCGCCATCAGTGCAGGACTGAACACTTCGAACGAACCGTGGTGGCGAGTCCTGACTGCCGCCGAGCGGATAGTCACGGGATTAGCTTGATACTTCTTGGCCAGCCTGGCCGCGCACAGGACGATCGCTGCGCCGCCCTCTGCTGGATTGCAGAACATGAACTTGCGAAGAGGCAGGCTCACGGCGCTCGATTCGGCGACTTGGTCGTAATCGAGTTCTTGCCTGCGCCATGCGTTTGGATTCAGTGCTCCGTTGCGCGATGCACGTTGAGCAACCTGAATCAGGGCATCATCCGTAATGCCGTATTCGTGCATATAGCGACGGGTCTTCATCGCGAAGAACTGGGTCGTGAGCATCAAACCCATCTCGCCGTACCATTCTTCGAGACCCCAGTCTTTAGGCAAGGGATTGAAAGCCCCACGCGGATGCTTATCGAAACCAACGGCAACACCGATGTCAGCCGAGCCCGACCGGATAGCGGCAATGACGGCTGCAAGAGATGATCCGCCCGTCGCGCAGCCATTGGCTACGTTGACGAAAGGCAGGCCGGTGAGACCCAGATCGTTGGCAAGCGCATCTGCGTTGCCGGCGTCCTGTGACCCGCCGTATGCAACCTGAACCTGATCCCACGTAATACCCGCATCTTTAAGGGCTTCTCGCACAGCATGGGCGCCTTGTGCCCGACCCGATACACCATCGAAGCGCCCGAATCGGTGCATGCCTACGCCGATGATCGCGACATCGTTACTCATTGCCTTGAACTCCTCGGATATCAGATCCTGCGGGCGAGAACACAAACGTCACGAGGTCAGCGCCCTCAGGTGTTTTCCCATATGTTTTGAGCGACATCGTCATCGGCATACCGATGTTCAGTTTGTCGGCGACGGCAACAGACAAACGACTCTCGATCTTGATACCGCAAGGCATCTCGATATAGCCAACACCGTAGGGCTTGAAAGTGGCATCGGTCTCGCCGCTGTTGTAGGGTGTCTTCGGCAAGAAGCTCTGGATCGTCCACGTCCACAAGGTTCCGTGACGTCCAAAGTTAAATCGACTCAGATTCGTGCTAGTGCAGCGCGTACACCCAGACGCCGCGGGGAAATAGGTTTCGCCACAGTCAGCACACTGATTCCCCACCAGAGTCGCAGTGCCATGTGCATCGTGCTCAATTGCCGATGGGCAGGCTAGTACATAATTGTCAGCATTCATGTTCAGGTCGCTTTCCTGGATAGCTCGGGTAGTTTTACAACCACCTACAGTACTTATTTCCAACCGGCCGTTTGAGCTGCCGTGATACCGAACGTTATCGCCAATGCAAGACCGCCCGCGTAGCCGATACCGTATGCGCCACCGGCATCCGAGCCTGCTGCGAGAAGACCCGAAAGCACGGAGCCGTCGTCCTTGAGCACGCGCGCTTCGGTATCAATCATCAGACCGCCGAACGTAAACGTAATAGCTGAATACACTACGAGAGCGTAGTACTCGCCATCCAGCGGGATAGCCGATTCACGCCGCGGAGGATTCAAATTCTCCCAACCATTGGTAGCGCCTTCCTGATACTCTGCAAGGCTCTTCACGACTTGCGCACCGTCGAAACCGTGAGCTATAGCGAACTTCTCCAGTTGAGCAATGTTCGTTGTGTGTACGCCTTCACCGCCATTCTCGATAGCGACTTTGTATTTATCCAGCGGGGGCGCAGAAAGCACAACGTGCGCCGTCGCGTACGTTTCCTGAATACGTTTGTCCCACAGCACGATAGCGCGCGCATTGGTTTCGAAAACCGTACGATACGTGTTCGTATGATCGCCTTCGGTTTCATCGCAGTAACGGAAGCCCTGCTCGTTGAACAGCAGAGAGTGGTCGCTGTGGTATTGGCTGAGGCCCGTGTAGTAGCGCTCTTCGCCCCAGTTCGGGCTCTTCGTCACCAGGTGGCCATAGAAGCCCTTATTGTCCTTGTTGAAGACGCCACCGGCCTCCGTACCCAGACGGATACCATCACCTTGCGAAACCGGGTTGGAGCGCAGGAGAAGGTTGCGCGCGTTTTCATGGATGTTTTGTGCACGGAGTTCGGGCGAACCCTGATAGCCACCCGTTGCGAGAATAGTGTTCGTAGCGACGACGTCTACAGTGCCATCGGCACATACAGTGCGAGCCCCGATGACTCTCCCTGTGTCGTCTTTAAGCAGCGTTTCGGTCGTTGTCTCGTAAACGATATAGCCGCCCGCCTTTTCTACCATCTGAATGCAGTCGTCCAGATGGTGGATCAGATCGACGGCGTAGCCACGGCCATGCAGGACGTTCATCGCAGGACTGACCTGAATGCCGCGTGAGCGTATCCACGCGAGCGCCTGAGGATAGGCGTCGAGCACGACAGCGCCCAGCTTGGGATCGCCGCAGCCATATGTCGACATTTTGGAAGCTGAAGTCGCTGTCCAGACAACGCCTCCGCTCAACACAGCCGAGCCACCTCGCGTCGATGCTTTCTCAACTACGACAACGCGTGCGCCTCGCTCAGCGGCCCAACCAGCGGCAGACAATCCTGCCATGCCGGAGCCGAGGACCAGGAGGTCGCATTCCATTTTTTCGTGACTCACGCTGTCTCCTTTAGATCTACGCAGATTCAGATGGAAATAACTGCTTGACACCTTCTCCTGAGATCAGGTCTTATGGCAACCAATGATACTCGACCGACTGGTCGGGCGTCAACCACGGCAAGTACGTGGCGGGCACCGTGGCCTACAAGCAAGTAACCCCATAGTTACCCTTGTTGACATTTTTTATTAGCGTCAAGTAGATTCGCCACCTGCTCGAGTACCGCAGTAGTGCTGTAGGCAATTTATCTAATCAAGGATGCCATCGATTAGAACTACCGATCATTAAAAAAATGAGCGTTAACCTCTATGTCCGTCAATGAGTCAGGACCCAGAGTGCGACCACTAGCCCACACGCTTTACGTCTATGGATACCAGAATTTCCCACAAATAGTTCGAAGATTTGGAGACGTATAAACATGAAAAAAACGCTTCTCGTTTTGACTGTACTTGCTTCGTTTGCTCAAGCAGCACACGCGGAATCCAGCATGATTTTGTACGGCGTCGTAGATGCCCCTCTTGAGTTCGTCACTAACCAGGCATCGGGCCCGCCCAGCTTGGGCGCAAACGGCCTTCCCGTACCGAAGCCAGGCGGCAATCGTTGGTCCCTGAATTCGAGCGGTGGTCTGTCGAACTCGCGCTGGGGCTTCAAGGGCAACGAGGACCTAGGCGGCGGCCTGTCGGCATTCTTCCAGTTGGAGAACGGTTTCGGCCTGACTACCGGCCAGCTCCAACAGGGCGGTCGTATGTTTGGCCGTATGGCGTTCGTCGGACTTAAGTCGGCTGACTGGGGCGCTATCTCGCTCGGTCGTCAGTACACGTCGTTGCTCGAAGTTATGGCAACGCTCGGACCGATCAACCTGGCAACCATGTACGAGCCGGTCACTGTAGAAACGGGTAGCAACTACCGTCAAGACAGTTCAATCAAGTACGTCGGAAACTTCGGCAGGGTCACGGTCGAAAGTCACTACAGCTTTAGCGCGGCTCAAGTGAACTTCAATGGTCGTCCGGTCGCTAACGGCGGCAATGGTCAGATCCCTGGTCACTTCCACGACAACACGGCATGGGGTATGGGCGCGACCTATACGGACGGCCCGATGCTGTTGGCGTTCGGCGTTGACCAACTCTTCCCGTCAATGGCGACTACGGGTACAGGTGATAACTGGACTGCTACCAAGATCGCTGTTGGCGGCAGCTATATGGTCACCAGCGACCTGAAATTCATGGGTGGCTACAGCTATGGGCGTACCACCGACCAGAACGACATTGTTGTTTATCGGGGCGACTACTTCTGGGCTGGCGCTCAGTATTCGTTCACTCCCTTCATCAGGAGCGGCCTTGGACTTTATTACAATCACCTGTCAACGATGAAGACGAGCGCCACTGCGGCTGATGCCCGTATCGGTAACCCGTGGCAAATCAGCTTCTTCACCAGCTATTTCCTGTCGAAGCGGACCGACGTGTACGTCGTCACGGCATATGCACGTAACTCAGCTTTAGACATGGACAACACGGGTAACAGCAACATCGATGCTTACTACCTCGCGCAAGGTGCGAAAGACCAGTTTGGCGTGACTATTGGCATTCGTCACCGCTTCTAATCCAGAAGGCGCCTTAGGATCCAATTCGCTGTTCCAAGTATTGACTTTGTGAGTGGCGGTGGTAAATTGGTCACTCGACCGCATGGTCGGTCGAATATCTCAGGATACGGCTCTCGCCCTTCCGGGAAGGGCTGGTATCCGGCACTGCACTGTTATGACTATTACTAACACAGGAACTGACATGAGCGAAGTGAACCAAGAGAAGGACGTGATCCAGTACGAAGTTGCTGACAACGGCATCGCTACGATTTGGCTGAATCGTCCGCACGTTCGCAACTGCGTGAGCCCGCAACTGCTGAAGGATCTCGAAGCTGCCGTTGACCGCGCAGCGGAAGACAATAGGGTTCTCGCCGTGGTGTTCCGTGGCCGTGAAAACACGTTCTGCGCAGGCGCTGACCTCGGCCAGCTCGTCGGTCCGGTGCTGCAGGAAACGTCTACGTCGCTGCAACTGGCAATCGACTCGGCACGTACGTATGACAAGATATTCAACATGAAGAAGCCGACCATCGCGGCTGTCGACGGTTACGCAGTCGCCGGCGGTTTTGAGCTGATGATCTCGTGTGACTTTGCACTCGCAACGGAAGAAGCCAAGGTGGGTGACTTCCATATCCGCCGCGCTCTCTTCGGCGGTGCAGGCCCGATCTATCGTCTGCCGCGCATGATCGGTATGCGCAAGTCGAAGGAACTGATGCTCACGGGCAAGCTGCTGACGGGTAAGGAATGTGTAGAATGGGGCCTGATGAGCGCATGCGCGCCGCGCGCTGAGTTCGACCAGTTGATCCAGGATTTCTGCGCGCCTCTGATCGACAAATCGCCGTTCTGCATGTGGATGACGAAGATGGCAGTCAACCGCGGCCTCGACGCAGACACGAACAGCCTGATCACACTTGAAACGATGACGTGTAACGTCGTCCACCACTCGGAAGATGCCAAGGAGGGCGTGCGCGCGTTCCTGGAAAAGCGCCAGCCGAAGTGGATCGGTAAGTAAGCAGACGGAGAACAACGATGACTGTAAGCCTTGTGATTTTGGCCTCTCGCCCGCCCGAGTGGACTGCGGAGCAGTTCACGACCTGGTGGCGAGGTGACCACGCCGCGTATGGCCGGAAATTGCCGGGCTTGCAGGCATATCGCCATGGGGTGATTGTGCATGACTACGATCACCCTGAAGGGCCCGCATACGACGGCCATGCTGTTCTGACGTTCCCGGATCGCGCGACTCTCGATGCAGCATTTGTATCGCAAGAATGGAAAGATGCCGTTGCTCACGTGGCCCGTATGAAAGGCAAGCGTATTGCCCTGATTACCGAAGAAGCAGATATGTATGCTCTTCACGCTCCTAAGGACGGCAACTGATGTCCACTCTTGAAAAAGGTTTCGTAGCTCAAAGTTTTCGTCTTGACGGACGCGTTGCGGTTATCAATGGCGGTCGCGGTGAGATGGCCATCGCAATGGGTGCAGCACTCGCTGACCTGGGCTGTAACGTAGTTTTCATGTCTCGCAAAGTAGAAGAATGCGAGGCCGTGGCAAATGACATCGGGCCGCGCTTCGGTGTGCGAACTCTGGGCCTGCGCTGCGATGTCTCGAACGAAGCTGAAGTTGAGGCTGCCGTTGCCCGAGTTGTCGAAGAACTGGGTCAAATCGATATTCTGATCAACAATGCAGGCGCTTCGTGGTGGGGTCTGCCTGAAGAAATTCCTCTCTCGGGCTGGCAGAAGGTGATGGACGTGAACGTGACAGGTACCTTCCTCGCCTGCCGTCACGTCGCGCGCCACATGATTGCACGCGGCCAGGGCGGCTCGATCATTAACGTAGCCTCCGTCGGCGCATATCTGTCCTACACGCCAGACAAAGGACAAGTCGTTCCGTACACAACAAGCAAGGCTGCGATTGTCCATCTGACAAGCAATCTCGCTGCGCAGTGGTCCTCGCACGGCATTCGCGTGAACGCCATTGCTCCCGGCTCTATCGAGACTGGAATGACGAAAACTGTTCCCGAGGATCAGAAAGCGAAACTGCTCGATGGCATCCTCTTGCGTCGGTTCGGCAAACCCATCGAACTTACGGGTACGGTCGCTCTACTGGCGTCCGACGCTGGCGGATTTATTACCGGACAAACCTATATCGTAGACGGGGGGCAGACAATTGCTTAACAACCGGATTACCGAATATACGGCCGATGGCCTAGCCTGGACCGACGCCTCGCTTTGGCAGCAGTTCAGTGCGCTGCACGAAGCAGATCCACAGGCACTCGCCGTCGTAGACGGGGCATCTCGCGGATGGAGTCGTTCAGAACTCTACGCGCTCGCGACGCTGATCGCTCAAGAACTCAGCGCCAGCGGTATCGGTGTTCACGACCGCGTGATGCTCGAAGGCCAAAAGACTGCGAATACATTCGGCGCAGCACTCGCGATCTCCTGCGTTGGTGCCGTTGCCTGCCCCTATACGCCGGATCTCGGCAAATCGGAACGCAGTGTCATCGAACAGCGTCTCGGTCACGTAGCGCTTATCGGTTCGTCGGACGCCGACTCAAAAGCGATCCCCGGCGTCAAAGACCTCTACCTCACTCTGTGCGAACGTCAGGATCGCATGTGGGACGAAGCCGACAGGAAGGCCGCGCTTATTGCCTTCACTTCCGGCACGACGGGCATCCCCAAGGGCGTGATGCATTCTGTGTCCGGGATGAATTACGCTACACGTGCCAGTGCCAGGATTGCCGGTCTCGAACCCGGCGATGCGATTGTCGGCGTAGTGCCCCTCGGAAGCGCACCCGGATTCACATTCACGCTGCACTTCGGCCTGTCGCTGGGCCATCCGTTGATCATCGTCGATGCGTGGGACCCTCGCCGTGCGCTCGAACTCATGGAAGAGTATAACTGCCGTTGGGGTATGTGTGTCCCGACGCACCTGCACACGATGGTCGAGTGTGCTCGTTCTGGTCAGTGGTCGAAGCGTAGCCGGCTGAAAGCTCTCGCAGTCGGTGGTTCGGCTATGACCTCGCAACTGATTGCAGACGCTGACGAACTGCTTGGCATTCCGGTACTGCGCATGTATGGCATGTCTGAGTGCATGGGCCATTGCAGTGCCCTGCCCACGGACTCGCTGGAAGTACGTCAAAACTCAGACGGTAAGTCCTTTCCCGGCACTCAGGATCAAGCCCTCGACACTCAATTCAACCCGTTGCCCGCCGGTGAGCGCGGTCAAGCGGGTGTCAAGGGACCGTCGCTGTTCCTTAAGTACGCAGAAGGACTGGGCAGCCAGGAGTATCGACTGACGGAAAACGGCTACTTCCTGACCGGCGATGAAATCGTTGTCGGCCATGACGGCTATATCAAGGTTGTTGGCCGCTTGAAGGACCAGATAATTCGTGGCGGCTACAACGTTGACCCGGCTGAAGTCGAGGCCGCTGTGCTCAAGCACCCTGCCGTCGAAAACGCAATTGTCGTCGGTGTGCCGCACCCGAAACTCGGCGAGCAAGCTTGTGCTATCTGTGTCATCCGGCCGGGTTTCCCGACCTTGCAACTGTTGGATTTGACGGCTCATATGGAAGCCATCGGGCTGACGAAGAAGAAGTGGCCTGAGCATCTTGTGATCGTCGACAAAATGCTTGTTACCAGTACCGGCAAGGTCGACAAAAAGACCTTGCGGAAAAACGCTATTGCGCTGCTGAGCGCAAGCTAGTTCGTGCGGTGGGTCGGAAGCGAGACCATTGCGGCAAGTGGAAGAGGAATGTGTGGCGCACTGATTACTCATCAGTGCGCCCACCCATTTATGAATGGTGCACCAGGCGGTGTACGGTCACTTCTTCTCGATCGGCCACGGCTACCGGTCAGATCGAACTCCGGCTAATACACATAATCCATTCAAATTCTAAAAAGGGCCTCTCTCTTTGTTTGAAATGCAAGCTCCACGTACCGGCGAGCTCGAGAGCAGCGGTTACATCTTGTCCATCTGGGAAGCTCCAACAACCCATGCCGACAGACCACTGGTCAGGACAGCGCAGACTAACGACTCCGCGATTTCGGTATCAGTCCCACCCGCAGTTCTCGCACCCTTCATGTGGACGTTCGTCCAGTCGCTATAGTCGGCGGCGAGGATAGTTACAAGCATCAGTTCCGAATACTTCGCCCCGAGCGGCGTGCCGTTGATCGTGCCTTCGCGCATCAGGTAGTAGGCTTCGCTACCTACGGGAAGCAGATCGATCAGCTTGCCCAGCGACGGAGGAATGGCGCCGAAGTAGTTGAGGAAGTTCTGTTCGACCTGCCCCGCCTCAACGTCGATGACCGGCATAGCCGCCGCGGGAGATTCAAGCTGGTACTCAGCGTCCAGGAGGGCCAAGAACCGCAATGCAGCGCCTTCGCCACGGGAACTACTGAGAATGATACCCGCCGAGCTAGCCTCCTCGTACGTGAGGCCCAGCTGGTGCGCACGCGCGAGTTCACGCTCGGCCATCTCACGATAGCCCTTCGTGTTCGCAGCTACTGCTACGTACAGAGCCTTGATACGTGCAGGAATAGCACCGTCCGTATTGACGATTTGACGCCACCGCGAATAGCCAGCGAGCGTATAGGGAGCGATCTTGCGCAGTACATTCGAGTCCAGCAGCGGACTCATGCTTTTCGTTTCCATTTCGTTCTCCGCGATTATTGGCAAGTGACACCGCCATCGACAACCAACTCAGAACCCGTCATGTAGCTGGACTCATCGCTAGCCAGGAACAGGAAGGCATTAGCGATGTCCCGCGCCTTGCCGAAACGAGCGAGAGGCGTGTGAGCTAGAAATTCTTTAGCGAGTTCCGGTTTTGCGTATGCCGCTGCTGTCAGTGGAGTCTCAACGTGACCCGGGTGAACTGAGTTGCAGCGAACACCGTTTCCGGCCTCCGCGCATTCGAGTGCAGTGACCTTGGTCAGCATCCTGACACCACCCTTGGCTGCGCAGTAGGCGCTTGCGTTAGGTCCTGCCACGATGCCGCGCATGGACGACATATTGACGATCGAGCCGGAGCCTGACCTGGCGAGCAGAGGCATCATGTACTTCGTGCCCAGGAACACGCTATCGAGGTTCACGGCAACGGTTGCTTTCCAGTCTTCATACGAGAGGTTAGCAATCGATTGGAAGTGTCCGAAACCCGCATTGTTGATCAGGACATCGAGCTTGCCGAAACGATTCATAAGAGTAGCTTCGAGATCCTTCCACGCCTGCTCCGACGTGACGTCAAAGCAGGCACTATCAGTCTCGGGACTAATCTCCTGGATCCTGGCGAGTGCTTCCGCCAGCAACGGTCCGTTGCGGTCAGCGAGGACCACAACGGCCTGCTCTTCAGCAAACCGTTGTGCCGTGGCAAAGCCAATACCAGAAGCCGCACCTGTTACAAGTGCAACCTTATTAGCAAGTCGGCTCATTGCGCTTTCATCTCCCCGCTACGGATATCGCGCTTCGTCATTTCCAGCAGCGTGGCGAAGTGCGGATTTTCCCGATTCTGAATAGCTGTATGACGCTCCTTGATCGCCTCGTCGAACGCCGTGGTCGTGATCGCGTACAGTTGATTGGCGCGGATAGCAGCGACCACAATGCCCGCTGCCTCCGCCGGCGACAGGGCGCCGCTGTACATCTTGTCTGCGACTGCCTTCAGCTCCTGCGTCTCTTCGAGAGCGCCGCCTTCCGGTTGCAGTTCTTGCGGACGGTTGCGTTCCGACTGATAGATCTTCGTATTGACGAGACCCGGAATCAAGGCCGTTACGCCGATCTTCGAATCACGCTCCTTCAGACCCGCATACAGCCCTTCAGTGATGCGCAGAGCCGCATGCTTGGCCGCGCCGTAGGCAACCGATGCGGAACCGCTGACGATACCTGCGATCGAAGCCGTGACAACGATATGACCATCCGTGCCTTGTTCGAGCATGCGCGGGACAAAGCTACGGATGCTGTTGACGACGCCCATCATGTTGACGTCGAACGACCACTTCCAATCCTCGATCGGGTATTCCCACACTGGACGATAGCGGCCCGAGGGAACGACACCTGCGTTAGCACACAGGACATCGATCGAACCGAAGGTATCGACAGCAGCCTTGGCCAGGGCCTCGACCTGATCGCCCTTCGTCACATCGGTGCGAACTGCCAGAGCCTGGTGCCCTGCATCTTTCAGAGCTTGCGCAACACGCGCCGCTTCTGCTTCGTTGACGTCAGCGACAACGACTTTCGCGCTTTCGCTAGCAAAGCGCCAGCAGAGTGCTTCACCGATACCCGAACCGCCGCCCGTAACTACCGCCACTCGACCTTCGAACGATTGCATTTGATTCTCCACATATCAGCTGTGCCCGGCCATCTGTTAGTCATCCGGGCACTATTGAATTCAGGGTGCCAGGTGCACTCTGCCGAATGATCTGAGCACGTTACAAGCTCAAGCCGAGGCGTTGACCTTCCAGCATTGCGTGTGAGACACGACGCGGACTGACGCAATCGCCGATGGAATGTACTTCCATGGTAGATTCTTCGAGCGCATCAATCAGAGCAGTTCGTGAAGTACGGCCCGTCTGGATGACAACGAGCTCGCATTCATACTCCGTCGTTTCACCGGAACCACCATTCATCAGCGAAACGCCCTTCCCGGTAATGCGATCGAGAATAGACAGCACACGATACTCAGTGCCGCAGCTACCCAGACGTGCAATCAAAGGCCCGATACTCTCCGTGGAAATCTGTCCTGCGACACTCACACCGGGACTCGCGATCGTGATCTTCCAACCTGCGTTCATCAACGCTTCGGCGACGCCATACGTCCACCAGAATGCGGATCCATCGTCAATAACGATCGCCCGTCTCAGACCGTGAGGCATGGGCATTTCCTGATCGATGACTTCAAACCACGTCCTGACGTGTGGGCCCGCTTGTTCTTCCGATAACGGATTCGGCTGCGAGCCCGTAGCAATGACAGCGACGTCAAAGCCGCCGAGTTCGGAAGCCGATTCAATGCGACGATTCAACTCCACGGTGACACCGAGTCGACGAATCTCGCTTTGCAAATAATCGATGAGATTTCGTAGATCGCTACGGCCCGGCAACGAAGCGGCGTAGAGGAACAGACCCCCGAGCCCATCCGTTGCTTCAAAAATCGTTACCTGATGACCACGGTCAGCCGCAGCACGCGCCGTCTCGAGCCCACTTGGGCCACCGCCGATGATGGCGATCTTCCGCTTACGCAGCGGACCTTTGATGGTGAATTCCGGTACCATCTCACGACCAGCGCGAGGATTCACTGCGCAGTGGAGATGCGGAGAAAATGCACGACATTCCTGATTCAGACCAACGCAGGGACGGATACGCTCAGATTGGCCGGCACGAGCCTTAGTGACCCAGTCAGCGTCAGCGATGAATGCTCGCGCCATCCCGATCATGTCCGCCTGACCTTCAGCAAGCACCTTCTCTGCGATCTCGGGGCTATTGATCCGCTGGCCGACAATCACAGGCAAGCCCGGAGCTTGACGAATCAGGCCGGCCGCACGTGCTGCAATAGCCTTCGGCTGCGTTGCATCCTTGACGTAGAGGCCGCGCGTACCCATCGTAATGCTGAGATAGTCCGTGAGTTCGTCAGCGGCGATGAGTTTGCTAATCTGTACTGCATCGGGGATTTCCATCCCATCCGCGATTTCCTCCGAAGCGCTAAGACGCAAGCCGAGCATGAAGTCTTCGCCGCAGTGCTTGCGGATAGACTCGATGACCATACGCAGGAAACGCATACGATTTTCGAGCGAGCCGCCCCATCGATCATCACGGAAATTCGTAGCCTCGGACAAGAATTGTCCGACGAGATACCCGTGTGCTCCGTGAATCTCTACGCCGTCGTGACCCGTAGCTTTGAGGTTGGCTGCCGAGATACCGAACGCTTCAACGATCTCGAGAATCTCTTCCTCATTGAGCTTCTTGGGACCATACGGGTCGCGCGGGCTATGGATCACCGAAGGAGCGAGCGGTGCGTTCTCGAACTCACCACCGATAGTTTCACGTCCAAGGTGCAGGATTTGACCTACGATTTTCGTGCCATGCCTGTGCACAGCGTCCACGCGCTTTTGCAGGGATTCGAAAACAGCCTCGTCGTATGGGGCAACGAGTTTGCCTGAGCGAATATACGACGTACGAGACACTACGGCAGCGCCCGTGATAATCATTGCAAGACCGGACTTTGCACGCTCCTCATAGTACGCAATGTCTGCGTCCATGATCGCGCCATCTTTGATCATCGAGGTGCCATGCGGCAGTGCCACGAGTCGATTTTGAAGTTCGACATTGCCAATCCTGAAACTTTCAAAAAACCGCGGAAAAGCCTGAGGCCGTTTTTCGCATGCCATGTTCTCGTCTCCTATTTTTGTCTACCGCTAGAGCACGGATGCGCCACCATCGACGGTAAGCTCAGTACCCGTCGTATACGACGAGTCGTCAGATGCGAGATACAGCGCGGCGTTCACGACTTCAGGGGTTTGGCCCATACGACCGAGAGGAATACGCGCGAGACGCCTGTTCATGGCCTCGACATCCGAGAACGTAGTCCGGAGCATTGGCGTATCAATCGGGCCGGGGTGAACCGAATTGCAGCGAATGCCATCCCTGGCATATTGAGCGGCAGTCGTCTTCGTGAAGATCAGGACAGCGCCTTTGGAGGCAGCATATGCCGCTTCCATATGAGTCCATTGTCCGAGTGCCGCAATCGAAGATATGTTCACGATAGAACCGGACCCGGCACGGCGCATCTCAGGTATAGCGATCTTCGTCCCGAGGAACACACCACGCACGTTCACAGCCATCACCCGATCCCACTCTTCTACCGTCCGCTCTTCGATAGGAGCGACCTTTGGAACGATGCCTGCGTTGTTCACCAGGATGTCCAGCTTGCCAAAGTTGTCGACGGCATCCTGAACCGCGCGTTTCCATTCCACTTCGTTGGTGACGTCGAGCTTGACGTACCTGGCAGAGCCGCCGGTCCTGATAATCTCATTCACAACTTCCGAGCCATCAAGCACGTCAGCTACGAGTACCGCTGCCCCCTGCTGTGCAAACACGCGCGCCATCTCGGCACCAAGACCCCGTGCTGCCCCCGTAATCAGTGCGACGTTGTCAATAAGCTTGCTCATTCTCGACGTCCAGATTCAAGTTAACTTAGCTTCGCATAAAGGAGATCACGCGGTGCCACGTTGAGAGCGACACAGCGTGTACGACTGCAGCACTTAAACAACCGCTTCTTTAAGAAGTTCAGCTTCCTTAACGGGTTCCTTGTTCAAAACTTCGTTGGGAAGATGTACCGAACTACGCCAGAACATGAATGCCGAGACTAACGACGCGCAGACCGTAACGGAAATCGCATAACCCAGACCCTGCACGCCATAGGCAGCCGTGAACTTGTCGCTCAGGAAGCCAGTAACGAGAGGTCCGAGTCCCAGGCCGATCAGCGACACCACGAGGGTCAGCACGCCAGACGTAAAGCCGCGAATGTTAGCGGGCATCATCTGGTGAGCAACCGCCACGATCGGGCCGTAGTAGACGAGCATCATCGTCATCGTGATCGCGCCGAGCACCATCGATACGGCGTGAGACGGCACGAGGTACTGGACGATCGCAATCGGGACCATGATAAGCTGCGAAATCGCGATGACGCGCGGTCGACCGCGAACGTCCCTCGAACCGAAGTAGTCCGCGAGTCTCGCGCCGGCATAGATACCGATCGCGGAGCCGATACCGTTCACGAGTGCCAGATAGTACGAAACCGTGGGCAGTGGTATCTGGTGGACACGCACGTAGAACATGGCATTCCACGAGTTAACCGAATACCATGCCCAGGCGTGGAAGCCGCCCGCAAGAACGAGCCAACGATAGGCAGTTTTGCTCCACAGGATTTTCAGCGCTTCCGCTGTAGACGGCGCGGGTGCCTTCGCCACCTCAACCGGATCGAACGTGCCACGCTTCGGTTCCTTTGCGAACCACATGAACGGCACGACGATCAGGCCAGCCAGACCGATAACGAAAAACGCTTCACGCCAACCGATGTTAGTCACGAGCCAACCAGCGCTGGAGTAACCCAAAAGGATCCCGACGGGCAGCGACAGGCCGAAGATCGCGATTGCCGTAGCACGTTTATCAGGCGGATACAGGTCTGAGATAATCGAGTGCGATGCCGGGATCGATCCAGCCTCCCCAACAGCGACGCCGATACGGAAACCCAGGAGTGACCCGAAGCCGGCTGCGATACCCGTGAGTGCCGTGAAACCAGTCCAGACTGTCAACGCGCCTGCTACAAGACGACGACGTTGCCAGTAGTCAGCCAGGCGCCCGATGGGCACACCGAGTACCGCGTAGAAGATCGCGAAGGCTAGACCTGTGAGCATGCCCAGTTGGGCATCGGTCAAGCCCAGTTCCTTCTTGATAGGGATTTGCAGGATAGAAAGAATCGTGCGGTCAACGTAGTTGAACACCGACACCATGAACAGCAAGAAAAGAATGTATTTACGTTGGGCGGCGCTAACCATTATCTGCCTCCCCGGTAAAGCACATACGATTCGTCCTGCGCTCCATGCTTATGCCTCTCATAAGCATGGGCGGTTACGCCTATGTACCTCATAGTATCTCCTTGTGTCTCAAACTGATTAGTGTTTGGCTGTTTTTTATAGACCAACGTCTATTGCTTTTGACTCCACGCGTCTTACGTCGCGGCAAGACGAAACCTGATAGGCGACTTCCACTCGATTTTCTTAGAAATCTCAAGATGCTGCTGATTATTTCTTTTACAACATGCCGCGATGGTGGCGAATACCCACATAGATGCTCATGAACCGGTAAACAGAGGCGTGCGTCGCTGCTGGAAAGCAGCGACGCCCTCCTTGAAATCATTCGTTGCCGCACACTCGCGAAAACCCAGACGCTCAGCTTCGAGTTGAGAATTCAAGCTTCGGTCGAACGAATTTCGAATCAGGTTTTTGACGACGCCAAACGACCGTGTAGGCCCGTTAGCGAGTCGATCTGCGAGGCTCATCGTCTCTTGAGCCAGTTCACCCTTGCTGACTATGCGGTAGACCAGACCGAGACGCTGCGCTGCCTGTGCATCAAAGGTCTCGGAGAGCAACGTGATCTCCATAGCCTTATGCAAGCCCACCGCACGAGGCAGCGTCCACGAACCGCTCACGTCCGGGTTAGCGCCGATCTTTGAATACGCCATGTTGAACTTCGTGTTGTCCGCGGCGATCACCAGGTCACACGCCAGCGCCAGGCTCACGCCAGCCCCTGCGACCGCGCCGTGAACACTACCGATCACTGGTGCCGACATCTGGGAAAGTATAGTCACCGCCTCGTTCAGCGGTTTAATCAGCGCGTCGGCAACATCGGCAGCATGACCGGGGTCTGCAGTGAATTCAGCGAGATCGCCGCCAGCCATAAACGCCTTGCCCTCGCCGCGCAAGACAACGCAACGAACACCGGGATCGCCGGCAATCCGTTGGCACACAGACAGGAAGTCGGACGCCAACTGTACGTTTGCGGCATTCAGCACCTGGGGGCGATTCAGTACGATTTCGACAATCGCTCCCGAACGAAGCGCGAATACTGCTGCATTCTTTTCACTCATTGCGCCACTCCTTACTCAGAAACTAACGCCCCAAGGGAGATCGAATGGGGCATTCCATATCTAGTGCTGGCTCTTGCTGCTAGCCAATGTCAGCTTGACAAAATTCTCAAAGTGGTGATCGAGACTGCCGAGCAAGACTGCATTGACTATCAAGCGACGAAAATAGTGGCTCACGTCGAGTTCCTCGGTAATGCCGATACCCCCGTGCATCTGAACAGCTTCATTACCTACAATGCGAGCCGTCCTGCCGATATACGACCTTGCTCCGCTGATGATCCGACCTCTGTCTGCATGAGGTTGATTCATTGATAACCGCGCAGCCTTCGTGAGCGCTCCGACTTCCTGCTGAATCATGTACATGTCAGCCATGCGATGCTGGAGTGCCTGGTTAGCACCCAGGGCCTTGCCGAATTGCTTGCGCACCTTCAGGTAATCAGCAGTGGCCCCAACCAGCGCGTTGACAATACCGAAAGTCTCACCGCAGAGCGCTACTACACCCTCGTCTGCGACGTTAGCCAATACAGCCTCTACTGTCTCAGCGCTGTTGTCAGTACCCAGCCGCTGGGCGACTACGCCTTCAAAGTTGACTGATGCAGCACCACGCCCATCGACCAATCGATAATTTTTTCGAATGCAGTCCTGTGCCGCGACTACGCAAACCTGAAGTTCGCCGTCTGCATCTTTTGCCGGCACGACGAACTTGTCGGCTAAATCACCGTGCAACACCATAGGTGCAGTACCGCTCAGTCGATTCTTCGATGCTGTCAGCCACTGCAAAGGTGGCGCTGCAGGATCAAGCACTGCGAGCTTTACCGATCCATCAATCAGAGTCGGAAGAATCTGATCCTTCTGCTCCGCGCTGCCCAACAGGGAAACCAATCGGGTTCCGATGACAGCACTCGATAGAATTGGCTCCATGAGCATGCGATGGCCGATAACTTCCATGAGCGGACCCAGTGTAGTGGGGTCAGCATCGAGACCGCCGAAGTCTTCTCCCAGTGTCAAAGCCAGCCAGCCAAATTCAGCATAGTCTCTCCACGCCTGCTCGCTATAGCTCCGAGCCCCCTTGAGTACTGCGTGACGCTTCTGGAAGTCGTAGTGATCGGTCGTATAGCGCCCAATGCTCTCAGCGAGCAGAGCGAGCATTTCCTGATCTGCACTCATAGTCCGAGAACGGCCTTAGCAATAATGTTGCGTTGGATTTCCGATGCACCGCCGAAGATCGTGGCCGCACGGTTATAGAAGTGATCTTTAAGTACCCCAGCCGCATCGTCGGGGCCAATCGGCGGTTCGGTTCCGTTGTGCAGCGCCTCGATATCGAACGGAAGCCCTTCAATACCGAGAGCTTCAACCGTAGCTTCCGCGACGTCCTGGTACAGTTCCGATGAACGGATTTTGATTAGCGAGGCCTCGCCGCCATTCTCCGTATCGTTCATCATGGCTTCAACAGACTGATATGCCACCTGTTCGAGTGCCAGGAATCGCAGTTCGAATTCACCGATGCGGTTACGCGTTAGCGGGCTTTCGAGTTCACCACGCTCTGCGGCAGCGAGCTTGAGTCGATCTAGTGCGTGACGGACCATGCCGACTGTAGCGCCAGCCGTACGCTCGTTCTTGAGCAGGAACTTGGCATACGTCCACCCCTGCCCTTCAACGCCGACCAGGTTTTCAACAGGGACGCGAACGCTTTCCAACCACACTTCATTCACATGGTGATAGCCGTCCATCGTGTCGATCGGTTTGACCGTCACGCCTTCGCTCTTCATGTCGATGAGCAAGAATGAAATACTGTTTTGCGCCTTGGTCTGAGAGTCGCCGGTACGCACGAGGCAGAACAGCCAATCGGCCCACTGCGCGTAGGTCGTCCACACCTTCTGACCATTGACGACATAGTAGTTACCGTCACGAACCGCGGTCGTGCGCAATCCTGCCAGGTCAGAGCCTGCACCGGGCTCGGAATAGCCTTGAGCCCAGAAGTCTTCGTTGTTGACGATGCGCGGCAGGAATCGTGCTTTCTGCTTCGGCGATCCGTACTTATAGATAACCGGTCCTACGTACTTGACGCCGAACGGAATCACCCACGGGCAACCCAATCGAGCAAACTGATCCTCGAATGTGAAACGTTCGAGCGGAGACCAGTCTTGCCCACCATGCTCTACGGGCCAGTGTGCGGTACCCCAATTCTTTTCCTGCAACAATCGCATCCAGCAAAGATAGTCCTCTTTGCTCAGTACCTGGTGACGTCGGGACCGATCGAGAAGACCGGCAGGCATCTCGGTCTTACAGAATTCGTGTATTTCCGAACTTAATGCCTCAGCCCGCGCGCGTGCAGATTTGATCGTATCGTCCATATGATTGTCGCCAAATAGAATCGATAGAGGCATGGTACAAGGCCTCTCGTGATTGGATTACACAGCCCCGCCAGCGAGTGCGAACTCCCATGCAGCCTTAGCCAGCGGTTTAATCAGCTTAGTCACTGTATCCGCATGAGCCGACGCAGCGTTGCCCTGCGAAGCCCGTTGTGCGACGCCTTGCAGAATGGCGGCGACACGGAACAGGTTGTATGCTTTGTAGAAGTCGATGTTCCCTTCGATCCTGAATCCCGTGCGTTCGCAATAGCTCTCGACGTACCGTTCAAAACTGGGAATACCCAAGGCATGCAGGTCTGCGCCGTTCAACGTGCCGCGAGCATCGACGCCCTGCGGCCTGTACCACTCCATAGTGTGATACATGAGATCACCCATCGGGTGTCCGATGGTCGACAGTTCCCAATCCAGAACCGCAACTACACGAGGCTCAGTCGGATGGATTAGCAGATTGTGGAAGGAGAAGTCGCCGTGAGCAATGCACGAGCGCTGATCGTCCGCTGCGACCTGACCAGGCAGCCACGCGATCAGCTTATCCATTTCTGCAATGTCTTCCGACTTCGAAGCTTCGTACTGTGTCGACCAACGCGAGATCTGGCGCGAGAAGTAATTTCCGGGACGACCGTAGTCCAGCAGGCCGATCTGGTTGTAGTCGATCGAGTGCAATCTCGCGAGCGTTTCATTCGCAGAATCGTAGATCGCCGCCCGGTCTTCACGACTAACGTCCGGCATTTTGCAATTCCAGAAAGCACGTCCGGGTACGAAGCGCATGACATAGAACATGCTGCCGATAATGCTGTCGTCTTCGCAAAGCACCAGCGCTTGAGGGACAGGAATGCCGCCTGCAACCGAAAGCGCTTTGATGATTCGAAACTCTCTGTCCACCGCGTGTGCCGACTTCAGCAGCACGCCTTCAGGCTTACGGCGCAATACATACTTGCCGCTCCGTGTTTCAAGCAAAAACGTAGGGTTAGACTGCCCGCCCTCGAATTGCTTCACGATCATCGGGCCGCCAAATCCCGGGATCGTGTCATTCAGATACGTGGCAAGACACGCTTCATCGAAGCGACTCCCTTCACGAACTGAACTGACTTCACCAATGTAGCGCTTAGGCTCAGCAGCCTGCATTTTCAGCGTACTCAATCTTGTAGCCCTCTATAGCTGTATGAAAACGAGACCGGTAGGTCTCGCCTTCGATTATTTCGAGTACGCGCGGATATCGCTATACTGGCGGCCTTCCTGCTTCTTGAACTCCAGTCGGGCGACGGCACGGCAATGCACTTCATCAGGGCCATCGGTAAGACGCACGATACGCGTATTGGCATACATCTCAGCCAGGCCAAAGTCCTGGCTCACGCCACCACCGCCGTGAGCTTGAATTGCCATATCGATGATGCGTTCGGCGACTTGCGGAGCGATGACCTTAATCATTGCGATCTCTCCTTGCGCCTCCTTGTTGCCCACAGTGTCCATCATGTGTGCAGTCTTCAGGCACAGCAGACGAACCATTTCGATATTGATTCGAGCGTGGGCGATACGCTCTTCCCAAATCGAATGTTCGTGAATTCGCTTGCCGAACGCTTCCCGCGACATCAAACGGATAACCATGCGCTCGAGTGCGACTTCAGCTGAAGCAATCGTACGCATGGCATGGTGAATACGACCCGGCCCAAGGCGACCTTGCGCGATTTCAAAACCGCAACCTTCACCCACAAGTATGTTTTCTGCGGGCACGCGAACGTTATCGAGTACGACTTCGAAGTGGCCATGCGGCGCGTGGTCGTAACCGAACACGTTCAGATGACGTACAAGGGTCACACCGGGAGTACCGACCGGCACGAGAATCATCGATTGCTGGCGATATGTCGAAGCCGTAGGGTCTGTCTTTCCCATGACGATGAAGAACCCACACTTGGGATGGCCAGCGCCCGACGACCACCACTTGCGACCGTTGATCACGTACTCGTTGCCATCGCGCCTGATTTCCGTTTGTATGTTGCGCGCATCCGACGAAGCGACAGCAGGCTCCGTCATCAGGAAAGCCGAACGCGTGAGACCGTCACGCAGCGGAATCATGAACTGCTCTTTCTGGCTCGGCGTACCGTAGCGGTGCAAGACTTCGAAGTTACCGGTGTCGGGCGCCATGCAGTTGAACACTTCCGAAGCGAACGAGACTCGCCCCATGAGTTCCGCGATCGGTGCGTACTCGACATTCGTCAGCCCGACGCTGGTGAAGTATTCGTCGTCATGGCTCGAGGGCGGCATGAAGATATTCCATAGGCCTGCGGCTTTGGTCTTAGCCTTGAGCTCTTCGAAGATCGCCGGAGTTTCGTTCCAGCGATCCATCTTTGCGTGCTGTTCGTGATACGTGGGGATCGCGGGATAAACGTACTCGTTCATGAAAGCTTCGACACGGCCATACCACTCTTTCGATTTTTTCGATTGCTCGAAATTCATCCAAGTCTCCCTAAGACAATGCTCATGACGTGCACGCCCTTTGCTGCAATACAGAAACGGCGTGCTATCGCGTACTTGCTATTGACTGGAGGGTACTCGACCGACTGGTCGGGCGTCAACCGTGCGCCTACATATTTTCCCGAAAAACCGAGTTTCCCAGGGTTACTAATTAGGGCTGACATGGGGTTGACGCCCGACCAGTCGGTCGATAGCATGGATACAGCATTTTCTATCGTTTTCGTAGACTTCCATCTGAGCAAACTCATGGCCGTGAACCCACTGATCGAATCAGAACTGCTGCGCGAAATCGCGCCCTACACGCTGTCGGGCTACCAACTGTTCCGCGATATCGTAGAGATCGATGGCGCGATTCCCGCGAAATTCAAGACTCTGTTCGTCGCTGTTGCTGCGATCAACAAGGGCTACACCGACGTCGCCAGCCGTGCGCTCTCTATCGCGCAAGAGCTCGGCCTGACCAACAAAGAGGCAATCTCGGGATTGATCCTCCTGAGTAGCCTTCGCGGTGAAGGTGCGGCGCTCGCATATCAAGGCGTGATCAGCCAGGTGTATCCGCGCGATCCCAAGAGCCCGATCGTTGACTATGAGCACCAGGTCGTAGCTCCGGGCGAGGCCGAGGCTGATTTCAGGAAATACTTCGGCACTATCCCCGTTCCGCTTCAGAAAATGCTCGATTTGTCGCCCAAGGGTGCGGACGCGTACTACTTGATGCGCAAGGGAACGATCTACTGCAACACCATCGAGCCGAAATACGCGGAATTATGCCTCGTCGCCGTGCTCGCTTCGGATTACAGCCCGATGGTTGCTCGCCATATCGGCGCAGCACGTGCCGTCCAGGCGACGGATGCCGAACTCGTCGAAGCTATTCTGTGCTCCGTTCCTTCTGCGGGCATCGCGGCCGTAATGGCCGCTGCCGCACACCTCTGATACACCGCAGGTTCCGCAATGAAAAACAGAAACTGGATACTGGCTAATCGCCCGCAGGGCGCCATCAAGTCAGGCGACTTCACACGCGAAGACCGAGACATGCCCGTTCCTGGGGACGGTGAAGTGCTGGTACGTGTTCTGTATCTCGCTATGGACCCTGCTATTCGCGGACTCATGAATGCGTCGGGCAACTACGCTGCACCGTTGCCGCTAGGAGCGCCCGTGCGCGGAGTTATGCTCGGACAAATAATAAGAACGGGACCGGGTGCTGAGCTCAGTGAAGGTCAGTTCGTATGGGGCTTCGGAACGTGGAGCGACTACGTTGTCGCTCCTGCATCACAGTTTTACGTCGTGGAAGCGGACGCTGATTCGGATCTCGCGTCCTTTACGCACGTGCGGGGCACTATCGGCCTGACTGCCTATTACGGTCTTCTCGACGTTGGCGATTTCAAATCAGGCGATACGGTACTTGTCTCGGGTGCATCTGGAGCAGTCGGCTCCCTCGTAGGCCAGATCGCAAAGATTAAAGGCGCGTCCCGTGTCGTCGGTATTGCGGGTGGCAGCGCTAAATGCCAACGCGCGGTCGATGACTACGGCTATGACTTTTGTATCGACTACCGCTCAGGTCGCGATCTGAACACCCAGCTAGACACGATTCTCCCTGAAGGGATCGATCTGCTGTTTGAAAACGTGGGCGGCTCGTTATTTGAAGCATCGCTTAATCACCTGGCGCGGAATGCGCGGATCGCAATTTGCGGCATGATTAGCCGCTACAACGCCTCTAACGATCAACCAGGGCCTTCGAATCTTTGGAACCTCGTTGTCAAGACTGCACAAGTCCGCGGTTTCCTCGTCAGCTCCATTCTCGGAGACAGAGCTCGAACGCAGGCAATGTTCAAGTCTATCAATGAATGGATTTCCGAGGGCCGGTTGAAATACGACATTGATATCCGGGAAGGGTTCGAGGCTATACCCGATGTCTACGACTGCCTCTTCACTGGAGCGCATAAAGGCCGCCTGATTGTCAAGGTCGCGGACCCTGTACGCTAAGTTACCCACAACTCAAGAACTCAAATGTCCTACGTTTCCTACTCAAAATCGAACGGTATTGCTGTCGCTACGATCGACAACCCGCCTATCAACGCGCTCGGCGTCGGCGTTCGTCGCGGTCTCATGGACGCGATCGAGCGCGCGCAAGCTGAAGACGACGTAGAAGCGCTGGTCATTGCATGCGCTGGCCGTACATTCGTTGCAGGTGCGGATATCAGCGAGTTCGGCAAGCCGTACGAAGGACCCTCGCTGTACAAGATCCTCGACGCATTGGGCACGAGTTCCAAGCCATCTATCGCAGCTATTCATGGGATGGCACTGGGCGGCGGCCTCGAACTCGCGCTCTCGTGCACGTGGCGCATAGCTCAGTCGCAAGCCCAGATCGGACAACCCGAAGTGAAACTCGGTTTGATGCCCGGCGGCTACGGGACGCAGTGGTGGCTCCGACTCGCCGGGCCTCAAGTTGCTCTGGACGTATCGACATCGGGCAATCCTGTATCCGCAGAGCAAGCACACGAATGGGGTGTTATCGATTATCTGGTTAGTGACCCAGCCGTGGATCTCGTTTCGGCAGCGACAGACTTCGCGCAAGACTTGATTAGCAAGGGCACCCTCGCTCGGGACCTGAGCGCTATCAAAGGCTCTGATAACAACGTAGACCCCGCAGTGTTCGAAGTCTATCGTAAAAAAAATCAAAAGAAGTGGCGCGGCCTAGTGGCCCCGCAGAAGATTGTCGACGTCCTCGAAGCTTCCTGCGCGTTGACCTTTGACGAAGGTTGCGCACTCGAGAAGAAAGCGTTCCAGGAGTGCGAGCACAGCCCTGAAAGCATGTCTTTGCGTCACCTGTTCTTCGCTGAACGGGAAGCGGGCAAAGTTCCCGGCACTGACAAGGCAACGCCGCTGGATATCAAATCTGTAGCCGTTATCGGCGCAGGCACTATGGGCCAGGGCATTGCGCAAGCCTGTGCGAGCGCCGGCATGTCAGTCGTCATCGTGGACCGCACGTATGAAGCGCTAGAACGGGCTATCGTTGCTATTCAAGGCAACTACGAGACCTCAGTCGCTCGCGGTTCCATGGCTCGCGCAAAGGCGGATCGCGCATTTAATCTGATCTCGATCTCCAGCGACCTCGTGGCGGTTTCGAAGTGCGATCTCATTATCGAAGCTGTTTTTGAAGACCTCGGCGTAAAACAGAGTGTCTTCAGGGATCTGGATGCTGTAGCCAAACCTGAAGCTATCCTGGCGACTAATACCTCCACGCTCGATATCGATCTGATTGCGAACGTGACTCGTCGTGCGCAGCGAGTGGTCGGCATGCACTTCTTCAGCCCTGCTCACGTGATGAAGCTGGTAGAAGTTATCAAAGGTTCGCAGACCTCGGATGAAGTCTCTGCAACCATACTCAAGGTCACTAAAGCCTTGCGTAAGATCGCAGTGTTCGCCGGAAACGAAGAAGGATTTATCGGCAATCGTATTCTGGGTGCCTACGGCCGCGAAGCTGACTATCTTCTCGAGGAAGGTGCAACGCCGTGGCAAATCGACCGTGTACTCAATCAGTTCGGTTTCCCTATGGGCCTGTTCGCCATGCGCGATATGGCAGGCCTGGACGTAATCTGGCGCATTCGTCAGGAACGGGAACAGAAAGGCACGCGCCCTGCCTATGAGCGTTATTCTGTGCTCGCTGATCGAATCTGCGAACAGGGTCGATTCGGGCAGAAGACGGGTAGCGGCTATTACAGGTACGAAGGTCGCACTGCTACGCCCTGTTCAGAAATCGAGGCGCTGATCGTCCAGGTTTCGGCCGATGCCGGTATCGAACGCCGTGAGATCTCGGACGAAGCAATCGTCCAACGCATTATGTGCGCCATGGTCAACGAGGGTGCTCGCATCATCGACTCCCGTACAGCACAGCGCGCGGGCGATATCGACATCGTGTACACCAACGGATACGGCTTCCCGAGCTATCGCGGCGGCCCTATGTTCTGGGCGCAGCAAACGGGGCTACAGACGGTCTACAAAATGGTTCAGGAATATCACAAGCTTTACGGTGATACGTGGAGGCCTGCGCAGTCCCTCGCTGAAGCTGCCAGGACTAACCAGTGGCCTGTTTATCAAGCGTAATCGTATCGAAGCATTTAACAGGAGAGGTAATTCATGCGTAAAGCTGTAATCGTTTCAGTGGCTCGTACTCCCATCGGCAAGGCCTTCCGTGGTGCATTCAACGATACGACCGGTCCGGCAATGGGCGGCCATGTCGTGAACGCGGCTGTGCAGCGCGCTCTCATCGGCGGCGCTGACGTTGACGACGTGATCATGGGCACAGCCCTGCAGCAAGGCACGACGGGTTTCAACGTTGCCCGTCAGTCGGCTCTCCGTGCTGGCCTGCCCCACTGCGTTGCCGGTATGACGGTTGATCGTCAATGCGGCTCCGGTCTTATGGCTATCGCTACAGCGGCGAAGCAGATCATGTACGACGGCCAGCAGATCGTCGTTTCTGGTGGCGTCGAGTCCGTGTCGCTGGTTCAGAACGAACACTTCAACCAGTTCCAGATTTACGATTCCGAACTGCAAAAGACGGTTCCGCAGGTCTACATGCAGATGCTGGAAACGGCCGAAATCGTGAGCGCTCGCTACGGCATCAGCCGTCAGCGTCAGGATGCGTATGCTCTGCGCTCACAACAACTGACCGCGCAAGCACAAGCCGAAGGGCGCTTCGATGCTGAGATCGTTCCGATGACAACGCAAATGAAAGTTGTTGACAAGGTAACGAAGGAAGTCAGCTTCAAGACCGTGACGCTCACTAACGACGAAGGCAACCGTCCGGGCACCAGACTCGAAGACCTGACGAGCCTCAAGCCCGTCTTCCGCGGTGGTCAACAACTCAAGGAAGGCAACTACATTACGGCAGGCAATGCCTCGCAACTCTCGGATGGCGCAGCGGCATTGGTCGTCATGGAAGCGGCCGAAGCGGCCAGGCGTGGCCTCAAGCCGCTTGGCGCTTACCGTGGAATGGCAGTCGCTGGTTGCAATCCGGATGAAATGGGTATCGGCCCAGTATTCGCTGTCCCCAAGCTGCTCAAGGAACACAACCTCACGGTCAACGATATCGGCCTCTGGGAGCTCAACGAAGCGTTCGCGTGCCAGGTTCTGCACTGCCAGGACGTGCTGGGAATTCCCGAAGATCGCCTGAACGTGAGCGGCGGTGCGATTGCCGTTGGCCATCCCTATGGTATGTCGGGTGCACGTATGGCCGGTCATATCCTGATAGAAGGCCAGCGCCGTGGTGCAAAGTTCGGCATCGTCACGATGTGTATCGGCGGGGGCCAGGGCGCGGCCGCATTGTTCGAGATTTTCTAATCTGCGTCCAGCGCTACAAACTCAATGGGGCTTCGGCCCCATCCTCCCGTGCTGGCACCGACCGGCCTTTACAATTCCCGGGCCGCTTCACAGAGCTTATTGATTATCACGCGCCTAGTTGAGCTAGTGGATGCTCAGACTCCGGCCACGGCGAGCTAAGGTAATGCTCGATGTGTTCGGGTGATACTTCCATCAGGTCCTGAAGTTTCCACTTGGGATTCTTGTCCTTGTCGACGAGATGAGCACGGACTCCCTCGCAGAAGTCGCCCTCTTCCAACGCATGCGCCACGACATTAAGCTCCTGCCTGAAACAAACATTGAGCGAGGTCTAACTCACGTCCACGCAGCAGCGCTTCGCGAGTAACTGCGAGCATCAGCGGCGAGTGTGACACGATAGCCTTGTACGTGAAATCCAGCCACGCCTGATCAGATTCAATGTGACCAGTACGATTCAAGTCTGCCATGAGAGATTCCGCAATCTGCTTAACTGACAAGCCGTGGCGGAAGTGACGAGAAACTAGCGGCATCAACGTTTCGATAACGCATTGGCCTTCGACTTCTTTGGTGACAAATTCCGAGCGCAGGCTACCCAGAACGTTGTCAGTCCACTGAACATTCTGCAGGCGTTTTTCATAGTCCGCCAGTGATTCAGCTTCGACTACGACGTCGGCAAGTTGGCAATACCTGGCGTCGAATCCGTTGAGGGAAGCACCCGTGAGCCCCACAAACAATTCGAGCTTAGCGTCCATGCGAGACATGAATCGCGTAGCGCCAACGTCGGGCAAGAGACCGATGCGAGTCTCAGGCATCGCAATCTTTGTACGAGTCGTAGCGACCCGCAGAGGCGCACCCTGAGCGAGTCCCATACCGCCGCCCATCGTAATCCCGTCCATGAGTGCTACTACGGGCTTATGGAACTGATGGATTGCGTAATCTAGTGTGTACTCGTCGACAAAAAACTGGAGCCAGCCATCAGGGCCTTCGCGCTCACCCGTACTTGCCTGGTCGTAGAGCTTCCGTACATCACCGCCCGCGCAGAACCCCTTCTGCCCTGCGTCTTTGAAAACGAGTGCCAGAATCTCGTCATCTGTACGTACGCGTTCGAGTACAGCCGAAATCGAGCGCACTATATTGTGCGTCAGTGCATTCAGCGCCTGAGGCCTGTTGAGCGTAACGATCGCTACCTTGTTGACGATTCGGAACAGCACTTCGCTTTCAAGTTCAGTAGCCATCGTTCAGTCCTGCAATTGGCGAGCGATAACGATACGCTGCACTTCACTCGTCCCCTCATAGATCTGAGTGATACGCGCATCCCGGTAATGACGCTCGACTGGATAATCATTCAAATATCCGTAGCTTCCGTGAATCTTGATAGCAGAAGAACACACTTGTTCCGCAATTTCCGACGCGTAGAGCTTTGCCTGCGAAGCTTCAGAGAGACATGGCTTACCCAGCGTGCGCAGGCGAGCTGCGTGGTGCACCAGGAAACGTGCGGCGTTAATCTTGACCAACATATCAGCCAGCATGTTTGCTACCGACTGGTGGTTGATAGTCGCGATTCCGAATTGCCGACGCTCATTCGCATACCTTGTCGCGGCCTCGAATGCAGCACGTGCAATCCCCAGTGCCTGTGCCGCAATACCGATACGGCCACCTTCGGGATTCGACAGGGCGATCTTGAGGCCTTCTCCGCGCTTGCCCAGTATTGCAGACTCTGGTACCACACAGTTCTCCAGCGACACCGGACATGTATCGCTGGCTTTAAGGCCCATCTTCTCTTCTGGAGGACCGACGTTGAACCCCGGCGTATTCCTGGGAATCACGAACGCCGAAATACCTTTCTTCCCCAGATCGGGGTCTGTGACAGCAAACACGATAGCCATAGCCGCGCGCTGGCTGTTGCTAACGAATTGCTTACTGCCGTTGATGATCCACTGTCCATCGCGGAGTTCAGCCCTGGTCTTCAGGTTGTGAGCCTCGGACCCTGCCTGGGGTTCAGTCAAACAGAACGCCCCGATAGCCGCGCCAGAAGCAAGCCGTGCCAGCCACTTGTCTTTCTGTTCGTCTGTGCCGTACCTCTGGATCGGACCGCAACCCACGGAGTTGTGAATACTCATCAGGGCCGCGCATGATGCACACCCTGCTGCGATCTCTTCGACAGCTAGCGCGTACGCAATGTAGTCGGTGTAAGTACCGCCCTGGTCCTCAGGGACGACCATTCCCAGGAATCCAAGTTCGCCCATCTCTGTCACTACTGAACCGCCCCGGGAATGGTGGAGGCTGGTTGGTTTAAGTTAATACGGGTTCAGCGGCGGCTGTTTCAAGTTGCCGATAGTAGTTTGCCTCAGCTTCGGCGGGCGAGATATAGCCCAGCGGCTCCATCAGTCGATGATGGTTGAACCAGGCCACCCACTCCAGCGTTGCCAGTTCAACGGATTCCCGCGTTTTCCAGGCGCGGCGATGAATCAGTTCAGCCTTGTACAGGCCGTTGCGCGGCTATGACATCAGGAACAGTCGTGCGAACACGCTTGCCTCGCATCACGCCACGCAAACCCAGTTGCTTCATCAACCGTTCGACCGTGCAGCGCGCCACCGCGATACGCTCCCGGTTCATCTGCTTCCAGACTTTATCGGCGCCGTAGACCTGCATGTTGGCCCGCCACACACGCTCGATCTCCGGCCGCAGACGTTCATCGCGTATCGCACGAGCGCAGCGCCGCGACGGATCACGAAGCTGCGCGGCATGGCGTCGGTAGCCCGACGGGGCAATCCGCAAGACCTTGCAGATCGGCTCGACCCCGAAGATGTCGCGATGCTGATCGATAAAGGCCTTCAGGACTTGAAACGGCGGTCGAGCTCCGCCTGGGCGAAAAACGCGCTCGCGACCTTGAGAATCTCGTTGGCACGACGCAACTCCTTGACTTCGCGCTCCAAGGCCTTGAGGCGCTCGCGCTCGTCTGAGGTCACGCCATCGCGCTCACCGTGGTCGACCTGGTCGCGCTTGACCCACTCGTGCAGTGTCTGCGGTGTGCAGCCGATCATCGGCGCAATCGATTCGACCGCCGCCCACATCGACGGATGTTCGCTACGCTGCTCGCGCACCAGACGCACTGCGCGCTCCCGGACTTCCGGGGAAAACTTTGTTACCTTCTTGTTCATCGCTCCATTCTCTCAAGAGTTGGAGCCTCCACAAAATCCGGGGCGGTTCAGCGGAGATAACGAGCACTGTATCGTGTGACAACACATTCAAGGAATCTGAACGATTCATCGAAATGATCGCTACACGATTGACCAACCGAAACAGGACAGCGGGCGCTTCAGTGACTTTTCTGTAAGAAAATACAGGCAGCATCGCGTTCAGCTCATTCTATTAGGTGAAATGTATTACGACCAAACCGGTGGACGCTTTTCGAGGAAAGCGTTGACGCCTTCGACCTGATTCGGATGCGAGAACAGGTCGACGAAGCGCTCTCGTTCGACGGACAGTGCCCCAGCACGCGGTACCCCATTGCGTGCCTGATGAATCAGTGCCATGGAGTACCCTACGCCTTGCGGGCTCAGGTTGAGCACACGCACGGCCATAGTCATGGCGGCTTCCAGCGACTTACCCTGGTCTACCACTTCTTCCACCAGACCAATACGCTGTGCCGTTTCCGCATTCACGCGTTCGCCCGTGAGAATCATGCGCTTAGCCCAGCCTTCTCCCACGAGCCACGGCAGTGTCTGTGTGCCACAGCCGGCCGGCAGCAAGCCAACGCCAGGCTCGGGCAGCGCCATTTGTGCATGCTGTTCTGCGATGCGGATATCGCAAGAGAGGACGCATTCAAGCCCCCCACCCATCGCATAGCCATTGATAGCTGCGATCACGACAGGACGTGCGTTTTGAAGCGCTTCGAAAGCGGAGCCGAAGGCGGCCGCTGCGCGCACAGCCGATTCCTTCGAATTCGTTGTAAACTGGTTCAGGTCCGCGCCGGCAGAGAAGAACTTCGCCCCTGCCCCGTGATAACCAGCGCGCGAACCTTTTGGTTGCGGTTCAGATCGCTGATCGTTTCGCGGAGTACGTCGAGGCCTTCAGGAGTGAAAGCGTTTGCAGGAGGACGGCTGAGCGTTATTTGACCAATAGCGCCATCATTGTGAAACG
The DNA here is from genome assembly GCF_042680985.1 of Paraburkholderia dipogonis. Taxonomy (NCBI): domain Bacteria; kingdom Pseudomonadati; phylum Pseudomonadota; class Betaproteobacteria; order Burkholderiales; family Burkholderiaceae; genus Paraburkholderia; species Paraburkholderia dipogonis. The sequence continues at coordinate 146,652 of NZ_JBHUFR010000004.1, read as the reverse complement.
ACAGTTCGATCATGGCTAAAGACCGTTAGATAGGATGTAAGCGCTGTAGAAAGCTCCCTGGAATCGTGCGCAGATTCCGGAGCATAGTCACATAGCAACTGAGTAACAGAAGCGCTTTTACTCAATCGTAAAGCTTAACCACTGCCGAGAAGTCGAGCACGCCTCGGCCTTGAGCGCTCAGAGCTTGATACAGCTGCTGTGCCAAGGCTCCCATGAATGCATGGTTGCTTAACGGACTTCGCTGCGTCAGTCGCGAGACCCAGATCTTTGAGCATTAAGTCGGCACCGAAGCCGCCCGAGTATTCGCGCGAAGCTGGTGCTGTTGAGACAACGCCGGGGTACGGGTTACACACCTCCGACGACCACGAACGACCGGTCGAAGTGTTTATGATCGAGCCGAGCACGTGGGGATCGATACCGAGCTTGGCGCCGAGCGCCATTGCCTCCGCCGTACCCGCCATCGTGATACCGAGCACGAGATTGTTGCAGATCCTTGCGACCTGACCCGTACCTACACCGCCGCAGTGGACGATGTTCTTGCCCATGGCCTTCAGCACCGGCATAATCCGGTCGTACTGTTCCTGGGTGCTACCCACCATGAACGTCAGGGTACCTGCCTGCGCACCACCGGTGCCGCCCGAGACGGGAGCGTCTACGACAGAAACGCCAAGCAGTTGTCCTGCTTTTGCGAGTTCGCGGATCGTCTGCGGATCGATAGTCGAACTGTCGATGACCGTCGCCCCTCGAGCGAGATTCGATAACACGCCATCTTTAGCTGTCAGTACCGAGCGCACGTGAGCCGAGGCGGGAAGCATGGCCACGACAATCTCCGCGCGACGGGCAGCAGCACCGATAGAGATTGCGAGCGTAGCGCCTTGCTCGCCAAGCTTGTTCATGGCTTTGGCATTCGAATCGAACACGGTGACATCGTGACCCGCTTTGAGCAGATTCGTAGCCATGTGCGAACCCATATGACCCAGACCGATAAAACCGATTTTCATGTTCGAGCTCTCTTTATTACTTGAGCGAAATGGTCGTGTTCACGCCGTCGTTGACGGTCGAGTCATCGAACCAACGGGCCGTGACGGTCTTCGTCTGCGTGTAAAACTGCACCACTTGCTTGCCGTAAGGGCCGAGGTCGCCCAGTTTGGAACCGCGCGAGCCCGTAAACGAGAAGTACGGGACCGGCACGGGAATCGGAATGTTGATGCCGACCTGACCGACGTCGATTTCGTTCTGGAATTTGCGAGCGGCTGCACCCGACTGGGTAAAGACACCCGTGCCATTACCAAAGGGATTCGCGTTGACCAACGCAATCGCCTCGTCCAGCGTATCCACGGTCAGGACCACGAGCACGGGCCCGAATATCTCCTGTGTGTAGATATCCATGTCAGTCTTGACGTCCGAGAAGATCGTCGGGCCGACAAAGTTGCCCCGCTCGTAGCCCGGCACAACCACGTTGCGGCCGTCGAGGAGGAGCGTGGCACCTTGAGCAACACCGGAGTCAATCAGACGCGTCACGCGATCTTTCGCGGCTTTGCTAACGACGGGACCAACGTCCGCACCCGCTTCGTGACCAGCGTTGACCTTGAGTGTCTTCGCCTTCTCAACAAGCTCGGGCAGCCATTCCTTCGACTGGCCAACGAGGACAACGACCGAGGTTGCCATGCAGCGTTGACCAGCGGCACCAAAGCCGGCCCCAGTCAGTGCGTTCGCCGTCTGTTCGCGATTCGCATCGGGCAGAACCACTGCATGATTCTTTGCACCCATCATGCACTGGGCGCGCTTGCCGTTCTGCGAAGCCAGGTTGTACACGTGTGTGCCGACAGCCGTCGAGCCGACGAACGACACTGCTTTGACGTGCTGGTGCATACACAGTGCGTCTACTGCCGTCTTGCCGCCGTGAATCACGTTCAGCACTCCCTTCGGCACACCGGCCTTGATAGCCAGCTCAACCAGCATCATCGTCGACAGCGGATCTTGCTCCGAGGGCTTGAGAACGAACGTGTTGCCGCACACGATTGCCATCGGGAACATCCACAGCGGAATCATTGCCGGGAAGTTGAATGGTGTGATTCCAGCGCAGACGCCAATTGGTTGTTGCAGCGTGTATGTGTCAACACTGCCAGCGACGTTTTCGGCGAAGCCGCCTTGTTGGAGCGTGCCGACCGACGCCGCATGCTCAACGACTTCGAGGCCGCGGAAGATATCGCCTTCAGCGTCCGGCAAGGTCTTACCTTGCTCTGCGGTCAGGGTCTTTGCGATCTCCGACATCTTCTCGCGAATCAAGGCCTGGAACTTGAGCATGATACGCATGCGCGCACCGATTGCCGTGCTCTTCCACGTCTGGAATGCAGTGTAAGCCGACTCGATCGCTGCATTGATTTCATCTTCAGTTGCAAACGGAACGCGTGCCAATACCTGTTGCGTAGCTGGGTTCACGACGTCACGGAATTCGGTAGTCCGCGATTCAACAAATTCGCCGTTGATCAGGAGTTTCACTGTCGGGATTGCATTGCTCATTCTGTATACTCCATGTCTAATGAGTTGTACTTTTGATTTTAGTGAACGGAGCCGGACACGGACTTCACCATGTCTTCAATCACTTTCTTTGCGTCACCGAACACCATCATCGTCTTGTCCATGTGGAACAGTTCGTTCTCGAGGCCCGCGTAGCCGGAAGCCATCGAACGCTTGTTCACGATGACAGTACGTGCCTTGTAGGCTTCGATGATCGGCATGCCGGCAATCGGCGATTTCGGATCTGTCTTTGCAGCTGGGTTGACAACGTCATTGGCACCGAGAACCAATACTATGTCCGTAGACCCAAACTCGTTATTGATATCGTCCATCTCGTAGACTAAATCGTATGGCACCTCAGCTTCAGCGAGCAGAACATTCATGTGCCCAGGCATACGACCCGCAACGGGGTGAATAGCATAGCGAACTTGTACACCCTGCTCGACCAGTTTGTCGGTCAGTTCTTTGAGTGCGTGCTGAGCGCGAGCGACCGCGAGGCCGTATCCCGGAACGATCACAACGGACTCAGCATTCGAGAGCATGAACGTTGCGTCGTCAGCCGAACCTGACTTGACAGGACGTTGCTCTTTCGAACCGCCATCTGCTGCGCTTCCAGCCTCGGCACCGAAACCGCCGAGAATGACGGAGATGAACGAGCGATTCATTGCCTTACACATGATGTACGATAGGATTGCGCCTGACGAGCCTACGAGTGAGCCCGCGATAATGAGCATCGCATTGTTGAGCGAAAAGCCGATACCGGCCGCGGCCCACCCGGAGTACGAGTTCAGCATTGACACCACAACAGGCATGTCCGCACCGCCAATGGGAATAATGATCAGAACGCCGAGGACAAATGCGATCGCAGTCATGATCAGGAACGACGTCCATTCCTGCGTCAAATAGAACATGGCGCCGAACCCGAGCATTACCAGAGCGAGGATAAGATTCGTCAGGTGCTGACCCGGATAAACGACGGGAGCACCTTGAAAGAGGCGAAATTTATACTTGCCGCTGAGCTTGCCGAACGCGATAACCGAACCAGAGAAAGTTATAGCACCGACAAAGGTACCAATCACGAGTTCAATACGATTCCCGAAAGGCAGGAATCCCTTCGGCATTGATTCCGACGCGAGACCGAATGCTTGAGGTTCCGAGACAACGGCGTAGGCGATACACACTGCCGCGAGACCGATCAGCGAGTGCATGGCAGCGACGAGTTCTGGCATCTTTGTCATTTCGACACGCCTGGCCAGAATAGCACCGATAGTCCCGCCGACAACGAGTGCGGCAAGGAGAAGTGAAAAACCCGTTTGAAGATCCGAGCCGAGGTCCTGCGCTTGCTTGAAAATCAGCGACATCGTAGTGCAGACCGCGACGATCATGCCTGCGATACCGAATGCATTGCCCGCGCGTGCAGAACGCGGATTCGAAAGGCCTTTGAGTGCCTGAATGAAACACACAGAAGCCAGCAGGTACAACAGAGTAACGAGATTTATACTCATTTTTCACCCGCCTTCTTCTTGGCCTTAAACATTTCTAGCATACGGCGCGTGACCAGGAATCCGCCAAACACATTGATGGAAGCGAGGAACACAGCAGTTGTGCCGAAGGCCTTGCCTTGATTGCCGAGAGTCAAGCCCGTAGCAAGCATGGCGCCGACGATAACGATCGCACTAATCGCGTTCGTGACTGCCATCAGAGGTGTGTGCAACGCTGGTGTGACGTTCCATACCACGTGATAACCAACGTAGATCGCGAGGACAAAGATGGTCAAGTTAATGACCGTCTGATTAATCAGTTCCATTTCAAGTCCTCGATCAAGCAGCTCGCAAAGCTGACGAGACACCGTTAGTCAACAATGTGGCGGCCACTATATCGTCATCCATATTGACTTCGAATTTTCCTTCCTTGTTGATTACGATCTTCATGAAATCGAGAACATTTCGCGCATACAAGGCTGACGCATCAGCGGAAACCAATGAAGCCATGTTCGTATAGCCGCAGATCTGTACGCCGCTCTCAGTCACGACGACTTCATCAGCTTCCGCGAGCGGGCAATTTCCGCCGCGACGACCCGTAGCCTGATCGACTACAGGACCACGACCCGCTGCGAGGTCGATGACAACTGAACCCGGTTTCATTGCTAATACGGTCTCTGCAGACAACAAAGTGGGAGCGTCACGGCCCGGAATGAGTGCCGTCGAGATAACGATATCCGCAGCCTTTGCTCGTTCATGCACGAGCTTCGACTGTCGCTCAAGCCACGACTGAGGCATGGAACGCGCATAGCCGCCGGACCCTGCCGCATACTCGCGCTCTTCATCCGTCTCGTAGGGCACGTCGAGAAACTTTGCGCCTAGCGATTCGATCTGCTCTTTCACAGCGGGACGGACGTCCGAGGCTTCAATCACGCAACCAAGACGCTTGGCCGTAGCAATAGCCTGTAAGCCCGCGACACCAGCGCCGAGAATCAAGACCCGTGCTGCTTTGACCGTACCAGCGGCCGTCATGAGCATAGGCATGAAGCGCGGGTACAAGTCTGCCGCGATCAAAACAGCTTTATACCCAGCGATGTTGGCCTGCGAAGACAATACGTCTAGCGACTGCGCACGAGTCGTACGCGGGGCCGCTTCGAGAGCAAACGCCGTGATACCCGCGTTAGCGAGAACAGAAGCACGCTCTTTGTTAGATGGGTCGAGCATGCCCACGAGGAATGAACCAGCTTTCATAAGCTTCAGTTCATCATCGGTTGGAGCTTGTACTTTCAGTACCGCGTCAGATGCGAAAGCTTGCTCCGCACTGCCGATCGTTGATCCCGCTGCAGTGTACTGTTCGTCGGCAAACGAAGCACGCGTCCCCGCGCCCTTTTCGACCGTAACAGAATGACCTTGATCCACATATTTTTTGACCGTCTCAGGCGTCGCTGCTACACGCTGCTCGCGCGCTAGTGTTTCTTTCGGAATTCCGATCTTCATCATTTTCTCGTTGAGGGCGAACGTTGGGCTGCGGCCCATGCGAGTTGCGCAACCTTTACAAAACGATTGCCAACCGTGGCTGCCTCCGCGGACGCAGCGTTACCACGAACCGCTCGCGCCTTTACACCGTGCAAAATCGCAGCAAACTTGAACATGTTGAATACGACGTAGTAGTCGAAGTTCGGTATGTCAGTACGTCTGGTGTCGATGCAATAGTGAGCGACGTATTCGTTTTCATTGGGCAAACCCAACGCCTTCAGATCGAATTCAGCGATACCACCCAGAATGTCGGACGGCAGTCGATACATCATTGCGTTATAGGAAAAGTCAGCAATCGGGTCTCCCAAGGTCGACAGTTCCCAGTCGAGTACTGCGAGCACGCGGGGTTCTTCTGGATGGAAAATCAGATTATCGACACGGAAGTCGCCGTGGATAATAGAAGTCTCATCTCGCTCAGGCAGGTTTTCCTTGAGCCAGAGGATCACGAGATCCATTGCTTGTTCAGAACCTGCATCCGCAGAGTCTTTCTGATATTGAGCCGCCCAGCGGGCAATAGTACGCGAAACAAATCCACCTTCACGACCATAGTCACGGAGTCCTAAGGAAATGAAATCAACTTTATGGAGTCGTGCGAGAACCGTGTTCATCTCCTCCATGTAGAGGTGACGATGTTCATTATCGACGCCTTCAAAAGTCGCGCTCCAGAAAATGCGGCCCTTAACGAGTTCCATGATGAAGAACTCGGATCCAATCACCGAAGCGTCGTCACACTCAGCGTAGATCGTCGGGACCGGGAATCCCGTCTGGCGCAGTGCTTTCATAATCCGCGCTTCACGCTCTACGGCGTGCGCGCCCTTGAGTAGCGTGCCGGGTGGTTTGCGGCGCAGAACGTACTCGTGATTCGGTGTAATCAGGCGGTAAGTCGGATTACTCTGACCGCCCTTGAATTGCTCCACCTTGAGCGGACCCGCGAATTCCGGCACATGCTGTTCCATCCAACGATTTAGAGCAGTGGCATCGAATTTGTGTGCCTCGCGTACAGGGCCAGTACCTCCGAACTTGTTCGCGTCAGACATGAGATTCCCCTTGCGCTGCGAGTACGCTGTGCTTGACCTTCTTAGCCAACGACCACTTGTGAACTTCAGTTGGGCCGTCATAGATACGGAACGCACGAATCTCGCGGAAGAATCGCTCGACGATTGAGTCACGGCTTACACCCGAGCCACCCATGACCTGGACACAGCGATCTGCGACACGGAACAGAGCATCGGAAACGGCAACCTTTGCCATCGAACTTTCGGACGTGCCCAAGCTACCGGTATCGAGTACGCCTGCACACCAGTCGACCATGAGAGCGGCCTGCTGAAGATCGATCACGTTTTCGGCGAGCATGAAACCCACGCCTTCGTGGTCGATCAGCCGTTTGCCGAAGGCATGACGGTTTGTCGCATAGGTAGCCGCAACTTGCTGGGCTCTGATGCCCAGGCCAAGCCAGCGCATGCAGTGCGAGAGGCGCGCGGGACTCAAACGCACTTGCGCGTATTTGAACCCTTCATGTATTTCACCCAGCACGTGATCCGCAGATACACGTAAATCGGTAATCTTGATGCGCGAGTGACCGCCTGGCATGGACATATCAATCGTATCGAGAACTTTGACGACTTGGATCGCCGGATCGGGCAAGTTGACGAGGAACATCGTGGCCTGCACGCGGTCCGTACCGTCGTCAGTCCGAGCCATGACGATGCCTACACGCGCGCCCAGAGCCCCTGTGATAAACGTTTTTTCGCCGTTAATCACCCAGTCCGCGCCATCCTTGACGGCAACCGTTTTCAACATCGACGGGTCCGAACCCGCTCCCTCGGTATCCGCAGGCTCTGTCATGAAAAAGGCGGAGCGCGACTCACCAGTTAGTAGCTGGTCGAGAAACCGCGTTTTCTGTTCCGGGGTCGCGACCTTCCCGAGCAAATACATATTGCCTTCGTCCGGAGCCATCGTATTCACAGCGGTAGATCCGAGGAAGGAGTAGCCCGAAGCTTTGAGTACCGCAGCCGTCTCCAGTTGCGTCAAATGCTCACCCGAGGGCAGCACGTGGGGAGTCATTACTCCGTGCTCACGAGCAAGAGCGCGTAGTTCTGCAACGAGTTCTTCGTCGGGACCGTGAGCACCCTGGCGAGTGTCGGACTCGTAAGGGATAACCACGTCACGTACAAATTTGCTTACTCGCTCCGCTATGGCGCGGCTGCGTTCGGTAGGATAAGGAGTCAACAGCATGGTTTATCGCTCTATTCGTTGGTCAAAGGCTACTTGTCACGTGGCCGCCGTCTACGACGATCACCGAGCCCGTCATGTACGCAGAGGCGTCAGAAGCGAGAAGAAGGACTGGTCCATCGAGATCCTGGAGGCGTCCAAGACGGCGTTGCGGGATGCGCTTGATCATCGCTAGCCCAGCTGGGGTAGACCAAAACTCGGAGTTCAGCTCTGTTTCGATATAACCTGGTGCCAAGGCGTTGACGCGTACGCCGTAGCGCGCCCATTCGAGTGCCAGTACCTTGGTCAACTGAATGACGCCAGCCTTGGATACCGCATAGGGCATGACCGATCCCGCCTGTCTCAGACCCAGGATCGATGCGATGTTGATCACCGTGCCGGATCGCGCTTTGAGGCCTTCCAGCATCTCCTGCGCCAGAAAGAACATCGACTTGAGATTCGTATCGATTACGGAATCCCAATCTGCTTCTGTCTGGGCCGTAGCGGGCTTATCGATCACGATGCCTGCGTTGTTAACCAGTACGTCGATCTCGCCCGCGGTCCGTGCTATGTGCTTGCGTGACTCACTATCGTTGACGTCAGCGACGATGTATGACGCGTTAACGCCGTCATTAACAAAGCCTCTCACCTGTTCTTCGAGCAGAGCTTCACGTCGTCCAGTCAAAATCACCGACGCGCCTTGACGAGCAAATACAGATGCAAAGTGAGCGCCCAGCCCGCTTGTAGCTCCTGTGATCAAGATTCGACGTCCTTGAAAACTGCTGTCTATGCTCATGATGTCGCCTGATATTGTTCATCGAATTTGTAGGGCAATCATAGAGGATAAAATTGTTGCGTTCAACTGCTATGATTCGAGCAATGAACACAGAAGAACAGACCAGCCTAGGGTCCGTACCTATGGACAAACCATCGCGAGCCGCCAGCGACACCGTGTTTTATGGTGTTCTCAGTTGTCTGGAGAAGCAGACCTTCGTCCCCGGACAACGGCTGATAGAAGCAGATTTAGCTACTGCATTTGGTGTGAGCCGAAACTCAATACGCGAAGCACTTCAGCGACTTGTTGCCGAAGGCGTAATCGAACTGCTGAAGCACAAAGGTGCAGTGATTCGGGTACTGGGTTTCAAAGAGACTATGGCCGTGCTAGACGTCGCAGAGTTAATGTCTGGATTGCTCTTGCGTTCGGCGTCAATGAATCGGGAAGCGCAAAAGCCTCGCGATGTATTGGAGCAGAGCCTGCAGGAAATGGTTGATGCGGACACTGTGCGCGATGACCTATCGTTTAATCGCTCTCGACGTCAGTTCTATCGCGCTCTTCTCGACTTGGCTGATAATCGCGAACTGCGCCGCCTATTCCCGATGATCGGCATGCCACTCGTGTATGCGCAATATCGTTTGCCGAGCTTGCAGCAGATACGTATTCAAGACTACAGATTATTTTTAGACGTCGTTCTCCACAACCGGGTAGATGTTGCAGAAGACATCGGACGTCGGCACGTACAAAACGTGCGAGCCTGTATATGCGAAAACTACAGTCGACGTTAATCGACACGGCCACAAGGGGTGCGCATTGCTCTGATGTAATGGACGACTCCCGCCCTTCGGGGGCGGCCTGTGCCGAAGTGGAGAAGTCGTGACGGCATTCAAGTTGAAGGCGGCGCTGGGTAGATTGGTTGGATGAAAAAGAACCCATCGCCGTATCACGGCTTCCGTTTTCCAGCCGCAGACATCAGTTGCGCGGTACGCTGGTACCACCGCTTCAACCTGAGCTTGCGTGACATCGAAGAATTGCTGTTCGAACGCGGGGTCGTGGCCAGCTACGAGTCGGTGCACAACTGGTGCGACCGGTTCGGTGCGATGTTTGCCTACAAGGTGAAAGGGCGTCGTCACGTTGCCCATAGCGAGACAAAGTTTCGGCAGGCGGGGCCACCACTCAGAAAACCGCGAACGGATTTTGGGTGACTTCCGTGAATTTGCGCCAAGCCGTGAATCGAGCTGCGAGATGTTTGCGATAGAGCGAAGCGCGCAGCAGATGCCGCTTCAGCACGAAGTGCTGTCGGATCGGGCCGAAGCTCGCGAGGAAAGCTTGTGTACGATCGCGGTCGCGAAAGCCCCGCATGCGCCGCTCGCGTTCTCGTGTGGGCTGGTGGCTGTTCTCGGCCCGGTTGTTCACGCGAGCGCTGGCTTTGACGAACACGTGCTTGACGTTCGCCAGTTCCGGGATGTCCGCTTTCGCGGCCGGGTAGCTGCGTAGCTGGTCCGTGACGATCTTACGCGGCATCGGACTGGAGCGCAGTCCCCGCCGTTTCGCTCGGGCAATCATCTGCGTGCGACTCATGCCTGCCCAGCAATCCGCGATGAACAGCGTCACAATCACGGGCAGCGACTCATGCGCGACGCCCTCTGGAAGGGTCAGTCCGGCGAGCGGCGCTGTCACGTTGCCGGTCTCGGGACAAAAGATCGGCAGGCGGGGCAATTACTCAGAAAGCGGTGGACGGATTTTGGGTGACGCCGGTGAATTCGCGCCATGCTTCGAATCGCGCAGCGAGCTGTTTGCGATAGAGCGAAGCGCGAAGCAAGTGACGCTTGAGCGCGAAGTGCTGACGGATCGGCCCGAGGCACGACAGGAAAGCTTGCGTGCGCTCGGGCAATCGAAACCCCTTCATGCGCCGCTCGCGTTCACGCGTCGGTTGATGGCTGTTTTCTGCGCGGTTGTTCACGCGTGCGCAGGCCTTGACGAATACATGCTTCACGTGCGCCAGCTCCGGGAGCTCTGCCTTGGCGGCCGGGTAACTGAGTAGTTGGTCGGTGACGATCTTCTTCGGTACTTCGTGGCAGGCTGCCAGTACCCGTTTGAAGAAGCGTTTCGCGGCAGCTTTGTCGCGTCGCTTCTGCAACAGGATGTCGAGTTCGGTGCCGTGCTGGTCAACCGCACGCCACAGCACGTAAGGCTCGCCGCGCAGCGTCACCAACATTTCGTCAAGATGCCATGTCGTACCGCTCTTGCGGCGGGCGGCCTTGACCCGATGCGCGAAACCGGCGCCGAACTTGTCAGTCCACCGGCGAATCGACTCGTGGCTGACGATTACTCCGCGCTCGAACAGCAGTTCCTCAATGTCGCGAAGGCTGAGTTGAAAGCGAAAATACCATCGAACGGCGTGGCTGATGATCGATGCCGGAAACCGGTGACCGTGATAAAGCGATTTCATTTTCTTCATCGCGGCATCTTAGCCCAGTCGCCAACGTGACACAGCCCCGTGCGGGCCTGACGGGAAGATCCGCCGTGCGACTGTTTCACTTGCAGCCGAGTCCCCGTTTCCTGTTGGTAGGCCGCAACAAACTGGGCGTTGAGGGCACGGTACAACTCCCGGGTGGGGTCGTACGAAACGTTCAGCAGTTCATGAGCCGTCGTGCCGTGAACATTTTTCACCGTGATCAGCGTCACGGCAATCACGACTCCCGCCACGGCGGCAAGATTGAGCAACGGCAGACGTTTCATTGTTTCTCCGGCGGGCCCGGCCAACCGGGTCCGTTGCAGGACTGAGGCATTCCGGCAAAGGCGGCGCTTTGCGCACCGTCATCCGGAAACGATTGTCTGCCCGGAACGGACCGTCGAAAACCAATTTCTTGTGATATGCAAAGCGTCGCCGTGATTAGTCGTTGGCTTATCGAAAGCCGATGGTCAGAGTTTCCCCACCAGATCGAGTGAGGGCGTCAGCGTTTCGGCGCCGGGAGTCCATTTCGCCGGGCAAACTTCGCCAGGATGCGAGGCAACGTATTGCGCGGCCTGCACCTTGCGCAGCAGTTCCTTAGGTAGAGTCAGGTTAGTCGGTAGACTGCGTTCCTGTAAACCAAACCGGACCCGTGTTCGCCCCGCAATGTGCTCATCGCCTGCTGTCACAAACCTCAATCGCCTGCCACGGATTCATTGTAAGCGACTCGCGCTGGCCGTCGTAGACGGCCACGAGGATCGGCATCAAAGTGATGTCCATCATTTTCGAAGTGGTGGACACCATTTTGTCAGAGCCAGCACAGAGGCCCGGTAGCCGTAAAGGTCGCCCGAACCATAATCCCGAATTCCGGCATCGCCTGGCGATGGCAGCTTGCGAACCAGGGGTGTCGATCGCCAGGCTGGCCCGTGAGAACGGCTTGAACGCGAACCTCGTGTTCGCGTGGCGGCGTCGGTATCTGGCGGAACAGCAAGCCGAGGCGGTGCAACTCGTTCCGGTGGCGATCCTGAACGAGGCGTCATCGGGGCTCTGTCACGTTGCCGACCGTGTGACGAGATATGGACGAAGACTGCGATGTCTCAGGAAACGGCGGACGGAACTTGGGTAACGCTGGTGAAAAGGCGCCATGCATCAAATCGTGCGGCGAGTTGTTTGCGGTAGAGCGATGCACGTAGCAGGTGCCGCTTGAGCGCGAAGTGTTGCCGGATCGGACCGAAGCACGACAGGAAAACTTGCGTGCGCCCGGGCAGTCGAAAGCCTCGCATCCGGCGCTCGCGTTCGCGCGTAGGCTGATGGCTGTTTTCGGCCCTGTTGTTCACGCGCGCGCAGGCCTTGACGAATACGTGCTTCACGTTAGCGAACTCCGGGAACTCTGTTTTTGCGGCTGGGTAACTGCGTAGCTGGTCGGTGACGATCTTCTTCGGTAGCGCGAGACAGCCTGCCAGCAGGCGTTTGAAAAAGCGCTTTGCTGCAGCCTGGTCGCGTCGATTCTGTAGCAGGATGTCGAGTTCAATGCCGTGCTCGTCGACTACACGCCACAGCACATACGGTTCGCCACGCAGCTTCACGAACATCTCGTCGAGGTGCCACGTTGAACCGGGCTTGCGACGGGCGGCCTTGACCTGACGGGCGAAGCGCGGGCCGAATTTGTCCGTCCACCGACGGATCGATTCATGGCTGACAGTCACGCCGCGCTCGAACAGCAACTCTTCAATGTCGCGCAGGCTCAGTTGAAAACGGAAGAACCAGCGCACTGCCTGGCTGATAACTGCCGCCGGAAAGCGGTGGCCGTGATAGATCGATTTCGCTTTTTTCATCGCGGCATCTTAGTCCACCGGTTCGCCAACGTGACAGAGCCGTCGCCGTTGGCGACGACATGCAGCCCGACGGAACCCGCAATGGTGTGCACCGGAACTGGCGGAGCCAATGCTGCTATTTTTTGACTGAGACTGGGAGCGCCTGCCGGGCTTCTGGAACGAGCAGCGCACGACTGGCGTCAAGCGTCTTGCGCCGCGTGACCGGGAAAGCGACATGACATCCATGTTCGACGCGATCGATGAGGTCACTCCCGCTTGACTTCCGCACTCGAAAAAGATCCTTCGTTGCCCGCTCCATCGCGTCAGTCGCTTCCATGCAGACGCGCTACCTGTCAGAAGCTCCGAGGCCGGCACCCCTACAATCTAATATACATAGTATTACGAAATAAAAGGTGATAATTTTTTATGTCAAATTACGTCGGCATACTAAGTAATTAAAGTTAAAACCGTTGGTTTGCATGATTTTGTTCCCAGCACCTTAAGCGAGTAAAAACGAAGCTGCCCAGCTTACGCCGTTCCCGACTTGATCTGCTTTTGCATCGTCCTACAATGCAGACCGAATGCGCCAGCGGGTTCATCCCGAGCGCGCGAACAGCCCGACCAACGGCTACCAATGCGATTGAAGCACTTGAGGGTTGAGCGACATGACTCCGTTAGACAGCGCTGGGGGTCATCCACAGTCCGGCCCGGGCGTCGGCAAGCCTGCAAAATCGCTTCAATAGTCCGTTAAAGGAACAATTTCATGCAACATCTCTTGAAGCAAATTTGTTCTCACCACGGGTTCGAGCCGGCATTTGTCGATGCCGCAGGAGGAACAAAATGATGAAAACCAACGAAGGCGGTCGTTCGGTTGCTTACGGGCGAACTTCGACGAACGGCCGATGAACGAAACCGCTCGCGCGGTAGAGGGCTGCGCTCCGACGCTGGAGGTCAAAGAGGGGCCGGTCGCGCGGTTTATGTTGGCGAATGAGGCAATCCGCCTCGTTCTTCAACAGGAGCCGCATCATCACCTCCTCCCAACCGACCGTCGGCCCGTTGCGCCAGCGCATGATCGACGACATGCTTATGCGCCAGCTTTCCCCGAAGACGCAAGCCAACTATCTGCGCGTCGTCCGCGAGTTCGCCCGATACCTCGGGCGCTCGCCTGATACCGCCACGGTCGAGGACCTGCGAACCTACCAGCTGCATCTGGTCGATCATGGCACGTCACCGATATCACTGAATGCCGCGATCACCGGGCTGAAGTTCTTCTTCGAGACCACGCTCCGGTTCAGACACGACGCAACGAAAGGACTGATCGGATGACGATCAGAAAGACCCCATGCGATCCCAGTCATTCCGGCGACACGCGGACGAAAGACTTGCCGACACCGTCTCCCCGAAAAAGACCGATAAGTGCCGCAGGGCAATTTTCCAACCCTTCGACAATGGTCTCGCGATGCATGAGCCGACCCTGTCTAATCCACCCTACCACTTCCTCCTGAGCAGCAGGATATTCCGCGTGGTAATCGACACAGTAGGTGCCTTTCATTACCGCGCGCTGCAGGCAAATGTTAAAGTAGTTCTTGGGCCCCCAGTTCGGCTTGTCTCCGCTTGCATTGTAGACAGCGGTTGCGCCGCAGAGAAGAACGGTCGCGCCAAGCGAGAGGTTATCAAGGACGGACTCCAAGATTGGGCCGCCGACATTGTCGAAGAATATGTCCACTCCCCCCGGACAAAGTCGCTTCAATTCGGTCGCAGGGTCACTCGCGCGGTAGTTAATGGCGTGATCAAAATTGCACTCGGATGTCAGCCAAGCGCATTTATCATCGGTGCCGGCCAGGCCGATCACCGTGGCACCATCCATTTTGGCGATCTGTCCAGCAATGGAACCAACCGAACCTCCCGCACCCGATACAACATAGTTTCGACCCGGTATCGGCGGCGCGTCCCTCTTCACGCCGAAATAGGCCGTCATCGTTGAGACCCCCAGGATGCCAATAGGGTAGGTCAGCGGCAACTCCGGATCATGACCGCGAATGGGCATGACCTGGTCGCCATACGGGAGCTGATCAAGCAAGATCGTTTGTCCGTCGGTGATGGCGTAATTTTGCCAGCCGTACATGCCCGAGACGATGCTACCTGCCGCGATTCCGGGACTTCGAGAGTCCACGACGCGTCCCACGCCCATTGCGGGGATGAGCGCACCAGGAGCCATCGGCACGAACCCGAACCAGTTCACCATCCAGCCGCGAATGATCGGATCGATCAGCGTGTAGAGAACTTCGATTAGCGCTTGCCCCTCCTTGAGAGGGGGTACCGCCTCCTCGATCAATCTAAAATCCGCCGCCTTCAGCATTCCTGCCGGAAGTTGGGCCATTATTACTCGTCGATTTTTCATCACCATTGATCTTCTCGGTCGAGAGCCAAGCAAAGTGGTAGAGCGTAATGCGGCCACCGCGCAGCAGGTGAAAGCGAACCACGCGAGCGTCCCGAAAATGCTCGCGAGATGATGGCGACACCTCGAACGGTCCACGTCATAACGTCAGCGTTCCTGTCTCGGCGTCGGTCGCCTGTCCCGTGCATGTGAACCGCACCGGGATCGCGGTGAGATACGAGTAGATGAACGCATAGCTTAGGCAAGAGGATTTATCACCACAGCAACTTGTCACGAATGGCGACTCACTCAGTATTCGACGGTGACGTCAGACAAAGGAATGGAACAACACGTGAGTACGAAGCCGTCCTCAATCTCTTCGTCGGTAATGCCGCCGTTATGATGCATCTCCACCGATCCATCGAGCTTTCTGAGCTTGCAGGTTCCGCAGACCCCGGAACGGCATGCGTTGGGAATCCTGGGCCCATTCGGCAACGCGTGAACGGCGTCAAGAATTGTCGTTCCCGGGTCGCATTTGACGTCCAATCCGGACTCAGACAAACGGACTCTGGTTACCCCAACGCACGGAGGGACATGTACAGGCGCTTGTTCGGGTAGCTCAAAGCTCTCTTGATGGAAGCGCTCCGGACGCGCACCAGTCTCCAGGAAAGAAAGACGCATCGCCGCCATGAATGACTCGGGACCGCAACAAAACACTCGTCGAGAGGTCCAATCCGGCACCGCGCGATCAAGCAAGTCCCGACAAAGTCGCCCCTTCGTGACGACAGCGTTATCGCCTATCGACGTGAAAAAGTGTGGGGTGATACCAGGAGATGAGCGCGCGATTTCCAGCAACTCGTTCCGAAATAGAATGTCGCTAGGCGTTCGCGCGAACTGAAGGAACTGGATGTCAGAACTTAGCCTCCGAGCACGGATCGCGCGAGCCATCGAAATAAGTGGGGTGATGCCCACCCCACCTGCGACGAATAGTAAGGCTTCCGACTCTTGCTTCGGCAACGTAAAGTCGCCGGTCGGGTGTGAAACCTCAATTGTTGCGCCGACTGTAATGTTTTCGTGAAGCCAGGTCGAAACGGTACCGCCGGGCGAATGCTTAACCGTGATTTCAAACTGCTCTTCCTGCGGACATTGCGGCGCTGAGGATACCGTGTAGCAACGGTATGCTTTCTCGCCCGCGATCTCGAATCCCAAGGTAACGTACTGGCCCGCAGTGAAACTGAACGGATCATGAGGCCGCGCTAACGAAAACTGGAATGTCTTAACGTTCCAGTTCTCAGAGGTGATACGAGTGCAGGTTGCCTCGGTGAAAGCGCTACCGCTCATGCTTGAAGGCACTCCAACGGAATGAACTTCGCCGCGGCATTCAACTCTTCTTTCAGCGTGGTCAAGTACCAATCGAGAAACTCCGTCACGCCACGTTCGACCAAAGGAGAATAAGGACCTGGACGATATCCCTTTGAGTTAATCCCCTGCTGATTGGTCTCGACGAGCCGTTGGTCCTGCGCATTTGTCGCCTTCCAAACGGCGGTCAAATTGTCGAGATCGTAGTCTTCTCCTTCGACTGCATCGCCGTTTACCAACCACCATGTCGTGACCTGCGTCTCGGTAGCGCTCAGTGGCAAGACTCGGAATGCAATCGCGTGGTCAGAAAGCACGTGGTTCCACGTGTTAGGGAAACGCAACAAGCGAAGAGAACCGACGTCCTGATCCTCGATTGAACCCAAGAGCTTCTTGCAAGCGAGCTCTCCACTCATCGTAAACGATAGACCTCGCTCCATCGCGACACGAACCATGCGATAGCCCTCATCGGTCTCTATCGGTTTGAAGGGCAAACCAGCCGCTTCCCAACGTGCCTCGTCCGCCGCGCATTTTTCAGCGTATTCGCCGCCGAAGCGGGGATCCGTCGGGCCGTCGAACTCAGAGATCGTGCGAAGAAGCTCCGGATGGCTTCCCGTGCAGTGGTAGCACTCCCGGTTATTCTCGAGGACAAGTTTCCAGTTGCCCTTCTCGACAATGGTCGACTCGAACGCAATCTTTGCGTTCCCCAGTCCATGAGGTTTGATATACGGCGACACTTGTTCTCGGAAGTGATCGAACGGGGCGGGCTTCTCTGCAAGGGAAATGAAAATATAGCCGTCAAGCGACTCACAATGCACAGGGTTCAAAGAGAACTCGGCGGTATCAAACGCCTCGCCCATTTCCTTCGCAAAAAGCAACTTCCCGTCGAGCCCGTATGTCCATTGGTGGTAAGGACAAACCAGAGTCGCCGAAGCACCCTTTTCACCCGAGCAAAGTCTGGAGCCGCGATGACGGCATGTGTTGTAAAAGGCTCGAATCGCTTTCGTCTTGTCGCGAATGACCACAATAGAGCTGCGCCCAACCTCTACGGTGAACCAGTTGCCCACGTTGGGGATTTGCGCAGCAACGCCGGCGAAAAGCCATTGTTTTTCCCAAATGAGCTCCAAATCGCGCTCAAAAACAGCCGGGTCATTGTAAAACGGCTGCGGCAGCGAACGTCCCGGCTGGCGGGACTTGATGAGGGACTCGAGTTGATTGTTCGGGAGCATGATGTGTCTCAAGTGTTTTGGGCTACGCCAAAAGAGATGGCGACGTTGTGATTTGAAACTCTTCGATGCCTCCACGCAAGCCACGATATCTAATGGCGTGCATGAATTTATGGATGTCATGCTCATTCGAGCTAGCTTCAGCGATGTTGCGTCACATCGCGCTGTAATTCGGCCCTCCGCCCCCCTCTGGAGGGGTCCAGACAATGTTCTGGCTGGGATCCTTGATGTCACACGTCTTGCAATGGACACAGTTCTGGGCGTTGATATGGAGTTTTTCCCGTCCTTTCTTGTCCTTCAGATATTCATACACCGCAGCCGGGCAATAGCGCGCTTCGGGACCCGCGAACGTCGCGAGGTTCAGCTTCTGTGGAACCTCTGCGTCTTTCAACGTCAGATGGGGAGGTTGGCTCTCGGCATGATTCACGTTCGCGATGAAGACCGACGAGAGACGGTCAAATGTAATCTTGTTGTCAGGCTTGGGATAGTCGATCGGACTGTAATTGGCGGCGGCCTGGAGCCTTCGGTGATCTTCGCCCGAGTGTTGAATGGTCCAAGGGAATCTTCCGCCCATGAGCTTTTGCTCAAGCGCTACCATCGCACCACCCAGGTACAGGCCCTTGCTCATCCATTGCTTGAAGTTGCGAGCCCTATGCAGTTCATCCTTCAGCCACGAGCGCCCAAAAGCCGCCGGATAGCTGGTGAGTTCATCCAAGGACCGACCGGCACAAATGGCTTCAAAAGCGGCCTCCGCCGCCAGCATTCCAGTCTTGATTGCGGCATGGCTGCCTTTGATCCGGGACGCATTTAGGAACCCAGCCTCGCAGCCGGCCAATGCGCCACCAGGGAAAGTCAGTTTTGGCAGTGAACACAGGCCACCGGCGGCTATCGCCCTTGCGCCATAGGACACGCGCTTGCCGCCCTCGAGGAACCACCGGATGGCTGGATGAGTCTTGTATTGCTGTAATTCTTGGAAAGGCGATAAATAGGGATTGGCGTAGCCCAGGCCCACGACAAATCCGACCGCAACGAGGTTGTCCTCCAGGTGATAAAGAAACGATCCCCCGTATGTTTTGGAATCAAGCGGCCAACCGGCAGTGTGGACGACGAGCCCCGCTTTATGCACTGTCGGGTTAACCTCCCAGAGCTCCTTTATACCGAGACCGTACACCTGTGGCTGAGAGGCCGCCCTGAGATTGAATTTCTCCTCTAGTTGCCGGCCAAGACTCCCCCGAGCTCCCTCACAAAACAGCGTATATTTCGCACTCAGTTCCATTCCCAACTGGAACCCGGCAGTCGGAAAACCGTCCTTTCCCAAACCGACATTGCCCGTCGCAACACCCTTCACAGCGCCGTCTTCGTCATAAAGAATCTCGGCAGCCGCATATCCTGGAAAAACGTCGACGCCCAGCTGAACTGCTTGCTCTCCGAGCCATCTTGCCACCTTTCCAAGACTGATCACGTAATTGCCGTCATTCTTGAAGCAACCGGGCAAAAGTGCGTGCGGCACGCGAAACGCTTTCTCCCGCGATAAAAACAGGAATCTATCCTCCGTAACCTCGACCTCGAGGGGAGCACCCAGCGCTTTCCAATTGGGTATCAACTCTGACAAAGCGCGCGGATCCATGACCGCGCCGGACAAAATATGCGCCCCGATCTCGGAACCTTTCTCGAGGACGCAAACGCTGATTTCTTGATTCGCCTCTTTTGCTAACTGCTTCAAACGAATTGCTGCCGCCAGTCCAGCCGGACCGCCCCCAACGATGACGATATCGTAATCCATCGATTCGCGCGGGCCGAACCTTGAGACAAGATCTTCATATACTTCCATCTGATTTCCACCACATTTAGCGAGGCAAAAACAAAGCAGTTCCCCCGTTTAAAGAGGAACTGCCGAACTCGGCAAATCCTGCGCTGTCCGCTGGCTCGTATGACGGCGCCGCAGTCCGCAGAAGCCGGCAGCTTAGAAAAGATGTTTCATACCAATACGCGCGACAAATTGCTTATTCGTTGAAGACGAATTATCCGCTCCCGAAATGTACGCATTATCGAGAAACGTTCCCGTCGAAGCTGAGACTTTCTGATACACGATCTGCGCATAGACATCCGTGCGTTTCGAGAGATAATAATCCGCCACCAAGCCCGCCATGTGCCATTTCGGCTTCGAATTTTCGTTACTGGCGTCATATCGCCCGTTGGTATACGTGTACATCGCACCAGCAAAGAAACTAGGAGTAAAAAAATACTGTGCATTGACCTCGAAATTATTGAATGTAAGCGAATTAACCGTGATTCCAGCGGGGAAATTTGACGGGGTTATATATCCGTTTCCCAGTGGACTTTCAATTTTGGAGTGAGTGTAGGTGAAGCCGAGCGACGCCAACCCGATCTTGTAGTTAATGCCGACCCCGAATTCCCGTTGGCTCGAAGCAAAGAAGCTGGCGTCATTAGCCGCAACGGCTCCTGTGGCTCCGATCCCGATATTGTCGACGTCTATATAGGCCACACCAATGGTGAACGGCCCTCCGGAATAACTCGCGCCTACGCTCATCGCACGGTTGTTGGAGAACTGCCCCGCCGTGTTACTAAAGCCGTACAAACCGCCGAACTTGAATCCTCCTATGTTCGGACTCGTGTATTTGACGGAATTGCTTAAGCGAAACGAATTGTCGGTGTTGTCGTTATCGAACGGATGCGCGAAAAGGTAACCAGCCCAGTTGCCATTCGCGGTCGTTGGTGCGACATAGTCGACAACTGAGTCGTATTGCCGGCCAAGCGTAATCGAGCCATAAGAGTCTTGCGCGACGCCAACGAACGCTTGACGTCCAAACATCCGTCCACCTTGATTGGCACGGCCGCTATTGAGATCGAAGCCGTTTTCGAGGACGAAGTTCGTCTTGACCCCCGCGCCGAGATCTTCCGAACCCTTGAGGCCCCAACGACTCCCGTACCCATACCCGGACGCCATCTCGAAGTTGTGGTGACCGCCGGTGTTGTTCGTATAGTTGAGGCCTTCGTCGATGACCCCATACAAGGTCACGCTCGACTGGGCGTAGGCCGCCGACATCCATACGGTCGTCAAGGCAAGAGCAAGCAGGGACTTCTTCATCTCAACCTCCAAATACACCCGTCCACGTCATTGTTTTGTTAACTTCCGGCTGACCGCGTCGCCTGAAGTCCCTTGATGTAATGCAATCGGGAGCCTAAGAAGCCGAAAAATCTTCTGCAAACGAAAGAATGTCATGTCTTGCATTCCAAAAAACATCCAAGGGGCTAGGGTTTCGATAAACATGAGGCGTGACGGTAATTGGACGCGTCTGGGTTGTCGATTTATGCGGATCGGGTTTTTGTGCGACGAAGCAACACCACGGCCTCAGATGGGACTAAAGGGGATTCGGGGAGTTTGTCGCGAACATTGTCAGTTCGATCGCAATCCTTAGCGCTTTACTTCCACGCCGACCTGTCATCGTGATTTTTTGTCAATAAAAAAAGCTGCCCTCGTGCATGCGATGCTCCACGCTAACGATGAGCCGATCCCTGCGATCATGGAAAAGCTCTCGCATCACGTCGAGAGCCACTTCGCGCTCGAGGCGCGACTCATGAAGCAATACGCGTTTCCGGCTCGTGAATGCCACATCGAGGAACATGAGAACGTGCTCGCATCGGTACGGGAAGTGAGTGTTCTGGTTGCAGCGTGAGACACGGGGGTGGCGGTTGCGCTCGCAGAAGCGCTCGCCGACTGGTTTCCTGGTCACTCCGATTACATGGATTCGGCCCTCGCCGCGTGGGTCTTAAAAAAGACAGCGGGCGGCGCCCCTCTGGTGCTGCGTCGAATGAGATCGCACGCCGCGCAGGTGCGCCTCGCATAAATCCCCGGTGAACCATCAATCAATTGCATAAAGACCGACAGTCGCGGTGCGATCGTCGAAGCTGAAAGGAGAGACCATGTCTATCAAACGAACGGAACAACAGTGGCGCGAGTTCGCCACCGGTTGCCTTGACTTCCGCCCGGAAGAAAACGTCTACCGAGTAGCGGGGGCGATGTTTACCGAGCCCGAACTCTTCGATCTCGAGATGGAGATGATCTTGGAGAAGAACTGGATCTACGCTTGCCACGAGAGTGAAATCAGCCGACCGAACGACTACGTCACAATGCAGGCGAGTCGTCAACCCCTCATCATCACGTGTGACGCCAAAGCCCAGTTGAATGCGCTCGTCAATGCCTGCGCACACCGGGGCGCAACGCTCACGCGCCTTTCGCGCGGGCATCAGTCGACCTTTGTATGCTCATTTCACGCATGGACGTTCCGCTCCGATGGCAAGCTTCTGAAGGTCAAGGCGCCCTCAGAGTATCCATCGGGATTCGACATTACGCACCGCGACCTGAAGAAGGCGCGCGTTGCAAGCTACAGGGGCTTCGTGTTCGTCAATCTTGATACCGAAGGCACACATTCGCTCGAGGATTGTCTGGGTGACGCAAGGATGTTTCTCGACCTGATGGTGGCGCAGTCGCCCACGGGTGAGCTCGAAGTACTGCCCGGCAAAGGTCACTACACGTATCAAGGGAACTGGAAACTACAGAACGAGAACGGTCTCGACGGCTATCACGTGAGCACCGTCCGCTACAACTACGTCGCGACCGTCACGCACCGCATGGAGATTAACGCGAAAGAGGGCTCGGATGTCAACAACTCACTTGACTACCGCAAGCTTGGCGCGGGCGACTCAAACACGGACGACGGTTGGTTCTCGTTTAAAAACGGCCACAGCGTTCTGTTCAGCGATATGCCGAACCCCGAAGTGCGTCCGGGCTACGCGACCATCATGCCGCGTCTGGTCGAGGAGCACGGTGAAAAGAAGGCCTCGTGGATGATGAAACGGCTGCGCAATCTGAATCTCTATCCGAGCCTCTTCTTCATGGATCAGATCAGCTCGCAGTTGCGTATCATCCGGCCTGTCGCGTGGACAAGACGGAAATCATCAGTCAGTGCATCGGCGTAAAGGGGGAGTCCGACAAGGATCGCGAAAGCCGGATCCGCCAATTTGAGGATTTCTTCAACGTGTCGGGCATGGGCACGCCTGACGACCTCTCCGAATTCCGCGAAGCACAGCGCGGCTTCCAAGGCCGAATGGAAGAGTGGAACGATATCTCACGTGGTTGCGACAGATGGATCACGGGGAGCACGCCGAACGCCGAAACACTCGGCATCAGCCCTGTCCTTACGGGCGCCGAATTGACGCACGAGGGTCTATACGTCAATCAGCACGGTGCATGGCGCGATGCACTCGTGATGGGACTTGATGCGCGAATCGAAAATGCACGAGGCATTGCGCAGGCGAATGAAGGAGAGCAGCAATGACGGTGGACGTTCTCAAAAGCGTGGAGCAGTTCCTGTACCGCAAAGCGGACTTGTGCGACAAGCGGCAGTGGGTTGACTATCTTGAACTGTTCGACCCAAAGTCGGAGTTCCATATTCCGCAGTGGGAATCGGAACATGTCTACACGACCGATCCGAAGCGCAGTATGTCGCTCATTCACTACGCGACGCGAGCGGGGTCTTGAAGACGGCGTATTCCGCCTTGGGACAGGCAAGTCAGCCGCCTCGTCCCCGATGCCGCGCACGCTGCATCAGGTGATGCAATGTAATTGTACGACCGCTCGACGACGGCGAGTTGGAAGCCACTGCCAAGTGGGCGACACATGGTTATCGGTTCGGGACATCGTCGTACTTCTTCGGTGATTCGACCCATCGCCTGAAGCCTTCGGGTTCGAGTTGGATCATCATGAAGAAACATATTGTGTTGCTTAACGACAAGATCGACTCGGTCCTTGACTTCTATCACGTGTAGTCAGATCAGGAAGGGGCGCGATCAGGCTCAGCTTTCTCGCCTTCTCCGCGTGTCCCGGGGAAGTTCTTGGAATCGTGAGAAGAAGTACGCCGAGAACCGCCCCAAATGCCCGAATCCCAGAGCAAGTGCTGTGTCCGTGATGCTTGCCGAGGCGTCCCCCAAAAGTCGCGCACGCGCGGCGTCAAGTCGCAAATTGCGAAGCAATTTCATTGGCGGCACACCGTGATGGCGATGGCAAAGTATGTTGAGCGCGCGGGAGCTCATGCTTGCGGCACGTGCAAGATCTTCCAGCGAGATGGGCGCACACAGCCTTGAATCGATGTAGGCAAGCACGGCGTCCATCTCCCGTGTAGTGGTCAAGTTATTTTGGACAGGCCGATAGGTTCTTTCACTATCGGTTTCGCCTCGTAGGCAGCGGGCGACAGATAGCCCAAGGTCGAATGTAGACGTACGGCATTGTAGAAGCCGACGATGTACTGGTTGATGTCGCGCCGTGCCTCGTCGTGGTTGGCGTACTGACGCTGCCACACGCGCTCCATTTTCAGGTTCAGGAAGAACCGTTCCATCACCGAGTTGTCCCAGCAATTTCCCTTTCGACTCATGCTACAAACCACGTGATGCCGCTTCAGCAAGGCTTGGTACTCGTCACTCGCATATTGACTGCCCCTGTCCGAATGTAGGACCAGGCCCGGCGCTGGCCGGCGTTGCTGCAACGCCATTGTCAGTGCCGACATGACCAGTCCGGCCGGCATGTTGGGCGACATGGCCCAGCCGACGACCTTGCGTGAGAACAGGTCCAGCACGACCGCCAGATACAGCCAGCCCTGCGCCGTGCGGATATACGTGATATCAGAAACCCACGCACGATTAGGCTCGTCCACGTCAAACCGCCGGTCGAGCACGTTTGCGGCCACAGCTAGCGTATGCCTGCTGTCGGTCGTCGAGACGAACTTGCGCTTCCAGCTCGTGCGCAGGCCCGCTTCGCGCATCAGTGCACGCACGCGATAGCGACCAATATGCAGCCCTTGCTGCCGCAGCGCATGCATCACACGCCGGCTGCCATAGCTCGCGCCGCTGGCGGCGAATGCTGCCTTGACGTGGGTCCGCTCCTGCAGACTCTTTGCACTCGGCTTTGCGCGCCGGTGTGCATAGTAGCCAGAGCGGCTCACCTGCAAAACCCGGCAGGCGTGACTGACCGATACGGCCTCCTGTTGCAAGTGATTTACCACGCGGTAAGTCACTTCAGTTCCCGGGCAAAGAAGGCCGACGCTTTTTTTAGCAGCGCGTTGTCCTCTCGCAATTGCCGGTTCTCAGCTTCAAGTTGCCGGATGCGCTGCTGTTCCGCAGTCAGCGGTTTGCCCTCACCGGGGCCACCGGCACGTTCCGCATCGTACTGCGCCACCCACCGCCGTACGGCCGTCTCAACAAGGTCCATCGACCGGCTGACTTCACTGACCGATAAACCCTGGTCTCGTACCATCCGTACCACTTCCAGCTTGAAGCTGGCGTCAAATTGTCGGCGCCTTCTTGTCATCTATTGTTTTTCCTCGTCGATTCAGGATTGTCCTCCTATCGACCTGCCCGAGGAAATTAGACCATCACACCGAAGACCGTTCGCTCGAATGCCCCCATGCAGAGGAGGCTGGCCCGATGGGCGGGTCTCAACCACAAGCGGCTTCGGCTCGGCCCGATGTGCGAGCAGGAAGAACGCGAGGTTGCGCTCGAAGTGATCGAGCCATACAGAATGCAAGCCGCCGTCGTCTGGCATCGATAGGTTGTTAAGAAGCGACTGGATGATGAAGTCCTACTGCGAGCCGAGCGAGCGAGGAAGTAGCCCCGCCATTAAATCTACCTTCTCGTCCGGCAGCAGGCTTCTCACATCGCCCAACAATTTGTCAGGCACGCGCACGATAAGCTGCTGCGTACCAGCGAGCCAGCGAAGCCGGCAGTTTTGCCTGGGTGCGAGCACTGCCGTGCGGCCTTCAGGCACGCGGATTGAGCGACCATCGCACTCGAACTCGGCTTCGCCTGAAAGCGACGTATGCACCAAAGTAAAGCCGTCAAACGAGCACGGTGTGATTTCAATCTGCGCGCCATAGGACAAGGAATAGACCTTTAACTGATTGAGCTCACCTTTGAACAGCGCGGCGTTCGGTGCGCCCTGCTTCCAGTTAAAAACGTGCTCGGAGAACTCTCGGGCGACGTGCTCGTGCGCTTCAGCGCGCGAATCGGACCGAAAGACGCAATTCCGGTAAAGCCCGGAAAGCACCTTCGCTTTTGGGGAGAGGGACATCGTTTCTCCAGGTGCGGCTCTTTTACATCACCGGCCGCCTCTAGCATTCATCATATGACGCGTTGCAAATCCGCCCGGTTAAGAGCATGAGCCGATAGGTGTGCGGCGCCGCTAAAAGATTGAGCACGAATTCTGTTGTTGAGGCTCACCCCACTGTACTTTTTCGTCAAAGCCAAAACCTAAAACGTCATCACTTTAGCGCCAACTTTCACCGCTTCTTTCCGAACACAGCCCCGAGTTCTTGGCTCAGGCGTAACGAGACAGACAACATTTCGGTGAACAAGGACCGAGATGCAACGGCGGTTCGCTTCCCATGCCGATGTTCCTCGAGTGTTCGGGATCCACCTGCGATGGAATCTGAATCGCCGCCCCGTTCATGCTCGTCAAACATGTGCAAATGCTCGACCGTTTTGACAAAGATCATCTTCGGGTTTGCGCAACCCTTGCCGGCGTGAATCCTCGGATTTGCCGCGCGAGTTCATCATGCAAGAAGCGTGCTCGCGATGCGCATTTTCGTCCGCGAGTGAGAAGATGCGTCAGTCAATAGTTCGTTGCGATTGCATCGCCCGTACGAGCTTCGTACCGCGAGGGTCATTGCGATGTCCACGCGGCCATCGCAGCAGCAGAGGAGCATTGGTCACACCTAGGACAGGCCGTGTTCCGCGGCGTGGAACCGTGATTCAGGCGACCGCCGTACGCACCGGCGTGGCCCCGAAATCCCGGCGGCGCACCAAACTAAGATGACTACCCAAGCAAGTCTGCGCACAAATCGCGAACCGTTCCCCGTGGGAGAACTTCGCTTCGTGTCTCCATGGCGAAATGCAGCGGCAGTTCGCACGCCTCGGTCACCACGAGGTCATTTTCCTTCGCAAATTTCAGCGCAAAGTCGAAGGCCATCGCCTCAATTTCGCGCAGCCGTTAATCCCGGATCAAGGCCTTGATGCCACCGATTATCGTCGGACGCGCTTACAAGGAATACTGCATGTTGGCGTTCGGCCACTCGCCTTGGCACCGAACCCGGACATCACACCGCACAGACGCTCTGACCAGTCGCGTGGTCGAGACTTGCTCTCACTTTTAGTGATGCGTTGAATGAAGTACTCAATAGGAGAAGATACGGCCATGTCTTTTGTCTAGTTGGCGGCGGGCGCATGCACAGGCGAATGTACACGCGTGGCGCTCGGGGCCACAAGAGATGACTTACGCCTTGACCGCTTCCGAATGAACCAAGGCGACATCATCCGGACCCGGGTGAGCGCTTCGCTCAGCGGATTCTAGTGTATTGACGAGCAGCATTGTGATCGTCATCGGCCCTACTCCACCCGGAACGGGTGTGACGTAGCCGGCCACTTTGCTAACAGATGCGAAGTCGACATCGCCGCAAAGCTTGCCCTCGTCCGTTTTGTTCATGCCGACGTCGATAATCGTGGCACATGGCTTGACCATATCGCCTGTCAGTATGTTGCGCTTACCAACCGCAGCGACAACGATATCCGCGTTCCGAGTGTGATAGGCCAAGTCCGCCGTTTTGCTGTGACATACGGTGACGGTCGCACCGGCTTCCAGGAGGAGCAGCGCCATCGGCTTTCCGACGATGTTCGAGCGGCCAATTACGACTGCATTTTTTCCAGTGATCGCAATCTGATACGCCTCAAGCATTTTCATTACGCCATATGGGGTACACGGCCGAAACTGGGGCATCCCGGTCATCAGCGAGCCAGCATTTGCGACGTGAAATCCGTCCACGTCCTTTGACGCCGAGATTGTCTCAATGACGTTGTGGCTGTTAATGTGGCGAGGCAGCGGAAGCTGAACAAGAATGCCGTGGATATTCGGGTCCGCGTTCAGTTCTTCAATTCGCGCCAGAAGCTGCGCCTCTCTGACATCGGCCGGCAAGCGTTCGAGGTTGGAAGACAGACCGTTCTGCTCGCACGCTTTCACCTTGTTGCGAACATAGACAGCACTGGCGGGGTCATCGCCGACCAGAATAACGGCGAGACCCGGCGTGGTGCCTTTCGCTTTCAGCACACGGGCGCGACGTGCCACTTCCTCACGCAGCGCCTTCGACACCGCAAGCCCATCGATGATCTTTGCTTGATTCATATTCGACTCAACACGTGATGAATAAACTCTAAAAGTGTGTACGCCCTAGTGTCCGAATGAGAGTAATTGGATGCGACGAAACCGCACCTGGTTTACGCTAGGTCGCGCCTCGTCTTACACTAGGGACCGGGTGCCTGGTCGGCGCCCTACGCGGCGACGTGCCTGTACTCGTTTGACTCAGCTACTAGCCACTTCAAAATGTATTCCACATAGCCGATATCGACGTACAAGATATATTCTCGCGTGGCTCGATGGATCAGGATTGCGGGCAGGCTCGCAAATCTCGTAGTCACCGCGTGCCCAATCGGAAAGCTACCTGTGTCCATGTCGATCGAACAGCCTTGAGCGATAAACGCGGCTGCGTTCGATCCGGAGACGCGTACACCGAACCGGCTATCGGATACAAGCGTGACCGCGGCAAACTTCCCCTCCAGCGCGCTCTTCAACGCATTCTCGTACTGCGCTTCATTCTCCAACGCACAGAAGCAGAGATACTCGTTCGGCCCGGCCCATATCACGGTGACATCTCCGTTGGAAACTGTCCTGGAGGGTGCAGGCAGCTGCACACCCAGATTCTCCCCCGCCGTAGAAACGAAAGCTGCATCCGACTGGCGGCCCTGCACTCGCAAAATGCCAGAGAGAGGCAACTCGGTGATCTGCAGCGTCGATGTTTGAATCGGAAACACACATTTATCGACGTACTCATGGGAAAAAGTCGATCTTGCGTTGAACTTAACCATTGAGACGTTCTCCCTTTGGATCAAAATGCGCCGTCGGAACAACGCGAGCGATGGTCATCTTTCCCTTTGCATAGATATTCACAGTCTCACCGAGCCTCGATGCACCGTTGCGTAAGATGCCCATCCCAATCGATTTGTGCAGCGTCGGGCTGAGACACGATGACGTGACGTAACCTTGCGACGGGCTCGGCATCTTCGGATTTGCTTCATTCACAAAATGACCACCGACGGGCAGCTTGATGTTCGGGTCAAGCGACTCAAGTCCGACGTACTCTAGGCGATCTGTACCCCTGTCCGCTGGCCGCTGAAGAGACCTGCGTCCAATGAAGTCATCAGCCTTTTTCTCTATGATCTTCGCCCAACCGATGTCCAGTGGATTCGAATTTCCGTCAGTATCGGCGCCAATGTGTATATAGCCTTTCTCAGTTCGAAGTACTTCGAGCGCCTCAATGCCGTAGGGCGTAATGCCATAGCGCTCTCCGACCTCAGCAATCGCGTCCCAAAGTGACTTGCCGTATCGGTTGGCGATGGAGATTTCGTACGTGACCTCGCCCGTGAAACTCGCGCGCAGAATCCGAACCGGAACTCCGGCAAGCGTTCCAACCCGGAAATGCATATGCGGGAAGTTTTGGGCATCGAAATCGATGTTCGAATTCAGGTCCTGCATGACCACTCGCGCCATCGGGCCGGAGACGGTCACGTTGGCCCATTGAGACGTGACGTTATTCACGAAGACACGAAGTTCAGGCCACTCACACTGCAGCAACTCCTCCATCAGCAGGAAGACCCTACCGACAGCCGCGCTAGTCGCGTGGACAAGGAAGTGATCGTTAGCAAGACGGACGACCACGCCGTCGTCGATGAGCACGCCGTTTTCGTTCGTGAGCATCGCGTAGCGAGCAGCGCCTACCTTCAGCGTCGCAAGATTGTTTACGTACATCCGGTTCAGAAACGTCGCCGCGTCAGGCCCCTTCACTTCGAGCTTACCTAACGGAGAGCCGTCAAACATGCCGACGCCGTTGCGCACCGCGAGCGCTTCACGCTTTGTTGCCGCAGCCACATCTTCGTTGCCACGGAGGTAGCACTCGGGACGCCGCCAGCCATAGTCAGCGAAGCTCGCACGAGCTGCGACGTGGGATGAAGAAGCGTGCAGGGCCTGCCATGGCGCATACAGCTCGCCACGGGTGTTACCAGCGAACGCGCCAATCGTCACCGGTTGGTAAGGCGGGCGAAAACGGGTCGTACCAACTTTCTCGATGGGCTGTTCGCTCAACTCGGCCATCACCGCCAAAATGTTGAAGTTGCTCGACTTTCCTTGGTCAATGCTCATACCCCCTGTGGTGTATCGCTTGACATGCTCCACCGATCGGAAGTTTTCCCGCATGGCCAAATCGACGTCCGAGACCTTCACGTCATACTGGAAGTCCAGCCACTGCTTGTCCATCGGCGCACTACGTGTGTACCAATAGGGCTCGATCCTAAGCGATTCCTCCGCTACCGCGTGCGTCCTCAGCGGAAGCTGACTTGCGGCGACCTTGCTCCCGAGTCGCTCGACAACCGCTTCGCCGGCTTGGATGCCTTGCTGGATGCACAGCGGGAGAGGGAACGTGCCGTTCGCTGCGCCGATCACTTGCACGTCCTGCGAACACGCACTCGGCACCAGGCATGCAAGCGCCTCATCATATGTGAGTGCGCCACCCGCCTGGCTGAAAAGGTGAATAGTCGGAGTCCATCCGCTTGACATGGCGACCAGATCGCACTGGATGGTCGTTGTTTCTCTATCAAGCTTTCCTCCGCCCCTGTGAGCCGCTATCTTCAACGCCCTCACCCTGCGCGTTCCGACCACATCGCGGATGCCGTGGCCGACGTAGTGACGAATGCCCAGCTTCGTCAGATCGCGCACGAGTTCGTCGGCGACCTTCGCTCGCGTATCTACCACGCAAACCTTCTTCACACCAACTTTGCTTAAATCGAGCGCGGTTCGATACGCGTCGTCGTTGTTCGTCGCAATAACGACATTCTTTCCGGGAACAACACCAAAGCGGTTCACGTACATACGCACCGCTGAGGCGAGCATAATTCCCGGACGATCGTTGTTCGCAAACACCAGCGGCCGCTCGATTGCACCGGTCGCGAGAATCACAGTCTTCGTGCGAATTCGCCAAAGGCGCTCGCGGAGGCGCCCTTCCTGTCCCTTCGGTCCCAGATGATTGGCCACGCGCTGCGCGGCCGCAAGGAAATTGCCCTCGTAGTAGCCGCTCACGTTCGTGCGGGGAAGCAACTGAACGTTGGGGAGTGCCTCAAGCTGAGCAACGGTAGCTTGAACCCATTTAGCTCCCGGTTGACCGTCGATGCGAAAACGCTCTCCGAGTAGCGAGCCACCAAACTGATCCCGGTCATCGGCAACGATGACGCGGAGGCCGGCTTGACCTGCAATCAGGGCAGCCACAAGGCCGGCGGGGCCGCCACCAACGATCAGCAGATCGCAATGAACGTTCTGTTTCAGGTACTCCTGCGCATCAGGCTCCTTCGGCGCTTTGCCCAGGCCAGCAATCGGCCGAACAAAGCGCTCGTAGAAATGCCAGTTCGGCCACATCATCGATTTGTAGTAGAACGAGGCCGGCAGCACTTTCGAGAATTTGTCCATCACACTCAGCACATCGTGCTGCGCGCTCGGCCATGCGTTCTGGCTCGAAGCCTTAAGGCCCGGATAAAGCGGCATCATCGTCGATCGAACATTGGGTTCGTCGAATTGGCCTGATTCGAGCTGCATAAGACCGTTGGTTTCCTCAACCCAACCACCCATGATTCCGCGAGGTCTGTGCAGTTTGAAACTGCGACCCACAATCGCAACTCCATTCGAAAGCAACGCCGCAGCGAGCGTATCGCCTTCCAGCCCCTCATAGGACTTCCCGTCGAACGTGAACTGCACTTTGCGCTGTTGCTCACC
This sequence comes from Paraburkholderia dipogonis, assembly GCF_042680985.1. Classification (NCBI taxonomy): domain Bacteria; kingdom Pseudomonadati; phylum Pseudomonadota; class Betaproteobacteria; order Burkholderiales; family Burkholderiaceae; genus Paraburkholderia; species Paraburkholderia dipogonis. Next base: position 114,965 of record NZ_JBHUFR010000004.1, on the reverse strand, counting down.
TGCGAGTTTTCCGAAAGGGGTAACACGCTCAAGCGGCTTCATGAACGCCTCCCGCGACCCGCTTTTCGCTATCCGAGTGGCGAGGCACTTCAGCGAAGGTAAAAACTCGAATCAGGCTGTGAGTGACGGTATCACGTTCGACTCCGAACCACTGCCGGCAGCCGAACGTGTGTCGCCAGCGCTCGAGGGAGGCGCCGCGAATGTTCTCGCGCGTGAAGAGGTAGCCAGCCCATTGCGAATCGTTGAGTTCATGCGGAGCGCTCGGACGAACTCGCTCATAAGGTCCGCCGAAGGTGAACTCGTCTTCGTCTCGGGTGCTGCCGCAGTGAGGACACAGAATGCGTAACATGGTTTCTCTAATTTAGTGATCGACGCCGGCTGCTGCGGCCTCATTGACAAAGCGACCAGTCTGGAAGCGTTCTATACCGAAAGGTTCAATGAGCGGATGGGGTTGGTCGTTAGCAACTGTGTAGGCCAGCGTTTCTCCGCCAACAGGAATCGCTTTGAAACCACCCGTACCCCAACCCGTACTGATATACAACGCCGTAACCGGAGTCTTCCCGATGATCGGGCTAGTGTCCGGCGAGATGTCGACGATGCCCGCCCACTGGCGCATGAGCTTGAGCCGACTGAAGGCGGGAAACAGATTTAGCGTCGAACTCAATGTGTCTTCCAGCGCTGGAAGCGTCCCCCGCTGACCGTACGATGGATAAGCATCCGCGCGACCACCTATGAGGATTTCGCCACGATCTGACTGACTGACGTAGCAATGAACAAGAGGTGACACAACCAGGCCATCTAGAACTGGCTTGATCGGCTCACTCACCATCGCTTGTAAAGCCACGCTCGTGATGGGCAAAGTGATGCCCGCCATCTTCGCCAATACTGTCGAATGACCTGCAACCGCAAAGACCACCTTGTCGGCCTCAATCGAACCACGGTTCGTTTCAACGCCACGAACGCGATTGCCAGCCATTCGTACGCCGGAGACCTCGCAGTTCTGGATTATGTCGACCCCAAGCGCATCGGCACCTCGTGCGTATCCCCACGCAACTGCGTCATGTCGCGCTACCCCTGCCCGTCGTTGTATAAAACCGCCGTAGATTGGAAACCGAGCGCTCCGACTCGTGTCCAGAGGGGACATGAATTCTTTGACCTGGTGAACATCGAGCATCTCCGCATCGATCCCCTGAAGCTGAATCGAGTTCGACCAACGTTCCAAGCCATCCATCTGGCCCGGGCTGTGAGCAAGGGTCACAGCACCATGCTGGCTCAGCATGACGTTGTAGTTCAACTCCTTGCTCAAGCCCTCGTAGAGGTCCAACGACCGGTCGAAGAAATCCGTGCTCTCCCGATAGAAGTAGTTCGACCGGATTGCAGTCGTGTTACGACCGGTGTTGCCTCCGCCGAGCCAGCCCTTCTCGAGGACTGCGACATCGGTAATGCCGTGATTCTTTGCCAGGTAATAGGCAGTTGCGAGACCTTGACCGCCGCCGCCCACGATAACGACGTCATAACGCGATTTCGGCTCGCGGGAGCGCCACGCCTGGGGCCAGTTGCGGTGCCCCGAGAGTGCATGCTTCGCGAGTGACCAGAATGAGTAATGTTCCAAGCGCGACCTCGTCGTCTAAATTGGATGGTCACAGAACAACCGTACGATGGCCGTTCAGGAAGATTCGACCTTCGCTGAACAGCCGAACCGCATGCGCGAGCGCAACGGCCTCAGTATCGTGGCCGACCAGGACCATGTCGTCTGCCGAGTACGTGTGGTCGATCTGTTTCACTTCTTGAGCGATGATCGGACCCTCATCCAGATCGCTTGTTACAAAGTGAGCAGTGGCGCCTATCACTTTCACGCCGCGTTCGTGCGCTTGGTGATATGGACGCGCGCCTTTGAACCCGGGCAGGAAAGAATGATGAATGTTGATTGCGCGACCTTCGAGTCGGCGACTCATGTCATCGGAGAGAATCTGCATATAGCGAGCGAGGACCAACAGTTCACTTTTGGTCTCTGCGAAGAGTTCGAGGATCTGAGCCTCCTGCTGGGGCTTCGTCTGCGCCGTGATTGGGAAATGATGGAACGGAATGCGGTACCATTCGACGAGGCTTCGGCAATCGTCGTGGTTTGAGACTACACCGACGATATCGATTGCCAAGGCGCCCGCCCGCCACTTTGTCAGGATCAGGTTGAGACAGTGGTCGTACTTCGAAACTGCGATCAAGACTTTGGGCCGGTAATTCGCTGGCCGCAGTGTGAACGTCATCTCGAGTTCTTTGGCGATACGGTTGATCTTCTCGCGAACTTCGCCGAGCGGAGCCTTCATCGCGTGGTCGTTGAAGACCATCCGCGCGAAGAATTTCTTCGTCTCGGGGTCTCCATAGTGAAATGACTCGGTAACAAAAACTCCTTGTTCATAGAGCAGCCCCGCCACCTTGGCCAATATGCCCAGGCGGTCGGGACATTCAAACGAGAAGAGATAATTCGAGTGCTTATGCTCTGCTGCGGTAGACATGGACGATCCCAGAATCGAAATGATGAAAACTGTTTTTCAGCAGGTCGCCGCGCGGCCCTGTTTTGCATAGTTGCCCCCACGTTGCCCGGGCAGGTTTTCTTTGGCACGGCGAATAGGGTTGGGTGGACCAACAAAGGCCGCCCAGACCACCGAGGACTGGGCGCGAACGTCTTCGGTATCGGCCAGAAGGACGAACCGAAGCACTGAGAGACTGCACCCACCCGTTACCGCTTCACACATTGGAAAGTGGCCAGCGCCGGCAAGACGGCGACCATTACGCCGCGTTGCTCTTTGTGAAGAAGCGGCGCACATACTCGTTCGCCGGACGACTGCGAATCTCGTCCGGACTCCCGACTTGCACGACCTCTCCGTCCTTCATGATGGCGATACGAGAACCGAGCTTCATCGCCTCATCAATATCATGTGTGATGAAGATGATGGTTTTTTTCAGATCCGACTGCATTTCCAGCAGCAGGTCCTGAAGATCGCAACGGATGAGTGGATCAAGGGCCGAGAACGCCTCGTCCATAAGCAACACGTCCGGATCTGACACCAGTGCGCGTGCAAGTCCCACGCGCTGACGCATGCCTCCCGACAGTTCGTCAGGAAACTTGTCTGCGTAGCCCTTGAGGCCCATACGGCCATCCAGCCATTTATTCGCGTCTTCGATTGAATCCGACTTCGTATCACCGCGCAGCAGACGTCCGAAGATGATGTTCTCCATGACGGTCTTGTGGGGCAACAACGCAAAGCTCTGAAACACCATTCCTACTCTGTGCCGGCGGACCGAACGCAGTTCCACTCGCGACAATTTAAGGATGTCTCTTTCTCGGAACAAGAGCTGTCCGGAAGTCGGTTCGATCAACCGGTTGAAATGCCGTACGAGCGTTGACTTTCCGGACCCCGAGAGACCCATGATCACAAAGATCTCGCCTTCGACGATGTCCAGTGAAACATCCCGCACAGCCACAGTGCAGTGTGTTTTCTCAAGGATATCCTGCCGCGAGGATCCTCCTTTCGCCGCCTCGTGAGCGGACCGAACGCTTCGCTCGTCGCGACCGAAGATTTTGTACAGATTTCGCAGTTCGAGAATAGTTGCGCTCATGCCCGCACCTCATGCCCGTGCTCACCGGAAGTGGATGATTTCGCCTTCCTCGCCGAGCTTGCTTTAGCAACGCGCAGACGCTCGCGACGCGATCTACCGTAGGCTTGCGTTACCCGGTCAAACACCACAGCGAGCATCACAATGGCGAGCCCTGCCTGCACGCCCTGCCCCATGTCCAGATTGTTGATGCTCGACAGCACGTCTTCACCGAGGCCTTTTGCTCCGATCATCGAAGCAATCACAACCATAGCGAGCGACATCATCACCGCCTGATTCAGACCAGCCATGATCGAGGGCCGGGCAAGCGGCAATTCGACGCTAAAGAGCTGTTGCAGGGGGGTCGCTCCAAACGCTTGCGACGCCTCCAGAACGTCTTCCGGCAGTTGCCGCAGCCCCAGCTCTGTTAGCCTCATAAGAGGAGGCAGAGCATACACCGTCGTGGCAAGGACAGCCGGCACGCGACCCAACCCAAACAGCATCAGCACGGGAATGAGGTACACGAATGAGGGAAGCGTTTGCATCATGTCGAGAATCGGGTTCATGGCTCGACGCAACGTTTTCGATTTCCCCATCGCAATGCCCGTCGGCACACCAATCATGACAGTCACGAGCACGGATACGAGCATTATGGACACGGTTGCCATCAGCTTGTCCCACAAGCCTAGACAACCGATGGCATACGTCAGCGCCATCATGACAAGAGTGGTCCCAATTCTTCGACTGCCAATCCACGTCAGGGCTCCCAGCAGCAGCAGCACAACTAGTGGGGGCAACGCCAAGAGGGTGTGCTCTACCGGATTCAAAACCCACGAGAGAAGCCATACACTCACCTGATGGAACTGGTCGGCATACTTTTGCACGATCTGTGTGAACCCGCGATTGATTGCGTCTGCGAGGTTCACTGGAATAAAAATGTCCTTCACTGCGCTGCCTCCACTTTCCACTGGCCACAGCAACGTGGCCAGCAGAGCTACGCTTATTTCGAAATTGACGCTTCAACCTTTTGCGCTACGCTTGCAGGAACCCAGGTAGCAAGTTCCTGAGGATTCGATTTTATGTATTGAACCGCCAACGTCCTGGGATCAACCTTGGAAGAACCCATGCTCGACAGCGCCTGACTAACTGCTGACATCGGCAACGACATTTTGCTTAAGAAGTCGGTGATCGAGGGGTCACCATTGGCGAATGGTGTCGAGACGAGAATCTTGAGATTTGTTATAGGAGACGCGCTAGGACACGGGTTTGCGTCCTTGCTATTGTTGATAGTCTTCCAACATGCTTCGTTGAACGCCGGCTCATCAAGCCGAATCGACGGATAACGAGCGAGCAACGTCGAGGGCTGGAAGTAATAGTAAAGAATGGGTTTGCCTCGCTCGTAGGCCGACGAGATGGTCGCATCCATGGCGGCGCCCGTTCCAGGGTGCGTATTCGAATACTCCTTGTCAAGCTGATACGCTTTCAGCTTTTGGGTATTGTCGGACTCGCATTGCCATCCAATCGGACAGTTCAAGAAGCTGCCCTTTGATGGATCCTCGGGGTCGATAAAAATCTTACTGTAGCTCTGCAATTGCGATACGGACTTGAGGTCCGCCGCGATGGGCTTGAGGCCTCGCTTCGGATCCCCCTTGACGACATACTCGGGAACGTAGAACCCCTCCACACTACCTCCCTTCACCAAGTCGCCAATGACTTTGATCTTTCCCTCCTTCGCAGCCGCTTCGATCGCAGACGTGCGCCCGTTCCAGTACTCGACGAACACTTGCAAATCATTTGTTGCGACAGCGCCCGTCGTGATCGAGTTCGAGCCTCCAACCGTCTCAGTCTTGCATCCATACCCCTTCTCGACGACGTACCTAGCGATTTCGGTGAAGAATTTTCCGCTATCCCAGCCAACTTCAGCAAATCGAATCGGTTTGCCCGAGCTACACCAGGCGGATGTGGTGGCCGCGGACGCGGAAAAGGAAACCCCGGCCAAGCCTAACGTGACCGCAGCACAAACCAGCAGCTTCTGACAGTTCATAGATGCCTCGTGTGTTTCAACTGACTATTTCCAACCAACCTGCTACCGGCATTCGTCTTTCCCATTAAGCCGTGGCGAGCCACTGGGGAATCACCTCGAACAGATCGCCGACAAGACCGACGTCTGCTACGCCGAAGATAGGTGCGTCCGGATCGGAGTTCACGGCGACGATAAGTTTTGAATCGCGCATTCCCGCAAGGTGTTGAATCGCTCCGGACAAACCGATCGCGACATAGACGTCGGGCGCAACGATCTTTCCCGTTTGTCCGACCTGATGGTCGTTGGGCGCGAAGCCCGAATCCACGGCGGCACGAGAGGCGCCGAGGGCAGCGCCCAGTTTGTCTGCTAGCGGGTTGAGTACTGTTTCGTAATTTTCCTTGCTACCCAATCCGCGCCCCCCGGACACGATGATCTTGGCCGAAGCGAGATCGGGCCGGTCGGACGTGTCGGTAAAGCGCTCCTTGACACGACTTCTGTTCGGGTGCTCGACAGCCGGGCTTGCTTGGATTTCAACTTCAGTTTCCGATGCTGGCGCAGGCGCAAAGGCTGCAGAACGAACGGTCAGCACCTTCACTTTGTCGTGTGCTTCGACGCGTAAAATCACGTTACCTGCATATGTCGGTCGTTCGAACGTTGACTCACCACACACGGCGGTCACATCTGAAAACTGCGCGACGTCAAGCTTTGCCGCGACGCGCGGAGCCACGCTTTTGCCGAAGTTGCTGGAACTGAAGAGATAGTGCGTATATTCGTTCGGCTCCGGTGCCAGAATGGTCGCTGCCACACTCTCCGGATTCCGGTCCGCGAGACAGTCGGACGAAGCGACAAAAACACGCTCACATCCGGTTCTCGAGGCCGCCTCCAGACTGGAATCGAACTGATGCCCCGCCAAAAACAGGTGCACCTCGCAGTTGGCGTGAGCCGCAATCTGGCGCGCCGCCGTGATGGCATTGAAGGTTGAAGGAAGCAATACGTCGTCGGCCACGTCCGCGACTACAAGAATTGACATGGTATGTCTCCTTTAGTTTGATGCCGTCTCTTGACGCAGGCGCGCAACTAGGGCCGCCACGTCCAAGACAATCTCACCTGGCTTTCTGGCGGGCGGCTCTTCGACATTGACCGTCGTGAATTTAGGTGCGATGTCTACGCCGAGGCTCGCCGCATCCAGCGTGTCGAGCGGCTTCTTCTTCGCTTTCATAAGGTTGGGCAGCGTGACGTATCGAGGCTCGTTCAATCGCAAGTCTGCGGTGATTACGGCCGGAAGGGACACTTCGACCGTCTCACGACCATCGTCCGTTTCGCGGGTGACCAGCATCCGGTCCCCGTCTCGCTCAATTGCCGATGCGCACGTCGCTTGCGGGACGTCCAGGAGCGCTGCCAGCAACTGCCCCGTCTGGTTAGCGTCGTCGTCGATCGCCTGCTTACCGAGCATAACGACCTCGGGGGACTCTTTCCCGACAATCGATTTGACGAGCTTTGCAACGGCGAGTGGTTGCAGTTCCGCATCCGTCTGCACAAGAATTCCCCGGTCGGCGCCCATTGCAAGCGCGGTGCGCAACGCATCCTGAGAAGCAACCGGGCCGCACGAGACGACAACGACTTCAGTGGCGACACCTCGCTCTTTCAAGCGGATGGCCGCTTCGACAGCAATCTCGTCGAACGGGTTGATCGTCATCTTGATGTTCGAGAGGTCAACGCCAGTCTTATCGCTCCGCACGCGAACCTTCACGTTTGGGTCAGCGACCCGTTTCACACAGACCAAAATCTTCATCGGATTCTCCTTCCCTTACTTCGGCGCGCGCATACGTGCGCCAGTCGGATCGTATGGGATCTCAGGCAGGAGACATGCTCGCCGCTTTTCCCCGAGAACGTGGATTTCATATTTCGCATTGGGATCGATTTCCGAAGTCTCGATGTAGCCCATAGCGAGGCTCTTCTTGACCGTGTGGCCATATCCACCGGACGTGGTGAACCCCACGACTTTCTCATCGAGCCAGATAGGCTCAAAGCCGGTTGCGTCAGCGTCAGTAGCCGCCACCTCGAGCAAAACCAGCTTGTGCGGAGGTTGCTCGTCTTTGGCACGCAAGGCCACCTCGCGACCAATGAATTCCGCCTTGCCAAAGTCGACAAAATGCGCAAGGTCGTTCATGAAAGGGCTGTATTCCGGCGCGAACTCTCTCGACCAGATTCCAAATCCCTTCTCAAGACGCATGGATAGCAAAGCCCAGACGCCATATTCACGAAGACCGAGGTCCGCTCCCAGTGCGAAGAGCTCTTGGTACAGGCTGCGGACATAGGAAGTCTCGCAGTAGAGTTCATAGCCGTACTCACCAGTCAACGAGATGCGCGCCATCGTCACCGGAACGACGACCGCTTCCGCAGATGTGACGGAAAGGAACGGCTTCGACCTTTCAAATGCGTCTGTGCCGACCAAACGCTTAATAAGTGCAGGCGCATTCGGCCCCGCAACTGCCAGCATTGAGAGCGCATCACTACGGTTCTGAACAGATACCGACCCATCAGAGGGCAGATGGTCTTCAAACCATCTCATGTGCCATTCTTGCAGGTACCCCGAGCCGGTGATCAAGAAGGTGTCTTCGGCCGGCCTCAGAATAGTGAGATCGCCCATGAGACGTCCCGATTCGGCAAGCATGGGCGCCAATCGAGCCCGCCCCACCGCCGGAATCTTCGATGCAAACATGCGGTCGAGCCATGCGAGTGCACCGGGTCCCGTCACCTCATATTTCGCATATGCGCTCGCATCAAACAGACCCACGTTGTTGCGAACGTTGGCACACTCTGCGGCAACGACATCGAACGCATTCGAGCGCTTGAACGTCGGCGTTTCGTATGGTGGCTCGCCGGGTGACGCGAACCACAGCGGAGTCTCAAGTCCGTAGCTGACGCCGAACACGGCGTTTTTCTGCTTCTGAAGGTCGAAGAGCGGCGTCGTCTTCATCGGACGCCCAGCCGGCCACTGCTCGTTCGGGCGCGCGAGGTAGAACCGGTGTTCGTAAAATTCTTTGGCTTTGGCCGTCACGTAGTTTTGCGTCAGCTTCGGAAAGCGCGCTACGTCGAACCCATAGACGTTGTCTTGCGGCTCGCCGTGAATCATCCACTGCGCGAGTGCGAGTCCCATGCCGCCGCCTTGACTGAAGCCAGCCATACAGCCACAGGCCGCCCAGTAATTGCGCTTGCCACGCACGGGGCCCACCAGCGGATTACCGTCAGGCGTAAAAGTGAACGGGCCGTTCACGATGCGCTTAATTCCTGCATTTCCTACGCTTGGGAAACGCTCGAACCCCTTGATGAGTTCGTTTTCGAGCTTCTCCAAGTTTGGTTGAAGCAGGTCAGTCTCGCCATAGTCCCAAGGCGTTCCGGCGAGCGACCATGGAGTCGCATTCTTCTCGTACACCCCGAAGAGGACCCCGTTGTGCTCTTGGCGCATGTAGATCTCGCCGTCCAGATCGACGACGACGGGGATTTCCTTCCCGAATTGCTGGAGTTCGGGAATCGCCTCGGTAATCAGGTAGTGATGCTCCATCGGAATAAGAGGCAGTTTCACGCCCGCCATCATCCCAACCTCGCGCGCCCATAGACCTGCCGCGTTGACTACATGCTCGGCGTGGATTACGCCTTTATCCGTGTAGACATCCCAAGAACTATCTGGGCGCTGCTCCAACCGTTCGACCTTGGTCTGTTGGTGAATCTCGGCGCCTTGTTTCTTTGCCGCCCGCGCGTAAGCGTGAGTCGCGCCGTACGGGTCAAGATGCCCGTCGTCGGGCATCCAAAGTCCGCCGACGACGTCCGTCGTATCAATGAGCGGACAAAGCGAGGCAATCTCGGACGGCGTAATCAGTTCGCTGTTGATGCCCATGAAACGATGCCGCGACCATTCCGTTCGCAGAAAGTCCCAGCGCTCGGGCGTCGCGGCGATCGTAATGCCACCCGGCACATGCAGTCCGACATCCTGATCACCTGCTTGCTGGATTTCCTTGTACAGCGCGATCGTGTACGCCTGCAGTCGCACTACGTTCGGATCACTGTTAATCGCGTGAAAGCCTGCCGCAGCATGCCACGTAGATCCAGCGGTCAAAACCTTACGTTCGAGCAAGGCGACGTCTTTCCAGCCGAACTTCGTGAGGTGATAGAGAACGGAGCAGCCAACTACGCCACCGCCGATCACGACAGCCTGATAGTGAGATTTCATTTTTCCGCCACGATGGAACAGTTTGACATCCTCGACCTGCAACACCGTGTGTCGCCTCCTGCCACGACAGGTGCAAGCCGCAATAGCGCTAACTTAGGCAGCCAGAAATGATGGGGAAACCCAAAAGAGTTGAGTCTTTGGATGCAAATATTCATGCAACAGCGCTTTGCCAACCAAGGCCCTGATATGTCGGGGAATTTCCAAGTGCCCTGCCGACCTTGAATCGGAGCAGCTTAGGGTATGCCCTTATCCACGAGTTGGCGCAGTTTCTAGCCCGCAAATTTTGAATGCATTAAATTAAGGTTGCTGGCGCAGTAGGCCAGCGATTCGAATGCAGAAACTCCTGGAGAACACGAGGTGCCCACGCCGCGCAAACGACTACCGCCGTTGAATACGATCTCTGCCTTCGAGGCGTCCGCGCGTCTGCTGAGCTTCACGAAGGCGGCCGAAGAACTCCACCTCTCACAGGGCGCTGTGAGCCGGCAAATTCAGGTACTGGAAGAGCGGATGGGGGTGCCGCTCTTCAATCGAAGGCATAAGGAAATTCAGCTGACGCGTGCCGGACTGATCTTTCAGCAGGCCATCGCTCAGAGCCTGAACACCATCCGGCGCGCAGTGACGATGATCGAGGCGTTGGACACCAGTTCCGTAACGATCGCAGCAAGCAATGCAATGGCGAACTTTTGGTTGATGCCGGCCATTTTTGAGTTCCGCAGTCAGCATCCCACGATTGATATCCGCGTCCTGGCCAGCAACACACCTGTCGACCCATGGCAGGAACCGGTCGATCTCGCGATCAGATATGGCGACGGGCACTGGCCGAACCTCATGAAAGTCAGGCTTTTCGAGGAGGAAATTTTTCCTGTCTGCGCCCCGTCCTACGCGCAGCGGCATGAAATCAAAAGCCTCCAGGACTTAGTTTCTTGCGAGCTGATTGAATACGATTCCGACACTGCTGAGTCGAACTCGTGGGACACTTGGCTCGAGAAATCCGGCGTAAAACCTAGCGCAGTGCGGAAAAACCTGACCCTGTCGAACTATGACCTGGTCTATCGGGCAGCTTGCAGCGGGAAAGGTATTGCTCTGGCATGGGCCTACGGCGTTCCCCAAGAAGACCGCGAAAATCTCCTCGTGCGCCCGCTCGACGTCTCAGTGAAAACTGGATTGAGCGAATACATCATCTACGCGGAGGAGCTCAGCCGACCGGCTCAGACCTTCCTAGAATGGCTAATCGACTTTGGGAAGCGAAGCATCTGGACATGACGCGTCAAGCGTCGCTCACTGAATGGCGGTGTTGAACGCCCGGGCGGCGCGGCACTGCGCATGGTTCTAAGCGGCGCCCAGTCGGTGGCGATGCCGTCGAGCTTCAGTTGTGGTTTTCGTGTCATTCTACGCAATGACCACGTGACGCGATATGTTAGCGCGATACCGCCGCACAAACGGGCCTCCCGCGGCTCGATGTGTGCTTCGATAACGAATCCGCGATAACGCCCGACAATGTGATGTTCCATCGATTGACTCCACCGTTTTTCGAGCAGTGGTCTCTGCAGCTCGGAACTGCAGATCTCCAATCCTTTCAAGAACGCCTGAATCGATCGGGTGGATCCGATCCGGATCGCCTTCAGGCATCTGTTCGTTGGTACAGAGTCCGGCGGCGAGCGTGCGGACACGATTCACGGCGTCGTTGGCACCGCAAAACTCCTCGGTCTCGTCCGCGAGGCGTATCTGCGCTACGTGCTCGTATTGCCGACCATGCGTATAATCTCATCGATGAACTCACACCATGGGTCGTCGTCAATCGGCTCCGCGCCCCAGTGTGAAGATCGCAATCTCCAGTCAAGCCGTTGCTGGCGCTACGCTTGCCAATTAACAAGAATCCGGGATCCCCATCGCGGGTCTTTCGGGTTCTGGTGGAAAGATGCACCAGTTTCCATCTCGATGACGATAAAAGAACATCGCCTTCGAGCCTGTGCCATTGTCTGCGACAACACAAGCGTACCGTCCAATCCTGGATCGTCCATAGTGGCTGACTCTGAAGCCTCGCTCAGGGTCTGGCGACAGCCAATCTCGGACCATTACCCTCAACGATCGTTCTGCTCTTTCCATTACCCTTCTCCACCTATCTCGACTTCATCGTGCTTTTAGAAACGGCTCTAAGGGAGTAGTAGGCGTTGTTCATCCGCAACGCAGCCGACCGGCGGCGCGACCACTTCAAATAACGGCACATCCTCCATGCGTGAAGTATCCCCAACAGCACTGTCCGTCGATGATCCGCCACCGCAGTCCCGGCGGAAAAGTCGGTTGATACAGTCGTCCACTGTTGCGTCCAGCATTCACTTGCTGTGCACTAAACTAGCCAGCCTGAACGACGACATCTACGCGGTGACGAGGACGCGCTTACTGATGAGCCGGAATGTCCAGCGAAACGCAGCGCTGGTGGAGGAGATCGCTGCGACGTCCAGCGCTCCGAGCGCAAGGACGCGAACATTACTTGACGGTAAGTTTTTTGACTCGTTCGCTCATTGCTTCCACCCTTTGACGTCCGGGCCGGCTGGCACCTTTTTTTCTTCCTCGCCGACTGAGAAGGGCTCACGTTATCAACCGTCCGTTTGCGGCGTGCGCCCGGCGAGGCGACTCTACGGGCCGAGTATGATGAAACGAAACGGGGCCGGCCTTTCGACCGGCCCAGAGGCCCGCTACCGTATCCCTTTGCCGGCTATCGGTGCCGTCAATGGATCAGGCAGCGTCTCTCAGGCCGCCGTGCGGATCGATGACGAACTTCTTTGGTACGCCGGAATCGAATTCGGCGTAGCCACTAGGTGCCTGATCTAACGCAATGACGGTCACGTTCACGACCTCGGCAATATTCAGCCGATCCCACAGAATCGCTTGCATAAGATTTTTGTTGTACTTCATGACCGGGGTCTGGCCAGTGAAGAACGAGTGTGACTTTGCCCAGCCGAGACCGAAGCGCACTGACAGGCTTCCGTGCTTCGCTTCGGCATCGACCGCGCCGGGGTCGTCCGTTACATACAGGCCAGGGATGCCGATCTTGCCGGCCGCACGGGTGACTTCCATGAGCGAATTTAGAACAGTAGCAGGTGCTTCGACTTGCGAACCTGAATGTCCATGGCCGCGCGCTTCGAAGCCAACGCAGTCAATCGCGCAGTCGACCTCCGGCTCTCCGAGCAACGTCGCGATCTGGTCTGCGAGGGAGGCGTCTTCGGAAAGGTCTACGGTCTCGAACCCCACGCGCCGTGCGTGCTCGAGCCGCGCCGGATTAACGTCGCCAACAATGGTGACGGCGGCCCCCAGCAGCCGTGCAGAGGCTGCAGCAGCCAGCCCGACCGGGCCGGCGCCGGCGACATATACAGTCGATCCGGGCTCGACGCCGGCGGTTACCGCACCGTGATAGCCGGTCGGCAAGATGTCCGACAGGCAAGTGAGGTCTCGAATCTTGGCCATCGCACGATCGCGGTCGGGGAATTTAAGCAAGTTGAAGTCGGCATACGGCACCATCACATACTCGGACTGACCTCCAATCCAGCCACCCATGTCAACATATCCGTAAGCGCCCCCCGCGCGCGCGGGATTCACGCCGAGACACACACCAGTGTTTTGCGCCTTGCACATAGGACAACGGCCGCATGCTACGTTGAACGGGACGGAAACCAGATCACCTTTCTTCAAAGTCAGAACATCGGATCCGACTTCAAGTACCTCACCCGTGATCTCATGCCCGAGAACGAGTCCAGCAGGAGCGGTCGTTCGACCGCGAACCATGTGCTGATCGGATCCACAGATATTGGTGGCAATCACCCGAAGAATGACGCCGTGGCTGGCTTTGCGACCAGCGGGATCGACGAGCTCCGGAAAAGCGATACTGCGAACCTCGACTTTTCCCGGCCCGATATAAACAACTCCACGATTACCTGACATGCTGTCTCCCAATGTCATGCGGTTAGAACAGAGCGGTCAGATCGACGCGCCGTAAGTCACACGTAATAAGTCATCACGCCGCGTAAGTGATACCCCCATCCTCGGACTTTACTTTCAATGCGGCGATTCCCGGCCCTTGGTGCCTTTGACCAACCTATATCCAAATCTTGGTGCCGCCACGGTTTGCAGCGGACGCAATCAGTGCGATGCTAGACCGCTGGCTACTTGCCGACTTGTCAACGCCAACGACTGCGACTAATACATATGTCGGTAAGAAACACACAGTCGCTCCTACAAATACCAAAAACGCTCTACACGAAAATTGTCTTTCCCTATGCGGATGTCCTCGGAACGCGTCGATGCCAGTTTCGTCGGTGAACTTCCTCGTCACCAAGCTTCGCAACTTGTGACGCATCGATCATGAAGTTTTCAGCATCGCTTGAAAGAGACAAGGATGTGTTCACTTCAATTTTCCAGTCGCCACGACTTAGCCTGTTCGTGGACGAAAGCCTTGCCTCAACCGATTGAGGGTCGTCATGAAGTGCCGCGTACGACTCCTGGACAAGCTGATCGGTACACAAGCCATGATCAGTGAAGACCGTCTGACCAAGATCGTTACGTATCTCTACCGTAACGCGGCCGGCCCCCATGTCCTCACTTATTGTTCGAGTTAGGCTCGGCGCGCGAACGCCTTCCATGTCGACCTCTGAAAAAGCAGGCGCATCTTCGAATGGACAAGTGATGGCTCCGCCGATGAATACCGGTAAATGCAGATGCTGCCGACCTGGTCGCAGCGTCACCGCTGAGCAAGTGGAATTCGGCCACAACAGCGGAAAGCTGCCCGTCGATAGTGCGAGCCGCAGTTTGTACCCCATTGGAATAGTTACTCCGACGTCATCCATCGCCAAAAGAATGTCAGTGCCTTGCTCAGTGTCGAGACTTTCCCGGTCACTCTTCTCTAAGCTGGGTCGTACGCGTGTCGCACCGTACGTGAGCAGTGTTGCCGCGCCATCCGGAGCTACCGCGCTTAATTTAGCCACAAGCTGCGCGGACTGCTGACTCGCTGCGATTCGTAATTCGAGCATCACTGCGCCGGCCAAGGTGAGCGCCTCAGCCAGAACAGGCGTATCGAAGCACATTGATACGGCGTCGTCGCGACGCTGATCAGCGTGTCCCTCCGGACCGCCGAACACCACGCAAAACTTTCCTAGTTGCGTGCCAGTCGTGACAGGCGTCTGGACGCGAATCTCCGAAGCGAGCTCCTGCTCACCTAGGGTCATCACACCTGCTTGGGTCAACGAGAATGTCATGCAGGTGTTTTCCGCCGGAGGGAAAGTTGAAGCCCTTGTCCAAAACCCTGGCCGGCTACTGTAGGCCGGCGCCGGCGCAAGTACGTCTGGTATGTAGAAGGTCGCCTTCGGCTCGTCCATGATGCCGTTGTCTAGGTCTTTCAGCCAGTAGTCCCACCAACGCACCATTTCCAGCACAAAGTCAATCGCCGGAGCCGGAGTGCCCAGATGTGGGTACGCATGAATCCAAGGGCCGATGAGCGCCTTGGTGGGACAACCTAGATTCGCCAGCATCTTGGCGATACTATTTCTGTAACCATCGCCCCACCCGCCAACGCAGTAGACAGCGGCCTTGATCGATTGGTAATCTTCAGAGACTGAGCCGTGCTTCCAGTAGTCATCGCGGTTTTGATGACCGAGCCAGTTCTCAAGCATCAGTGGAACGTTATTTAGTCGATCCAACCACTGTTCCTGCCATCCGTCGCCCACGAGGAGCGGGTCCGCTGGCATGGCCAAATAGCTCATCATCATGCCGCCGTAGGCAACGTTCTCGAGCAGCAGATTTCCACCCTTGAAATGCACATCTTCCGCGTAACGATCGACGGTGGAGCAGACCGTCACAATTGCACTGAGCCCTATCGGCTGACGCGCCGCCACCTGTAACGCACTGAACCCACCCCATGACATGCCCAGCATTCCGACGCGACCGGTGCACCACTCTTGAGTGCGAATCCATTCAATGACTTCGAGCGCGTCGTCTTGCTCCTGTACAAGGTACTCGTCCAAAAGATGCCCATCCGACTCACCGGTTCCTCGTATGTCGACCCGCAAGCAAGCGTAACCGTGCGAGGCCAATAGCGGATGGGTCTGTTCGTCCACGAATGCAGTCCCATCTCGCTTTCGGTACGGAAGATATTCGAGGATAGAGGGCACCGGTTGTAGGTGCGCATTTTCTGGCAACCACATTCGTGCCGATAGACGCGTTCCATCGCTTAGCGTAATCCAGAAGTGGGGTACTTCCCGGACAAAGCAGAATCGTTTGCCTGCAGCATTATTCATCACGTTTTCCGGATTTCTTTCGATTATCAGCAATCTACGACTTTAAAGCTTTCACTTCTCGCGGGATACCGGCTAACGCGTCTCGCGAAGATCTGAAATCTTGTGATCGCCTATCTGCAACCATAAGTGCGGGCACAACAATCACGGCACCGGCAATATTGATCAGCAGGCATACCAACCCTACATTTCCCATCGAGAGGTGCGTCGTTAGCGTGCCTATCAGCCCTGCGCCCAAGGCGTAAGGAATAAGTGAGTATCCTTGAAGGGCCGCCACAACCCTACCCTGCGGATCTAAGGCTGCAGCAGCGCCGTATGCATACGAATTGAAGAACATCGTCACAGCGCCGTAAAGCACCATACCAGCGCCGTAACCCGTGACACCGTGACTCGCGAGGATCAGATAGTCCGCAGTCCCTGCGAGGACAGTCCCAGTTACCAATGGCACCGTCCGCCCCGCAGTTGTCCCAAGTGCGACCGCCAGCAGCGCGCCCACGGTAGCCGCTGCGGTCGACAATGCGAAGACCCAGCCTATTCCGCTGGAAGACAGTCCTATTGTCACAGCCGCTTGTTCCGAATAGGCGTAACAGCCACCAAACATCGCGTACACGAGCGTCATAGAAACAAAGAGGCAGCCAATTGGCACACGCCGATCGCGCAAACTCTCATTTACTGCGGTGTCAGCAACGACTTTCGTCCTCGGAAGCGCAGTAACAGCCAATGTCATCGCGAAAACTGTCAACGCAATCGCCGAAAACAGCGAATCGCTTCCAAACCTCTCTTGCACCAGCGGTAATGCATAGAGAATTGCCGCAAATGCAAGCGACATGATTGTATAGACGCGTCCGTAGATGCGCTCTGAGTCGCCGGTTCCAGCAACGACCGCCGATACTACGGTCAGCATGCAGCCGCCGCCAATGCCTGCGCCGATTTGATAGGCGATCAATGCGGCCGGTCGCGTCTCGAGGCCGCACATGCCCCAGCAAATTCCCGCAAGCATTCCGCCTGCTATAGCCGTGCCTCTCCACGGAATCCGCTTCAATAGGAAAGAGGTTAAGCATGCCGCCATTGCAATCGCCCATATATGGATTCCTCCGATCCACCCTGCGCCTGCTAGCGGCAGTCCTGGTTTCTTCGCCAGCGCGCCGACAACATACGGAAGAGCATAGGCGCCCATCAACGCGGTCATCATGCTAGCCGTCAAGGAGATAAGGCCACCATTGTGAAGTTTTTGCACGACGAGTCTCCTTGACTAGTTCCGTTGCGATTCCTGCAATCCGTCCTTACTGAACAGGACCGCTTTCCCATTCTTATCGAACACCGCAGCGGTAAAACTCGATCGAGACGGCGAACGCGTTACTGTAAAAATGCAGTCACCACCTGACGAGGTAATAACGGTACCGTCCAGTCCGACACCAACGATTTTCGTCCCGTCGGCGACGAGTCGTGTGATCGATGAATTAGTCGAACTACTACAGCGCCGCCACGACTCTCCCGAATCTCGCGACTGGTAAACCGATCCTCTCAGCCCGGCAACGTAGTATGTCCCGGACGGTGACGCGAGCCCAGTCCATAGGCTGCCCGTATAGCCCGTCTGTTGCCGCTTCCACGTTTCACCAGCATCAGAGGAAACGAATACCACCCCCTGCTCTGCGGTCACAAGGAGGCCCCGTTGAGATCCTGTGCCGGCAACGCTATAAAGATTCAGGCGATCCTGATTTTTTCCGGGACCGGACGGCAGCGCAAAATTGGTCCAGTGTGCGCCGCCGTCGTCTGTACGCAATGCAAGCGACCACAGTCCAACGGCAATGCCATGCCTCGAATCGATGAACGCAACAGAAAAGAGCGGTTGATCCGTCGTTGTATCCACGCGCTGACGCAACCATGTCTCGCCGCCATCGTTGGTGTGCAGGACTATACCCTCATGTCCGACCGCCCACCCTTCTCGCGCGTTCACGAACGCGACGTCGTTCAACGTCGCGCGAGTGGGAACGACGCGCGCCTGGCGGAAAGTCCTTCCCTCGTCATCGGAAAGTAGAATGATGCCGTGTTCCCCAACTGTCACAATTCGCGTTTCTGCCCGAGTGGCTCCTAGTATCACCGAATGCCCCGGGTCGACCCACGCGCGAGCTTGTTGCAATGGGTATTCCGGCAGTACGCCCGTCGAATGAGCTTTCGGAAGCAACGTCATCGCACACAGCGCGAGCGAAACCCGAAGCAAAACCCTGTGAATTTTTCCGTACATGATCGTTTTCAATGAATTAGGATCCCCGGGACGCGAACTGGCTTGCGTCTCGGGAACATTCGTTCGAGCGTGACGACCAACGCCGGCAGGACAGTCATCGCCATGCCGGCATTGACCACGAACATGAATGCCATCAACTGCCCCATGTCAGCTTGGAACTTCAGGGACGAGAAGCTCCAAGTGATCACCCCCGCAGCAAGTGTGAGGGCTGTAAATACAGTCGCGACTCCCACCTCCAGTATGGAGGATTCGACTGCGGTGACGATGTCGTCCCCTGCTGCAAGATGAAGCTGGAGCCGGTTGTAGATGTAGAAGGCGTAATCAACACCGATTCCGACGGCGAGCACCATCACAGGAAGCGTCGCCTCCGTTAGACCAATCTGCGCCTCCTTCATGAACCAATAGCCAACGAAGGTTGCAACGGTCAGAGGAGCGCAACAGGCAATCATTGCACGCCAGTCCCGGTAGGCCAGGAAAACGAGCACGAGAATCGCAGCGTAGACATACAGCATCATCGGCAATTCGGCCTTGCTGACGGCATCATTTGCCGCCGCAATCACTCCGATATTTCCTCCCGCGAGACGGATTGACACATTGCTCAGATGGTTCTGATGACGATATCTCTCGACGGCCGCGATAACATTGTTAATCGTTGACGCCTTGTGATCACTTAGATACAGATGGACGGCAGTCATCGAGCAGTCTTTCGTCATATACCCACGACTGCGGTTGATCTCGGCGCTTAGCGCAGCGTAGTTGTCCGCCGCAAGCGGGACCACAGACATCTTCGGATATCCCTCGTTATACCCCTCGCTGTAGCTCTTCAACATCTGGGCATAAGAGTCGGTTGAGACCACCCCTGGGACCCGTTGCATCTGTGCGGTAAAGTCATCTTCAAACAGACCCACGTTAGCGTTCGAGCAGGCATCAGGTCGCGGTTCCTCAAAAACGACGCTCATCCAGTCGAGACCGACAGCGTAGTTTGAGGCAATCGACACCGCATCACGGTTGAATCTCGACGACTCTCTCAGTTCAGGCGCGCCGGGCTGCAGGGTCCCTACGATTCGATCTCTGCTTTCCCACGCGGAAAGTCCGAGCAACCCGACAGC
Source organism: Paraburkholderia dipogonis (assembly GCF_042680985.1). Classification (NCBI taxonomy): domain Bacteria; kingdom Pseudomonadati; phylum Pseudomonadota; class Betaproteobacteria; order Burkholderiales; family Burkholderiaceae; genus Paraburkholderia; species Paraburkholderia dipogonis. The sequence goes on along the minus strand of NZ_JBHUFR010000004.1, from coordinate 95,479 downwards.
GAGAAGAACCGTTATGAATGCGTTGCGCGGACGCGCAACTCGCGCGATACCTCGGAGCCACCCGGATCGCCTTTCTCGAGCCGCGAGCGCTGCTTTCGCAAACTGCGTGCTGAAAGCGCAGTATGAGGCGGCCACAGGAAGCATCACCAGATTCGTCACGATCTTGAACGCCACGCCGATCGATGCCGTCACAGCGAGTTCCCTGACGACCGGTATGGGCACGAACAAAAGCGTGATGAAGGAAACAAAAGCCGTGCTTAGCGCCAACGTCCCCGGAATCAAGAGGCCCTTGAAACTATGCTGGGAGGCGGCGAGCGTGGTCTGTCCTTCAGAGACTTCCCTAATGATGAAATTGATTTGCTGGATGCCGTGGGACACGCCGATCGCAAACACAAGAAACGGCACCAGAACGCCTAGCGGGTCAAGTCCATATCCCAGCAGTTGCAAGCTGCCGAACTGCCATACCAACGAAGTAAGCGAGCATCCGATTGCTAACAGCGTGAAACGAAGCGAGTGGCAATACCAATAAACCGACACTGCCGTCAAAATAAGGGCTATCGCGCAAAATAGCACCACCGCCGATGCACCGTCCGCAATGTCACCGGTCTGCTTTGCGAAGCCGATGATCTGGATTTCATATTGCGAATCCTCGAATGGCTGTCGGATCTTTTTCTCCAACAACCGGTTGAAGTCGATGTAGTCGAGAGATCCTCCCTGCACGTTCGTTTCGTTGATGTCGGCTGTCACCATTGCGCTAGACCCGTCCCGGGAAACGAGGACTCCATCGAACCCGCCGTTTGTGGTCGATGTCCGGATCTGCGAGATAATGCGCGCAGTCAAGCGATTCGGAGTAACCGTCCCACTGATTAGCGGTTCGGCCCGAAACCCCTCCTCATCGATCTCGTTGACAAAGGTGTTGGGCGTCCACAAGGATCGAACACTGCCCCGATCTACTCCCGGGAGGAAGGCTACCGCCTGAGTCACCCGATAAAGACGTTCGAGTCCCGAAGTCGTCCAAATAAGGCCTTTGCGATTTCTGACAACCACCGTGACTCGGTTCGCACCAAAAAGGTCGTTTCGGTACTTCTTGAACGTCAGGATGTACTCGTGATTCAGCGGCATCTGTTTATCGAAGCCCGCATCCATCTTGAGTTGAACCGCAAAGGACGCCATGAACACAGAAAGGGCAGCAATTACCAGCAAGACCGCTTTGCGGTTCTCAAATACAAGATGCTCAAGGAAGCTAACCACTTTGTTTAACACCTGATCGTCTCCTGATCAACATTCTGAGGCTTTTGCCCTATCAAGAGCGAACTAGAAGTTTCTTGTCGCGAAGAGTCCAACAAAGTTTCGGTCCGCATAAGGTTGCCCAACCGTGTTGTGTCCGCCCCAAAACGCTGTGTAGTTCAATCCTGCTTGCCAGATTGTGGGATTCTGATTGAAGAGTATGTAGAGGTTTGCAGATTTCGCCCCTTGGGAGTAATTCGCACTCAACGACGGTGTGTATCCGTATACTCCGTACGTAAAGGTGACGCCTGGAGTGACCTGCCAACCCGGAATCACGGTGCCGTCGTACGTAAGGTTAAAATCCAGTGTGACGCCACCCGAGTTTGCGGTTCCTTTTCCGGTGAGAACCTGATAGCCCAATGCCTGATTCTGTGTCAGCCACGTCCAGTATCCAGCTGCCGGAACCTGAATCACAGGAATGCCGTTGATTGTGTTCGAGATTTGACCGTCCGAGCTCACACCCGGGTAATAAATCCACGAAGCTTCAGCGGTCAACAAAGCGGCGTCGGCACCGATAAGCTTCAGGAAAGGATAAGCACTACGAGTCAGACTTAGCTGTCCATTAATCGTATACTGGAAGCGCTTCTTGTCGACCCAGCCGTTGCATGCAATACCCCCAACAGCGTTCGTGTTCGCGTCGAGCGGCCCTCCAGCGCCGAAGCATCCAGTGAGTGCCACTGCGTCATGCGGACGGAAAGACAACTCGTTCCCAATCGCCCAATCGCCCAGCGCGAAGTTAGCACTTAAGCCGAACAGCTGCCTGTTGTTCAGGTACGAAAATTTCCCTGTACCGTCAGCTTGCGATGAAAAGACCGGGTTCTTGTCGGTATAGTTTTCGTAATAAAAGCCGAAATTGATGTCAACACTTCTTGGCTGGTAGCTCAATTTGAAGCCAAACTGGGGGCGATACTTGTTAGGCAGTTCAGTGTTTACCGGGATACCGATCGAGTTATAAGGAGGTCCCGCGTAGGTCCCGTTCACGAGCCCCTGGTTAACATTATTGACGGTGTTCGTATCTTGAGAGGAACCTCCGGCGATCGTTCCGGCGTTGATGCCTCCAGCATTGAAATTATTCGTATTGGCCGTCGCCGGCCATGCCCCTCTGCCGAAGCTATTTGACGTCGACCAGTAGCTACCAACGGGCGGGAATTTATTGCTATTCCATTGAAACTGATAGTAGGCTTCCGTGGCGAATCCAGCCGGCAAATTAGAAGCGAAGCTGATCATCGGGGCCGGTAGAAGCGCTTGCTTCAATTGCGTGCCCGGTATTAAAAGCTTCTGCACGTCCAGTGAGTTGGTTGCGTTGATGCCCCCAAAGGCGAAATAACTTTCGCCCCAGTTGATAACCTGGTTGCCCACGCGGATATGCGCAGACTGGTCTCCGATCCTGAAGTCCTTTTCTGCCCAAAGGTCGAGAATCTGCGCGTTCTGAACGATCTGTCCTTTCGCATCAGCACTAAGTGCGGTTCGTTGCGTGCTGCTCGCGAGAAAATCGTACATGCCTGTACCTCGAAGCATGAACTTATACCCTTCCGCCGGCATCGTGAGCAATAGCTCACTAGTCGCACTGACGTATCCAGTATACGCCTGCCCCTTTCGGTAGTTCAGATCTCCGGCGTCGCCATTCGCCCACTGTGCGACATTAGCGGCGCTACCGCATCCGTTCGCTGTCGGGTCTCCGGTGAGGGAGCAGCTCGGGCTCTTTGTTCGTATGCCTAATCCAGCCGTCAGATTGGTGACCCACGAGCCCTGAAGATCACTCAATCCAGTGTCAAAGTTGTATGCGCTCGCGGATACACTTGTGAGCCCGGCGAGGCAACCCATGATCATCCTGGTGGGCCGAGAACGGATTTTCATTTTAATTTCCCGCGTAGTGGGTGGCGACGTGGCTTATCGTTCACTGATGTTCTTCAGATTGTCCGACGTATAGAAATCGTCCTTGAATTTTGGGTCGTCGGACTCAGCAAACCAATGCGTGTCGGAGCCCGATCCAATTGTCGAGACGTCCGACACGTAGCGGCCGTTTGCGATGTCGTATTGGACGAAAGCCTCGGTGTCGCATGTTCCGCCAAGCTCCCATACAGGAATCGAATAACCCTCCTTCACCTTCCACAGCTTTCCTTGAGCGTCGTAATCCTCGCCCGCCAGAATTAGGCCGGAATCCTCATCGATGTAAAAAACCTTCTTCACTGCAAGATGTCGTGCGTCCGGCTTAAGCGTTGCTTCAACAATAAAGACCCGATGCATCTCGTAACGGCGCGAGCCGGGGTCTACCCCCTCCGGCTTGAATACGGCCTCATACTTCGCGGCGAAGTTATACATCCCGAAGTTGTTATACGGGACGATCAGTTCTTTTTTCCCAACCAGTTTCCAATTGAATCGATCAAGCCCGCCGGTAAAGAGGGAAGTCTCGTCGATCGTGTACTCGTTTTCGAAACCGATCTGGGGCGCGTCGTAAGAGTATGACGGCATCCGTCGAACGCGGCGTTGCCCGGTGAAGTAATAGTATGTGTCGTTAGGCTTATCGAAATAGTAGCGTTGCACCAGCCCCTGACCTGCAAGCGCCGCAGGCGTATTATACTGAGAGAAGAGCCCGTATTGCATGTCCACCTTGTCCGCCGGAGTGGCGCCCTTCTTTCCCCACGGGTAGTACACGCTGTCCTTCGATTCCGCGATAATCCATTGAGAACTACCCGGTCGTGGCGATACGGCGGTGATCATCTTTTGCCAGCTCATACCCACGCCGCGATAACGCATTAGGTGATTCCATATTGCCTGAGCCCCATTCTTAGGGTCGGGAAACGGCAGTCCCGGCAACGTGGCCGATTGCAGATACTCGCCATTTTTGTCGAGCGTTGCGTTCGATGCATTGGTCTTCATGTTCGCCTGCATCCACTCCGGAAAACCGCACTCGCGGTGACTGGGATAGACGTCCATGCGATAGCCCGGCCTGGTTTTGAAGAGCTCTACCTGTCCGGGTGAAAGACTAGCCACATATTTATCCACATTGCCGGATGTCACCGTGTAGAGCGGTTTCTCATCTTTATGTGCCCAGAACTGCTCCCGCACCTTGCCGTACGACCAGCCTGCCGGAGGGGGCTGAATACCGGAAAATGCGGGCACTAGCCCGTCGGAACTCGCCCCTTTTTCAGCGCCTGCTGTTTGAGCCTGGGCACAGTTAGAGAGCGCGGCGACGCCAAACAGTGCCACGGAGATGACGCTTAATACCTTTGAGACTTTCATCGACTACCACTCCCTTGAAATTTGGACCTCGTAGGACCGGCCTCGCTCCGACCATCTACTCCATTTTTTTATAATTTCACGACGTCAAAAGTGCCTCTGCAACGCAGTTTTTCTGGTTCTTAGCATGAGAAAATTCATGCAGGCAAGCGCTAACGCCTCAGGCGTCTTCCCGATAGGGGACATCCCGTAGACGTTCGCCAGCAGCGAACGTGTGAACTTGAGCGCTCTACAGACTATCCCTTAGTCTGCTCGGAACGTTCGTAAGGTTTTTGCATGCATCACTGACTCAAGCCACGGGGCCTCTGCCTGCGCGAACTACCGCACTTGCGAGCGCAGTTGCTTGCATGCTGAAAAAATCACCTTGTATTCTTGCCGCGAAATGTCGGCGCGTCGGGATCCGATGCCGAGCCCACATGCGCCATGTACACGCTCACGGCGCAATAGAGCCAAGGACTCCCTCACCATCCCTTGCCATGTCCTGCGCTACACTTCTCCAAATGGAAAGCTATCGAGCCGCTCATGCCCCGTCTCAGGAATTAACAACTGCGTTTAAAGCTTGATCGACCCGCTTCGCTCCTCGGTGACGAGGCTCTCGACGCGAACGACCACGCTGGGTTCGAACCCACCCGACACGACCGCCTCACCCCAATCCCCGTGCAGTAGAATGACCGGCCATTCGTCAGCCGTACCTACACCGTGAATCGCGTTTGACTACCGGTAGGGAATGTGGCGGTCAAGGATTCGCTAGCTTCGTTCGTTAAACTTGACGAAACTGAGGCCCGGCGTGAGCAGAGATACGTTATAACTGCAGAGCCGCCTTGGGTAAGCGCGAACTGCGGCGCTAACTCTGACTGAGCAATCTAGTCCTCAGGGCCAGCTTATCAAGGTCAGCGGGTCGGCCAAGGCCATTGGGCGTGTTCGATGAATTAACGCCAGGCAACGAGCCGGGCAGCGAGCTGTTTGCGATGGAGCGCGGCGCGCAACAAATGCCGCTTGAGCGCGAAATGTTGCAGAAACCGACCGAAGCACGATAGAAATTTCTACGCGCGTTTCGGGTCGCGAAGCCGCGCATCCGGCGCTCCCGTTCGCGCGTCGTTTAATGGCTGTTCTCGGCCCGGTTGTTCAGTCGGGCTGCCGCTTTGACGAACACGTGCTTCACGCTCGCAAGTTCCGGGATCTCGGCTTTGGCCGCCGGGTGTCTGCGCAACTCATCAGTGACGATCTTGCGTGGAACCGGACTCGAACGCGGCACGCCCTTGAAAACGCGTTTGGTTGCGGTTTTGTCGCGCCGCTTTTCCAGTAGGACGTCAAGCTCGGTGCCTTGCTCGTAAACCGCCCTCCAGTGCAGATACGGTTCTGCACGAGAACGTGACGAACATTTCGTCGAGATGCCATGTATTACCCGGCTTACGTCGCGCCGCTTTGACGCGATGAGCAAAGCCCTTACCAAACTTGTCATACCAACATCGGATGGTCTCGTATGTGACGATCACGCCGCGCTCGAGCAGCAGCACTTCGATGTCGTGCAGGCTCAACTGGAAGCGGAAATACCATCGAACCGCACAGCTGATGACCCCAGCCGGAAAGCGGTGACGGTGATAGATGCCATGGGAGGGCTGCGGAAGTACGCCCGGCGGAGTAAAAACAGGATTCGCAGACCCGTTTTCTATAAAAGGTCAGTTCAAAAAGGCCGCTCAGCTCGACTGAAGATGTTCCACCAGACGAGTGAGCAGGCTAGTTTGAGGAATGCTTCGTGAATGTCAGATCGGCGTTCGAAGCGAATGCGAAGACGACGGAAACCATGGAGCCACGAATGAGTCCGTTCGACGACCCAGCGGAATTTGCCGAGGCCGCTGCCGTGTTCGGTGTGGCGCCTGGCGATGACCGGTCTGATGCCACACTCGCGAAGTGGCGGCGATGCGAGTCGGAATCGTAGCCACGGTCGGCGTAGATGACTTTGGGCTTGCGAAGCGGTCGGCCGCGAGTGCCGCGAATCGATGTGATAGCGTCGACCAGCGGCAGCAGTTGCGTGACATCGTTGCGGTTCGCGCCGGTCAGAATCGCGCTGACAGGAACGCCTTTCGCGTCTACAAGGATGTGGTGTTAGGACCCTAGTCGTGAGCGATCGGTGGGGTTTGGCCCAGTTTTTGGCCTGCTCCAACGGCTCGCACGGACGATGAGTCGACAGCCGCATATGAGAAATCGAGTTGGCCAGATACGTGCAGCTTGTCGAGCAGCAGCCCGTGCAGCTTGTCCCAAACCCCGGCCTGCTGCCAGTCGTGCAACCGACGCCAGCAAGTCGCTCCAGAGCCGAAGCCCAACCGGGTCGGCAGATGGGTCCATCGCATCCCTGTCTTCAGCACGAGCAGGATGCCATTGAGTGCTGCGCGGTGCGCGACCGGCGGACGCCCAGGGTATCGATTGCGTCGCGGCTTGGGCGGTGGAAGTAGCGGTTCGATCAGTGCCCACGGTTCGTCATCGATGATAGGTGCTGCCATTCCTTGATCCGTTGTTCAGGCCTCCAAGGATAACCGTTTAGTGGGAAAGTAAGCAGCCGTCACGGGCTCTTTTTGAACTGGCCTTTAAAGGAGCACCGTTACCGACCAGCTGCGCAGTTATTTCGCGGCGAAGTCTGATATTCCCGAGCTGGCTCAGGTTAAGCATGTCTTCGTCAAGGCGGCCGCGGGCGTGAACGCCACATGTGCGGCTTCCGCGATCCAAATCGCACGCCGGCGTTTCCCTCATGCTTCGGCGCGATCCGGCAGTACTTCGTGCTACCCCGACATCAGATGAGCGCGGCATGTCATAGCGCCGCAGTCAAAGAACGCTTCGCCACATGGCATGGTTGGGCTGTCACCGCCACACTCGCGAAAGTTGCCTGATCAGGATAACTACCTTGTAGTCAAACAGGCAGTCCACGCCGGTTTTGAATTGCGCTTCATCTCAACCCCGACAGCTTCCTTGGCGCAGATCCTTCGCCACGTAATTTTATCGGTCCCGTGTGCTAGATTGAGCGCTTACCATTAACCGAGCAGCCTATAATGTTGATTGAACCTCGCAAGCCAAGACGCTTTATAGGTTCAATCCCTTTTGAAACCCCGATTCAAGACGCGCGACATCCGGCGATCCTAACCAATCCGCAGTTTCCAATTGATACAAGACATGTCCATTGACCGTATAGACGCCAATATCCTTACTCTGCTTCAGCGGAATAACCGCCTGACGTCCGAAGAAATAGGAGAGACCGCCGGGCTGTCGTCGACCGCTGTGCAGCGTCGTTTGAAGAAACTACGCGCAGACGGGGTGATCGAAGCCGATGTGTCGATCGTGGAGCCTAAGGCCGTTGGGCGTCCGATATCAATGATCGTGATGGTAACCCTCGAGCGCGAGCGAGCGGATATCGTCGATCGTTTTAAGCATTCTATCCGGCAGACGCCAGAAGTCATGAATGGCTTCTACGTGACCGGCGATTCCGATTTTCTACTAATCGTCACTGCCAAGAACATGGAGGACTACGAGAAATTTACGCGTAAATTCTTCTACGAAAATCCCGACATCAAAGGATTCAAAACGATGGTGATTATGGATCGGGTAAAAGTAGGGTTCTCCGTGCCTATCGACATTTCCGACTTGAGCGGCGAATAAGCGCTAAGGGCTTCAAAATTACATCCCGTGCACTATCCAATCCGCGCTTAACCGGCGCGTTGACCTGGTATTTCCCACTCCGCCATTTTTTTAACGAAGTGTTGAACTCAAGAGGAAATGAGGATTCCGTCTGCCAAATTGCTTTATTCTGATCGAAAGATCTTTCGAGATTGCAGCGGAAAGCGGAGCTTTAGTGAGTAGTCGCATGACTTGCCGCGACTATCCCAACAACGACGATGTGCCACAATCATGATGCGATTGATGCTTCTTGGTTGGAGCCGCTCTCCATAAGTATTGCGCCAATCAACGTCCGCTTGGTGTTTGTCTGGCACGAGCATGAATGATGGTCACCTGCCTTTATATCGCCGGGCTGTGCGATGCCGATTTTCCATCCAAAAGCCACCGTTCGATGTACCGAACCACGAATAGCGCGAAGAAATTTATCACCAGATAAAACGCCGAAGCGATTGCGAATATCTCGATAATCGCGAAAGTCTCGCTCATCAATCGCTTTGCCTGCCCCGTGATTTCCAGCACCGTGATAGTAGACGCTAAACTTGACTCCTTGATTACGATGGCAACCTCATTGCCGTATGCAGGTAGCGCCTGACGCACAGCAAGCGGAAACCTGACGCGCCGTAGAGTGGTAGCGGGAGACATGCCACATGCGAGTGCAGCCTCGAGAGTTCCCTGTGGCACCGCGAGGAATGCGCCTCGAAAAATCTCCGACGTATACGCGATGGTATTCAGGAGTACGGTCATCATTGCGCAATGCAGGCTATCACCAAACAGCCACCACAAGGACGGCGTGTCCTGAATAAACGACAACTGCCCGAAACCGTAATAGATAATGAAAATCTGAACGAGCATGGGAGTTCCGCGAAAGAACCCGCTGTACGCGTCGCCGAGCGCAGTGAAAGCGCGCTGCGACCCGGTCCGCAAGAGTCCCAGCGCGACCCCAAGTGGAAACCCTGCAACAATTCCCACGACGCCAATCAGCAACGTAACTTTCGCTCCCTGCAATAGCAGGGACAAGGACATATCAATCAGTTGACCCATCACCTACCTCCTAAATCCGCGATTCAAGCTCCGCTCAAGCACGTTGAACACTCGTTGACTAGACCATGTAATGAAAAGAAAAACGAAACCGGCGATCATGTAAAAAAGAAGTGGACTGTGCGTAATGCCCGCTGCGATCGCGGACACCCGCATGAGTTCTTGCAGACCCACGACGGATACCAGAGAAGTGTCCTTGATTGTCATCTGCCAGACGTTATTGAGACCACCTAAGGCGTAGCGGAACATGAGAGGAGCGATAACGCGTCGATAGGTCGTCAGACGCGTAAAACCAAGCGCTCGGGCAGCTTCGATAACTCCGGGCACAATTGCCTGCAGTGCACCACGTAGCACCTCAATCGAATAAGCAGCCGAAATCGCTCCAATTGAGATCGTTCCCATTATGAAGCTATACGCTGAACGTAATCCATCGCGAAACCCAAAGAATTCACCAACGCGATCAACCATCTCGACCGAGCCGAAGAACAGCAGATAAATGACCAGTAGGCCGGGAACGCTACGAATCACACCGGTGAAAGCGTCGACGCCTTGAGACAGGAACGGGATCCTGCGCCACCGCGTGATTGCAAGAGGTACCGCCACGAGGATACCGAGCAGCATGCCCAGTAGCCCCAGAAGGATAGTGACAACACTTCCCTTGAAAATCGATGTTAGCCAGCCCTGCTGATACAGTAACTGTAGTGTTTCGATAAGCATCGCGGTGGCCTGCTCTAAACTTGTAATGATTGCGTGCGGGCAGGGACGACACGCCATCTCCCATCGCCCGCAAGTCTAGTTAGCTTCGAACGTCAGGGCGTACAGGGAATGGTATAGTCTTCCTGGAACCACTTCTCGCTGATCTTCCTCATAGTCCCGTTTTTGATCAGCCTGCACAGAGCGGTATCCACATTGTTCCTCAGTTCCGCATTTCCCTTTCGGATTCCGACACCCATGCCGATACCTAGAATCTCAGGATCCTCTTTTTGGCGCACCGCAACGGGTACTTGAGTAATTGAGTTACCGCCTGGAGCCTTCATCACATCGGCCCACGTGGGCGAATCACTAAACGCAGTATAGAGTCGACCACTTTGCAGGTCGCTGACCATCTGATTGACCGAGTCATACGATTTGATGTCAGCGTTCCCGAAGTGCCTCTGAACATATTTCGCATAGGTCGTGCCGTTTACAACACCAACCAATTTTCCGTCGAGCGCTTTGCTGATCGCGTCGAGGGACGTCGCCCGGAGCAGAGGAGAGCCTTTCTTGACCGCAAAATACTTGGTTACGCCAGCGTAAGGAATCGAATAGTCAATCTGCTTCCTGCGAGTCTCTGTGATACCGAGACCCGAGATGATCACATCGAATTGGCCGGCCGAAAGGGAGGGTATTAGCGTGTTGAAAGACTGCACGACGAATTTGCACTGCACTTTAAGTTCGGCACAGATGGCGTTAGCTACATCGGCGTCATAACCCGTGACTTTGCCACTGGCATCCGCCATACTAAAAGGTGGCGCGTCGCCTTCGGTCCCAACGGACAAGGTGGCCGCTTGAGCAGGAGCGTAAGTCGAGAACAATACTGCGGCGCTCATCGCGAGCGAGAGAAAAGACCGTTTCATACAGTTTTCTCCAAACAAGTGAAAGACGGTTCAAAAGCAGGCCACCGGACTGATCTGATTCAGCCGCTAGTGTTGAGACAAAAACGATCGCACCCGATCGGATCGAGCCGAAGTGAAGATAACTTCCGGCGTGTCGTCCTCTTCAATTTTCCCTCGGTGCAAGAAAACGGTGCGGGATGATACCTCGCGGGCAAAGCGCATTTCATGAGTGACGAGGAGAATCGTGTTGCCTTCGTCTGCAAGATTCCGGATAACTTTGAGAACCTCGCCTACCAGCTCAGGATCCAGCGCAGAGGTCGGCTCGTCAAAAAGGACCACACCGGGCTTCATCGCTAATGCTCGGGCGATGGCAACGCGCTGCTGTTGTACACCGGAAAGTTGGGAAGGGTAAGCGTTGCGTTTCTCCGCCATTCCCACTTTCGCCAGCATCTCCATGGCAGCTTCTTCAGCCTCGAAGCGCTTCATACCTTTTACGAACCTCAGCGCTTCGGTCACGTTCTGAACGACCGTTCGATGCGGCCAAAGGTTGAAGTTCTGGAACACCATACCGACCTGTTTTCGAAACTCCGGTATTGCCGCCGAATTGACACAGTTAAACACGCCTCGCCCGTCCGGATCCACCTTCACAGTTTGTCCGTACAGACTGATCAATCCTGAGGTCGGCTTCTCGAGAAAGTTGATGCAACGAAGCAGCGTACTCTTGCCCGATCCGGACGATCCGATCAAAGAAATGACTTCGCCTTGGCTCACTTGCAGATTGATACCGTCCAACACCAGATCCGCGGCAAAGCGCTTCTTCAGATCTTGAATCTCGAGGATAGGAGAGGCTGTCATGTATAAATTCAGGTTGAGGACTTGAGGTATAGGGCCGGGCAAACCGCGAAGATGTTCAGCCGACTGTTCAAAGCTCGCCAGATTCGCCCAATTCGCGGGTGACCTGATCGACAGCTTTGCCCGCGATATCCACCATCTCATCGATCTCCGATCTGGTCATCGTAAGCGGGGGCGCAAAGCCGAGAATGTCGCCATGAGGCATAGCTCTCGCGATCAGTCCGCGATCTCGCGCAGCTTGTGAAATGCGTGCTCCGACCTTCAGCGTAGGATCAAAGCGCAGCTTCTTTTCGGGATCCGCGACGAACTCAACAGCGGCCATCATGCCGACGCCACGCACTTCGCCCACGAAAGGAAGATTCCCAAAACGCTCCTTGATGCGAGCTTGCATGTAGCCGCCGTCAGATTCCGCTTTCGCGGGGAGGGCTTCGGCTTCGACAATGTCGAGAACCGCATTGGCAGCAGCAACGCCGATCGGATGCCCCGAATAGGTATAGCCGTGCGAGAAGCTACCAACGCTCGGCGTGGCATCTTCCATAACCGCATACACCTTCTCGCTGACGAGGCTCGCCGACAGCGGAGCATAGGCTGCGGTCAGTCCCTTCGCTACCGTGACGAGATCCGGTTCAATACCATAGAGCGTCGAGCCAAACATCTTTCCGGTGCGTCCGAAACCGGTGATGACTTCATCAACAATCAGCAGAACGTCGTATTTGTTAAGGACGACCTGGATGGCAGGCCAATAACCTTGGGGTGCCGGGATAATGCCTCCCGTACCAAGAACGGGCTCGCCGATGAAGGCGCCTACCGTTTCCGGTCCCTCACGTACAATCATTGCTTCGAGTTCAACGGCCCGACGCGCCACAAAGGCCGACTCGCTTTCTCCCTGTTCTGCGCCCCAGTAATAATGCGGAACGCCTGTGTGCAGGATCCGTGACATCGGCAAATCCATGTAGTCATGGTAGAAGCTTAGCCCGGTCATCGATCCCGAAACAACGGAGCAACCGTGATAGCCACGTTCGCGGGAGATAATCTTTTTCTTTTGTGGCAGACCGCGGAGATTGTTGTAATACCAGACCAGCTTTGCCTGGGTCTCGTTGGCGTCCGATCCGGACAGGCCGTAGAACACCTTCGACATTTTTCCCGGAGCCATCTTCACCAGACGGTCCGAAAGCTTCGCGAGCTGGTCGGTGGTGTGCGAAGCGTAGCTATGGTAGTAGGCGAGCTTATATGCCTGGCGCGCAATGGCCTCGGCTACTTCAGTCCGTCCATACCCGACATTCACGCAGTAGAGCCCCGCAAAGCCGTCGACGTACTCGCGGCCTGTTGCGTCCTTGATCCGCACACCCTTGCCCGTCTCTACGATAACCGGATCGCTTGCGCCCTTGGCGTAGTCCTTGAGGTAGGTAAACGGATGCAGCACTGAGCGTCGATCCATTTCAGCGATCTGATCGATGTTTTCCATGATATTCCTTTAGTCACAAATCTATGAGAACTCTATCGAGTGGCTTCGTAGGGGTGAGATCCCCTCATGCCGAGTGCAAGGCCCCGACGCAGACGTACTTCAACTCGAGAAATTCGTCTATCCCGTAGGTCGAGCCTTCACGACCGAGCCCAGACTCCTTCCAGCCACCAAACGGGACTGGCGGTCCGGTGAATGAGGGCGTGTTTACCGCGACCATCCCGTACTCCAGAGCCGAAGAACAACGAATTGCACGGTTCAGGTCGGCAGTAAAAACGTATGCCGCCAAACCCATATCTGATGCATTGGCGCGACGCATGACCTCTTCTTCTTCGTCAAACGGCAGAATGGCGGCAACCGGGCCAAACGTCTCTTGCGTCGCGATCAGCATGTCGTCGGAAACGTCGCACAAAACGGTAGGGGTCACGAACTTGCCCCGGATTTCCGCACTGCCCCCGGCTAGAACACGGGCACCTCGCTGAACCGCGTCGTCAATGTGTGACCGGCACTTGTCCGCGACAGCCTGCTTGGTCATCGGTCCGATATTGGTTTCAGGAGACAGTCCGTGCCCAACCTTTAGCGCGCTGACCCGCTTGGCGAAGCGATCACAGAATGCGTCGTAGACAGTGCGTTGTATATAGATGCGATTCGCCGCCAAGCAATCCTGCCCCGAAGTAGCGAACTTCGCCGACATACAACCATCGATAGCAGCGTCAAGATCGACATCATCAAATACGATAAGCGGGGCGTGTCCGCCTAACTCCATCGAAAGCTTCTTGACCGTTGCACTCGACTGCGCATAAAGTATTTTTCCTATCGCGGTCGACCCGGTAAAGCTCACTGCACGGACCCGACTGTCGGCTGCGATGATCCTAGCGAATTTTTCCCCATCGCCATGAAGAACCTGAAAGACGCCATCGGGAATGCCCGCTGCTTTTGCTAATGCGTATAGCGCGTACGCAGATAACGGCGTCTCGGGTGCCGGCTTGACGATCACCGGGCATCCAGCCGCCAATGCCGCCGCGGCCTTGCGGGCGATCATCGCCATTGGAAAGTTCCAGGGCGTAATGGCGACAGTAATGCCGACCGGCTGCTTCGAAACCCAGCCGACACTCATCGGCTTATGAGGCGTCGGCGATTGGCCGCATATCCGAATGGCTTCGTCGGCAAACCAATCGATAAACGACACACCGTACTGAATTTCAGCTTCTGCTTCGCTCAACGGCTTGCCCTGCTCTGCGCTTACGATCCGTGCCAATGAAAAGCTCTCACGCCGGATGGCTGCCCCCCACGCACGGAGTACAGTTCGACGCTCCTCGGCCAACGTGTCACGCCATGTTTTGAACGCCCGATCAGCTTCATCGATGGCAGCGCGCATCACCTCTTGCCCACGAACCTTCACGCGTGCAAGACACTTGTTCGTGGCAGGGTCACGAACGAGTTCGGGCTCGCCTGCAATCATGTTCAACGGCGGATCGGGCTCTGCCGGCAGCAACTCAATTCCTAGTGCTGCGTTCGCAAATAATCGGTGCACCTCAGGGGAATCAAGCGCTGCGCGCGCCAAGTTTTCGACCATGGTTCACCTCGCTTTCGTTTTCATTGAAAAAATTCTATCTATGCAAAATGTACGAAAACAAACAACGATTGCCACTTTGGAGCAGTGTTACTGCGAATCTAGCCATACTTGAGCCGTTTTTCACAGATTCCCACTGACGCAGAAGGGGAAGGCCGGTATGCTCCCTGCCAACTAGATCAGGAGGAAGTCTTTCGAAAGACGGTATGTCCTGCTTACGTCCTCCCGCGTCACAATGGTTGTCGCCTCGATAGAATTGGAATCTGGGGGCGATAAAGAGAGAACGAGTTGGCGCGTTACGGACAGACATTCAAGGACAGAGCGGTGGCGCGGTTGCTGCCGCCGGAAAGCGCATCAGTGGACGAGGTTGCGCGAGAGATCGGTGTGGGCGCACAGACGCTGGAGCGCTGGCGCAGTGATGCGCTGTCCATGCCCGCTCGCGAGCGGGCATGGACAGCGTCCGCCCGCTTCGAGGCGGTGTTGAACACGGCAGCGATGGACGAAACTGCGCGCAATGCGTGGTGCCGTGGGCATGGCGTATATCCGCAGGAGCTAGCCCAGTGGCGGCAAGCGGCCACGCAGGCGCTGGCCGAGCCCGAAGAGGCCCGTGCGAGTCCTCAGCAAACGAAGCAGGATCAGCGCCGCATCAAGGAACTAGAACGCGAATTACGGCGCAAGGAGAAGGCGCTGGCCGAGGCAGCCAGCGTTGCTGGAACTTTCAAAAAAAGTCTAGGCGATCTTCAACAAGGGCGAGGACGAATGATCGGCCTCGAGGATCGCCAGCAACTGGCCCGCGAAATCGATTCGGCGAGACTGGCTGGCGCACGGTTGCGCCTGGCCTGCGAGGTCGCGGGAATTGATGTGCGCACCTTGCAGCGTTGGAGGGCCCGCCAGGCGCTCGTCAAGAGCGACGCCAGGCCCGGCGCGATACGCCCGCTGTCTGCGCATGCCCTGAGCCCAGAGGAGCCGGCAAACGTACTGCGCGTAGCCCGAGGCGCGCTTTGCTGACATGCCACCGGCGCGGATCGTGCCGATGCTGGCCGACGAAGGCGTGTACATCGCCAGCGAATCGACCTTTGCACGCGTGCTGCGCGAGCATGGGCAGATGACGCGCCGTGGCCGCGCCAGAACTCCTTCGAGCGCCCGGCCGCCGACCACGCACGTCGCAACAGCGCCGCGCCAGGTGTGGTGCTGGGACATGACGTTTCTGCCGGCAACGGTAACAGGTCGATGGTTTCATCTGTACCTTATCCTGGACATTTACAGCCGCAAGATTGTCGGCTGGGAGGTGCACGACAGCGACGCTGCCGAACACGCCGCTCATCTCGTGCGTCGTACGGCGCTCTCTGAAGGCATTGCCGCTCTTGAGACCCGGCCGGTGCTGCACGGCGATAACGGTGCGACGCTCAAGGCCACCACCGTGCTGGCAATGCTCCCCTGGCTGGGTGTCAAGCCGTCGTACTCCCGCCCCCGTGTCAGCGACGACAGCGCCTACGCCGAGGCGCTCTTCCGAACCGCGAAGTACCGGCCGGAGTTTCCGGCCACAGGCTTCGAGGACCTGAACGCTGCTCGCACGTGGGCTACCGGTTTCGTCCAGTGGTACAACTTCGAGCATCGTCATAGCGGCATCCGCTACATGACGCCTGCGCAGCGTCATGCCGCCGACGATCGTGCGCTTCTCGCGGCACGTCACGCACTGTACGCGAAGGCGCGCGCATGCAATCCGGCTCGCTGGTCGCGTCACACGAGCGACTGGACACCGGTTGATGCCGTGACGCTTAACCCCGAACGTGACTCCGTCGTCGAGATGGCGTCGACTGGCGCGAATAAACAGCCTTTGGCTGCATGAGTGAGGCGACGACTACCTTGACGCGCGCCGACGTGTCGCGATCAATGTCTCGCGTGGCTATCACGAGTTGCTGCTCCCTTCGGGCGCGATGCGATGTTTTGCGGCATTTGTAGTTCCGTCGCCCACCTCGGCCAACAGAGGCACTTGGCAGGAACTACGCGATAAATCTAATCGCAAGC
The DNA here is from genome assembly GCF_042680985.1 of Paraburkholderia dipogonis. Taxonomy (NCBI): domain Bacteria; kingdom Pseudomonadati; phylum Pseudomonadota; class Betaproteobacteria; order Burkholderiales; family Burkholderiaceae; genus Paraburkholderia; species Paraburkholderia dipogonis. The sequence continues at coordinate 78,738 of NZ_JBHUFR010000004.1, read as the reverse complement.
AGCATTGGTGCAAGAGTAACCTTCACAATGCAGTATTTGGACGCTAAATGACTATTTTTCGCAGTCGACTCGAAATTTGACCCCCGTAAACTGCTGAGGTTGTTACCCGCCATCTTCAACCTACTACGGAAGCTTTCATGTCATCACTTGTTCACTTCAATTTCGGTAATCTCGGTACTCCACGTGTCGGAGCGCCCCTAGCTGAGCGTGTCATCGAGGGCTCGCAAGTATTCACGACATGGGACATTGATCAGACTGCAACGGGCGATGTGCGCACTGGGGTTTGGGAAGTGACTCCGGGTGCCTATCGCGCTATCAAAGGGACGACGTGGGAACTCTGCGTCATCCTCTCCGGCGTATCTGAAATCACCGAAGATGGGCAGCCACCTGTTTTGGTTAAGGCGGGTGACACGTTCGTCATGAAGCCCGGCTTTGAAGGGACGTGGCGAGTCATAGACCCTACCCGAAAGATCTGGGTAACCAAAGACTGAGCGCTACCGCTCAACGCTTCTGGCGCCACGATAACGACCGTCCTTCGACATTCCATCTCTCGATGATGCGAGATCAAAAGCGAAGAGTTCCATCGCCGGCGAAGGATAGCTATGTGCGCTGCGCGCGACAGAACCTTTGTCACGCAAAGACGAGGCCACGATGGCTGTTGTCTGCAATGCAGATCCTGCTCGCGGTTATCAATGGGCCAAACTCTTCACCGAACGCCTCCCGGAGTTCCGTTCCGGCTGTGGCCAAATGGAGCGGCGTGCCAGCATCCGGTACCTCGTCACTGGGCATCCCGACGATCTCGGCTACGTCGCAACACCTCGAAGTGGTGTGCTCCATTGGCGCCGACGCGGACCGGTCCGATCGGAAGCGAATCCCGCCGATCGCCTCGTTCGGATGTTCGAGCTTGACATCGTTCAAGGTCTGGTTGAGTACGTGACCGAAGCTACTCTGCTCGTCAGTCGCAATCTGTTCGACTATGCCGAGCAGCAGAAGGCACGAGTGTGGCATGCGCTACGCCTATCCCCGGCTCTAAGCGACGTGTTGGCGTTCTTTGCTTTGGAGTGCTCTGGATCACCATTTGGATCGTCTGCGATTTTTCGATGTCGATTGCGCCGCGAGAAGCCACACGGGGCGCCGCTCCCACGCCTTCGAATAACGCCTCACATTGTCGGCATCACCATCCGGTCACCGCTCTAGAGACCGTCATCGATAACATATCGACATACTAGGAAGTAGCCTATGCAATGAATTATCGACCGCGCTCGCGCGTATTGATCACCGCAACTGCCCGCCAGATGACATCCACTGCGTGGTCGCCGGTTCTAGGAATCCACGCAAGCTAATCATTTTTTTGCGACCGCGGTTTGCACGGACACTGCTTCATCGCGATGCGGATAGTTGCGAAACTCCCCGAGCTGTTCGAGCTTCAAATCGACTGGCATTTTTCTGAAATCGGAAACCTAGGCTCTATGACGCCCAAACCATCACTAGCAATAAGGCAGCCGCTCGAAAGAATTCACGCGAATGACCCACTCCCGGATGAAGCCGACGTAGTGATCATCGGAGCAGGCATCGTGGGCGCCAGCGCTGCGTGGGAACTCGCGTCACGTGGTGTCCGGGTTGTCTTGCTGGAAAAGGGCATTGTCGGCGCAGAACAATCCAGCCGAAATTGGGGTTGGTGTCGACAGCAAGGTCGTGATCCTCGCGAACTGGAACTGGCGCATTTCAGCCTCGAAATATGGCCGGATCTCTCCGACCAGCTAAAAAGAGATATTGGATTCAGGCAATGTGGAGTAACGTTTTTGACGGACAGCGAGACCGAGGCTGCGACATGGATTGAATGGACAAACGAAGCCCGCCATAGGGGCATCGTTAGCAGGATTCTCAGCGCCGAAGAGGCGCAACGTGTTTCACCCGGCGCGTCGTCAGTCAAATGGATAGCAGGCCTCACCACGGACTCCGATGGCCGCGCGGAGCCGTCTCGGGTTGCACCGTACATGGCTCAGGCCGCGCGCGAACTGGGCGCGACCGTGGTGGAATCGTGCGCGGTAAGAGAGCTCGAGAAAGCCGGCGGGCGCGTTAGCGGCGTTCATACGGAAAAAGGGTTCGTTGCTTGTTCATCCGTGGTCGTAGCAGCTGGAGCATGGACCGCTCTATTTCTACAAAAGCTAGGTGTTCCATTTCCCCAGGCCTATGTGAACGCATCTGTCGCAAAGACGCACGCAATAGATATATTCGTCGATAACTGCGTTTCGACTCCGGGCGTCTCGCTATGTAGCAGAGCGGATTCTGGGCTTACGGTGGCAAAGAGTGGCCAAGGCACGGTTGACATTACGCCTTCGATGCTTCGCAACGCTGTACGGTTCTTTCCAATGTATCTCCTGCGGAGGAAGGGAGTGAAGTTGCGCCTCACATCGGAGTTCTGGATGCAATGGAAACTCGAACGCGCATACATGTCCAAAGGCGTATCCCCATTTGAATCCCAGCGCATCCTAAATCCGGAACCGGATCTTGTTTTGCTCAGCAGCGCACTCAACGAAGTTAAGAACGCCTTCCCGGTGATGGCGGATTCGACTCTCGAAGATGCATGGGGCGGCGTAATTGATTCGATGCCAGATGCAATTCCTGTAATTTCTAACGTTGACTCCGTGCCCGGCCTTGTCGTCGCCTCTGGATTTAGTGGTCACGGCTTTGGTGTTGGTCCGGGGGCAGGTCGAGCTGTTGCGGCGTTGGTACTCGGCTCTGCCGCTCCGATAGATCTGAGTCCGTTCCGATACAGCCGAATAACCGATGGCTCGCGATTGAAGCCGCATCCAATATTCTAGAATCGTCCCTGTTGCGGACGAGAGTTGTTTGCGCAAGTCCAAAAAAATCAGCGTCGAGATGGATCTCGCTGCAGACGGGTCATTTTCACATCGGCGCTAACAAGTTGCAGCATCTCGCTGGCTACGCGATACAGTATTTGGCGATATCGCGCTCGACATTTTCGGCCCCGCCGAGGGACCGGGCCGCGCTCAGACATCTCAGTGATCGCCCGACTGCGCCGTGTGCGGCAAGGGCCACACGGTGCCGGGGGAACGGCCAACATGGCGGAGAACTGTGCGGATGCCGGTCAGTGCACATGCGGCGGATCCGGTGGCGCTCGCGGCAGGATGCCAGCACAGCGCCTTCAATTCGGTGGCGTCCACCGCGATTCAAACTGGTGCTACCGATCCGCTGGCGCACCACACTACCACACACCTTCACATTCCCTGTTGTCCATCGACACCCGCACTTCAGCTGTCTTTGCGGAGGGGGCCGCCCACATCGTCAGGTTCCGGCGTGCGCCACACTTGTGCCGGTCATCGCAAACCAACCCGACGATCATTCAATGCCAATGGTCGTCAGCGCCTGCCGAATGGTTTTTGGCACAACCATTTTTTGGTCACCGATTGCGGACTGGCCGCCTCCGGCCTGTTCAGGCGCGTATAGCCGCGATCGTACATAGCGACCCACAAGGGGCGCTCAGTCTTCCATTGGGAGGGGAGGTTCGAGCTGAATGGGTGTATCGTCGAATACGGGCATCGAGACAATCATGGTGCCTGCACTGAACCATCACCATCACAGCCCCCTTTGGCGTTCGACGAAAAGCAACGTACGCTCTTCGGCACGCTGAGCGCGTCAGTGCTCACGGCGGCACCGTGGATATCAAATCGGTAGTTGCCTCATATTGAGTTGAACGTCGGTCGTTGAAGGATTCGACGTGTATGCGCCGACCACCGACGCTTCTCGTCCAATCGCCTATACATGCTCTGTTGGCATTTTGTCTTCCCCGGCCCCTAGTATAGAAAAACATCGAGAAAGTTCAGTTATACGCCGGAAATACGCGGTTCGCGCGGAAACGTTGCGTAAATCAGTACCAGCGCAAAGATACAATCATCTTCTGTCGCGAACTGAGACGTGGTTCGCACCGTTTTGGCCCAACACGAAGAGAGAAGCGCTGGCCGCACGAGCACCAAAACTAGCCCATCCGCCCGATACACGCAGGGGACTATTGCAAGATGCAGCAAAAGAATCCACGGTGAATATGATCGATCTCAAAGACATACAAAAGGCTCGCAACCGCCTCGTCGGACACATTGAGACGACCGTTCTGCGTTCCTCAATCCGACTTTCAGAGTTTTGCGGTGTTTCCGTTGGATTAAAGCTCGAGCATCATCAGAAGACGGGTAGCTTCAAGCTGCGCGGCGCCACTAACGCAATGATGGTGCTGTCGGTCGACGAACGAAGGCGTGGAATAGTCACCGCCTCAACAGGGAATCATGGCCGCGCACTTGCTTTCGCAGCCCGAAGGCTGGGTGCCCGTGCAATCGTCTGTGTGTCCCAACTGGTTCCAGAAAATAAGGTGCTAGAAATTCGCAGTCTCGGCGCGGATGTCCGCATCGTCGGTAGCTCCCAGGACGACGCGCAGCGAGAGGCCGAGCGGTTAGTGGACGAAAATGGGCTTGTCATGCTACCGCCATTTGATCACCCGGACATCGTCGCCGGCCAAGGCACGATTGGCATTGAAATTGTAGAGTCAATGCCAGATGTCGCGACCGTTCTTGTACCTTTGTCGGGTGGTGGATTGGCTGCAGGGGTGGCGGCAGCGGTCAAGGGGCTGCAGCCAGCGACGCGAGTGATAGGTGTCAGCATGGACCGGGGCGCGGCAATGAAAGTCAGTCTGGATCGCGCGCGCCCTGTACAGGTCGAAGAATTCAGCAGCCTCGCCGATTCGCTCGGGGGCGGCATCGGACTTGATAACAAAATCACTTTCCGGATGTGCGAAGCCCTTCTGGACGACGTAATACTGGTGACCGAGCAGGAAATCGCCGCGGGCATTCGTCACGCCTACGCGTACGAGCGTGAAATTGTAGAAGGCGCCGGCGCTGTCGGTATAGCCGCGCTTCTGGCACGTAAAGTGACCTCGAAGGGCCCGATTACAATCATCCTCTCAGGACGAAACATCGATTTGGGTTTGCATAAAAACGTGCTGAATGGCTGGAACAGTCTGCAGGGAGAAGGGAATCCATGACCGCTATGAGGGTATTGACCGAGCAAGATCTGAGACAAGTCGTTGGTCTGGATCTATGTGTGATCCAATGTGTCGAAGATGCTTTTCTTGCGCTTGCCACGAAGGCGGTCGTTATGCCGCCCATCCTTCGACTGGATGTTGTCGAAAGCCGGGGAGAAGTCGACGTCAAGACCGCGTATGTGCCCGGTCTGGACAGTTTCGCCATAAAGATTAGTCCCGGCTTCTTCGATAATCCAAAGATCGGACTACGCAGCACCAATGGGATGATGGTGCTCCTTTCAAGTAAAACAGGCTTGGTCGAAGCACTGCTTCTCGACAATGGCTACCTCACCGATATCCGTACAGCTGCGGCGGGCGCCGTCGCGGCTAAGCATCTTGCTCGCGAGGACGCGTCCGTTGCCGCGGTTCTGGGATCAGGCATGCAGTCGAAGCTGCAGATGAAGGCTTTGATGCTCGTAAGGCCAATAACGGAAGCGAGGATCTGGGCGCGTGACATCAGGCGGGCACAAGTCGTCGCGGCCGAGCTGTCCGATGAGCTGGGGATTCCCGTAAGAGCGTATCCACACGCTCAAGCGGCGGTCCGAGGTGCCGATGTGATCATTACGACCACTCCTGCAAGCCAACCGATCTTCCTTGCCGAGTGGCTCGAATCAGGGCAGCACATAACGGCGATGGGATCGGACGCGGAACACAAGAACGAACTGGAGGCGCTGGCTGTCGCGTGTGCCGATGTCTACGTTGCGGATAGCCTGGCACAAACGCGTCGCCTCGGAGAATTGCACCATGCGATCAAAGCGGGGCATTTCTCGCCCTCCAGCGAGTTTCCAGAGATCGGCGAGATAATTGCCGGCGCAAAACCCGGGCGACAACAAGACTCGCAGATAACCATCGTCGACCTCACAGGAACCGGTGTGCAGGACACCGCAATCGCGACACTCGCGATCTCTGCTGCCAAGGCCGCGCGAATCGGGGCGACGTTCGAAAGTTGAGGCAAGCGCCAAACCTGCGCACGTGGTCGGCAATCACGTAAGTGTGAATCGCTGACCGCGAACGCGCGTTGGCAAAAGTCAGCAGGCGGTGCGCCTTCACCGCGACATTTTAAATTACTTGTAGGTAGCACGAAAGGTGCGCATCTAAATTCAGGCACATGCTTATCTCCGGGAGGCCGGTGATCGTAGGTCTCGCTAACGGCAGTTCCGGCACGTTCGTCGCTGTAACCGCGGAGCCTGCCGCGGGGAGAAAGCACGCGGGAATAGATCCTGCCTTCGTGATGGAACACTCGAGGCGAACGAGATCGTGGAGTTACCGCTGATGTCGGCAGCGGCGAGGATGTTGAAGAGGGAGCCACGCTGATACTGTTTGATGTCCTTTGCTCCCGTTTTGCCGCCGTGCGGGTTTGTCCCGCACGGCGCAACGATAAGCGAAGTACCGTTCGTGACGAAAAATGGCTGCTCATTGGATGGGCAGATGGCGATACGACGCCGCTCAAATACTTTCTCACGACTGCCCCCGAGGAGGCGACTCTTGAACAGCTTGTGTTCGCGACCACGATGCGCTGACGCATCGTGCGCGACTACCAGGATCTGAAGCAGGAGTTCGGACTGGGTCATTACGAAGGGCATGGCTGGCGAGGCTTTCACCACCACGCCACACTGAGTATCGCTGCGTATGGGTTTCTGATGGCTCGGCGACTCGGAATGCAATCAGATGGATGCGATAAAAAACTTCGTTGCACGCGCGCTGCCTTCCCTTCCCCCGGATTACATCCCTCGGGGCAGTCCAGCGCGCTCGACGTCACGTTCCTGATTCCATAACTACGCTGCGCAGCCTGCTTGGCCTAAGGCTCATGCAACGATCACTCTCTTCTTGTACGGCAATAAAGAGCGTACCTAAATATATGACACAGTGAGAGTTCGATGAGGAATCAGTAGTCAACCCCTCTTCGATGTGCTTTCCATAAGGCAGAGGGGTTCATACGGACGAACTCCGCATAAAGTTGTTCAGCGCATTACAGCTGCCGCTCGAACACCGGCATGCATGGCTACAAGATCCGAGGCGCGCTGACGCCATTCTCGATCGCCTTGTGCATCAGGCTCACGAGCTTCCGCTAAGGGCGACTCGATGCGCAGAAAGAATAAGCCCGATGACGGCGTAGCCTGATCCGGACACCCACGCTACAATCCATGCACCTCGCAGCCCTGCCCTCCAGCTTGTTCGATTTTACCGAAACAAGCGTTTTCCTTCCCCGAAATCCGCAGCCTGCGCTCACCGTACACTGGCTCGGGGCGCGAACTCCATCTCCCAGCGCAAGCCTTCAGCTGCTATCGCCTGACTCGAAGGCGACAGCAGCGAGCCGACCACCTTTGAAGCCTGCCCACTACGGGCCACGTCCGGTGCGTTCATTTGCGTGCTCCTACGAAGAAACCGGATGACGAACTGTTTTACTCCTCCTGCTCTACCTTTGCTGCCCTCATAGTATCTACTTGCTTGCGGAAGACGAAGCACGCCACCGGGATACTTTCGGGCGGTACAGGACGAAGCGGACGCGCAGCCAGACACGAGGCGTCCAGCGAGTCGTGATATATACGAATACTCTAGAAACAGCGGGCTCTGAGCCTTGCTTTGATACGCCAGGAAACGGCCCCGTGGCTACCGAGGGTCAAGGCCTGACGGCGCAGTCATGGGACCTGTGAGCCTAGATACAGGACCGCCATGGTCGTAGTCGCACCGTCGGATTGCTCTAACCATCTGCAGTGCGACCATCCTCCTGAACGCGCAACCGGACCACAGAACCATTTCCCGGCTGGCTCTCGATTTTGAGGTGCGCGTCCATCATTCTCGCCCGCTCGGCCATTCCTAACAAACCGTACGAGCCGAGGCGACGCACCAACATATCGAACCCTTTCCCGTTGTCCCGCACAACCAGTTCTATTTTAGAACCTGATGTGGTCAGCCTGATTTCTACGTGCGACGCACACGCGTGGCGCGAGATATTAGTCAAGGATTCCTGTACGATACGAAAAATACCTGCTGTATGCATTTCAGATAGACACGGTTCGGGACCAACCGCACTAAGACGACATGAAATCTCTGTGCGAAGGCGGAAGTCGTCCGCCAGCCACTCAAGTGCAGGCACGATCCCAAAGTCCAACGCGGCGGGCCGTATCTGATTTACTACACTGCGCACAACGCCTATGATCGTCTCGACGAGCCGTCTCATCTCATCTGCCTTTTGCACTGCAATCGAATCAGGCGACAGTTTTTGCCTCAAAAGCGATACTTCAATTCTCAGAGCGGTGAGCAGTTGGCCCAGCTCGTCGTGCATTTCCATTGCGATGCGCTTTCGTTCACTTTCTCGAACGGCTTCGAGGTGAACGAACAATGCATCAGGTTCAGATAACGCTGGTGATCCTCGGTTGATGTGTTCGCTCATTCGACCGACCTCCATTGTGAGCAGCTTGCCGATGATGGCGCGGACCAGTTCTTGTCGCGCTGCGCTCTTTAAATCACCTGCCCAGACGGCCTCCGGCTCTCTACACGCACTCCCAATTGTCGTCCAAACCGCACCTGTCCAATACAAGCTTCTCGCCTACAAACGATTGACCTGTTGCGGCTTCGCCCGCCCTGGGCGGCCCGATAGCAACCCGTTCTACGTCGATGGAAATGACGCCGCCGTCATGCGTTTCCACGCCAACGTTGCGAAACCTGCGCAGTGGTTTCGCGTCCGTCGCTATCGACAAGGTCGCAAGATTTCAGACCCGTGCCATACCGGTTCCGCAATGTATTGCAAGCGTGACAGAATGCGTGAAAATTCTGTAATTGGCCGTCGGGCGCGGTGCTATTACTCAACCTTGAAGCGCCCAATGGTAAATGCCAACGAGCTTGCCTGTGCTTGCAAGGACGTCGCCGCCGCTGCTGACTGCTCAACGAGCGCCGCGTTCTGCTGCACCATTCCATCGAGTTGCATGATCGCAAGATTGACCTCCTGAATTCCGTGTGTCTGCTCGAGCGCTGCACGAGCAATGCCCGAGATGACCGATTGCACATCTGCAGCATTGGCGACAATCTCGCTCATCGTCTCGCCCGCTTGACGCACCTGGAATGATCCCGCAGCAACGCGTGAGACCGTCGCCTCCACAAGTTGCTTCACTTCGCGCGCAGCCTGCGCGCAGCGCTGCGCTAGGCTACGGACCTCATGTGCGACGACGGCGAAGCCGCGACCCTGCTCCCCCGCACGCGCGGCTTCGACAGCAGCATTGAGCGCGAGAATGTTAGTCTGGAACGCTATGCCGTCGATCACGCTAATGATTGCGCCGATCCTGCCCGACGCTTCCTCGATCTCTGCCATTGTGCCGACCGCATCCGAGACGACCTCACCACCGCGCGAAGCGATTTGCGTCGCGATGCCCGATCGCTCGTCGGCCTCGCGGGCCGCCGCGGCTGACTGCTCGACTGTCCCCGAAATCTGGCCCATCGATGCGGCCGTCTGCTGCAGGCTCGCCGCCGCAGACTCAGTGCGGGATGAGAGGTCTTGACTCGCCGCGGCAATTTCATTCGCGGCGGCACGCACCAATTCGCTTGCACCACGGATATCGAGCATCACGCTTTGAAGTTTGGCGACGAACTGATTGAACGAACGCGCGATGCTGGCCACTTCGTCCCTGCCCCCGTCCGGCAGGCGTTGTGTCAGGTCGCCCGTGCCTGAGCCGATAGCTGTCATGGCTTGACAGACGTGTCCGAGCCGGCGGAACGCAGTCGTGGTAATGGCGGCTCCGATAATGGATGCAATACCGACGATAACAACGAGTGAGACCAGTGACGCACCCAATAGTGAGCGCATACCAGCAGTCGCCTCAGACTCGTCGAGGGCGACCACAATTTTCCAATCGGTACCCGGCACGTCCTGTGCCCTTACCAACTTCGTTTTTCCGTCGACCGCTAGTTTCATCGGTGTGTTCCCCATCCCAGCCGATGTGGTGGTGACCCCAGCGAAATCGGCCGCAATGTCAGTAACCGGTTTGAACCGCAGCTTTGGATCCGGATGCGCAATAACGCGGCCGCTGTGGTCAATCAGCATGCCAAAACTTGCCGGAGTCGGATGGATCGCTTCTACGTTCTGAACCACGCTGTCCAATGCGACATCGCCCACCAGCACAGCCTTCAACACGCCGTCACGTATCACGGGAATTGCCAACGCCACCAACAACGCCCCGCTCGTGCTGACGTAGGGGAGAGCAACCGGCTTGCCCGCTTGCACGGCGCTTTTGTACCAAGGGCGACTAGTCGGATCGTAGCTGGAGGGAATGTTCGGCCAGTCGGTGAACTTTGCCGTTCTGTCCGGGTAGCCGACTCCGACGTCAAAAAATCCACCCGCGACGGCAATCTGTTTAAGGATGGGCCCCGGGTCAGCCGACAGCACAACATCCTCCAGCGATGAAACCATTCGAGTTTTTCCAGCGATCCACTCCGCGATTGCGACGGAATGGTCATTGGCGGACGACGTCAGGTCGTGGTTAGTTGCAGCCTCCATGCTCGCCTTCGCAACCGAATAGTCGGTCGCGGTGCTGGAGACGACGGAAAAAACTACTAGCGCTACACATGCAAGAACAACGCGTGCGCGAATGGACGATAGCATTGGATGGCCTGTGGCTCTTGTGGTTGAACTTGCATCCGCTCAAGTGCACCCACGACTGGCGCGCCAAAAAGAGCGCAGATGTGAGACGCCCTGCGGGCGAAGCTACATACGGGCGTGATTCGCGGACAGTTGGCGGCGTTATGACGGACGATAAATCGCGTATACCTTCGCGACGTGCTCACGACTTTCCCAGCTGCACTGCGCGCCTTGCTCAACGACGAAAATGTCACCGCGTCCGAAGGTTACCCTTCTGCCGGACTCGTCCACGAATGTGACGCTGCCTTCCAGGAGATGCATCAGCTCGCAATGGCGATAAAACATTGCACTACGCTGATACGGTGTTGAATCCCAGGTGCCGCAGACAAATGCCCCATCTCCAGCGCTGTAGTCCGTGAAGTTGCGGCAGACAGGAGCGGGCGTGAGTAGCAAGTCCGCGGGCGGCGTGCCCGACGGCTCCAATTGCGGCGCATGCTGGATCAGGACAATCTTCGCTTCAGCATACTGACTGCCGTGATAACGCATGAATATGATCGATACCGGCCCTCGCGTCGACCAGGAAAACTCCGCCCCATGACGCAGCAACGCGCTGTCGCCTGGCCCCAGCGTCAGCGGACGCTCTGCTTGCGTCAACGTGATCTCGCCTTCCGCAACGATGATGAACTCATCTACCGGATAGGGCAGCACTACACCGCATCCCGCGTCGAGCGCTATCACGCCCACGCTCACGGGCCCCGGCGGCCAATCTAAAACGCGGCGGCTAGAAAGGAAGCGACTCTCGTCGGCCGAGCCGATCGTCGCAATCCCTTGGCTTTTATCCGAGGCGAATTTCCGCAGATCGACAAACGATCGGGACTTGCGATGCTCCGCTAATGCTTGCTGCAATTTGGACATGTTGTGTTCCAGTCGTCCAGACTTTTGCCAGATGCTGGTCGTGTCGGTTCGCACCTGGACCTTCGGTGGCAGAAATCGAATGTGGCATGATTCGGTTTTCACTTCTAACGTTCTGTTGGCGCACGCTTGTGAGCGCAGCTGCCAGACCCTGGTCGCTACTCGCCAGCTTGTATAACTGTTTATCGCGGCCCGAACAGACGAAAGTGCTGCTTTTAACTCGCACTCGATTCAGCCGTTGGGGCGGGGCATTTTTTATTCCATATGCGCGAATGAAACGATCCTCTCAAACTTTTTGAGTCCACTGTGCGAAAGGCTCCTCGAACGGCTATGTCGTGGCCGACCGTCCTATCTCTGTGTCCCGCGTAGGGGCTGCTCCGCTCGCAAACCGGCGAATGTCGAATGGCTGATTCGGTGTGCTGGTGGTTCCCGTATCGATAAGCTCGGCCATTGTGTCGCCTACGCCAGGACCGAGCGCGAACCCGTGGCCGCAGAAGCCGAACGCATAGTAGAGGCCGCCTGTCGTGCCACTCGCTCCCATTATGGGCAGGTCGTCGGGCGTATAGCCTTCGACACCGCTCCATACGCGAATGATGTTTAGCTTGCGAAGCATTGGCGCCACGCGCTGCGCCTGGCGGAATTGCAGCAACGTGTTTTGCGGTGGTACCTTCGTGCGGCGTTCGTCAAGAAAAGCCGGCTCACGCGCGCAACCGCCGATCACGATATTGCCGCGTGTGACCTGTCGGAAGTATATGATTTCCTCGCCTTTCAGCGACGTTGTGCCGAGGACGGGCTCCAGCGAGTACGGCGCGGGCTCGGTGACGCACATCTGCGGTCCACATACGGCGATCGGCACGCCTTCTTCAAACTGCTGCGAAAGCAGATTTCCCCAGGCGCCAGCTGTGATCAACAATACCGGTGCATGAAACGTCCGCCCGTCCGCGCTCGTCGCACGGAACTCGCTGCCTTCCTTCTCGACCATCACGACGTCACAGTTCTCAACGATTTGTGCGCCGAGCCGTGCAGCAGCGCGGCCGAACGCCGGCGCAGCAAGCCGCGGATTCGCGTGGCCATCCAACTGCCAGTACGAACCGGCGATTACTTCCGCTCCCAGGAAAGGGAAGCGCTTGTGCAGAGCGTCGCGCCAAGTGAGGTCGAGTTTCAGCCCGTATCGGGCGGCTTCCTTCGCATAGGCTTCGAACCGGTCCGCCTGTTCCTCGCTATAGCAAACGCGTAGGTGGCCCGACATCAGGAACTCGGCATCGTGCTGTATAAGCTCGGACAGACGCCCCCAGATTTCGCGTGAGCGATTTGCGAGCGGCAGCTGCGTCACAAAGCGTCCCTGGCGGCGCACGTTACCGAAGTTGACACCGCTCGCCTGTTGCCCGACGAGCTGGCGTTCGAGCAGGATCACCGAACGGCCGCGCTGCCTGAGAAAAAATGCGGTGGCGGTGCCCATGAAGCCGTCCCCCACGATCAAAACATCGGCCTGCACGCGATTGCCGTTCATTCGGCATCCTCCACGGTCGCAATCGACATTGGCTTGACGGGCGCCTGCCCGCGCAAGCGGCCGACCTGTTCGAGCGGTTCATACGCCGCGGCCGCAATGATCTCTGCGCCGGCGTGCCCGCAGTAGCGGCCCTGGCACCGTCCCATCCCAACCCTGCTGAACGCCTTCGCGCGGTTTGCTTCCCGAGCGCCTTCATCATGCACGACCCGGCGTAACTCACCCGCCATAATGCCCTCGCAGCGGCATACGATCGTGTCGTCGGATAGCCGCGCTGCCTGCTCTGCCGGCCACGTGAACGCCTCGACGAGACCACGCCGGAATCGATCCATTTTGCGCTGTTCGCGCCTAAGTGGCTCGAGCGTAGCGGCTGGGATCTCCTGCCCAAGGTCAATCAGCGTTGCAAATGCAGCGAGTCGCCCCGCAATCTCCGCACCATCCGCGCCGAGGACGCGCGCGCCATCGCCCGCAATGTAGACCCCCTTCTCGCTGCTGCGGCCAAGCTCGTCGATCTTCGGCAGCCATTGGCGAGTCGTGGCGTCGAAAAAGAACGTACAGCGCGCGAGGTCTGCAAGCTGCGTTTCCGAGCGCAGGTGATAGCCGGTCCCAACCGCGTCGCAATCGATTTTCTCGACCTTGCCGTTCGGCATGCGATAGCGCACGCCTTGAACGCCGTCGCTCGCGTTTCCGACGATTTCGATCGGTTCGATACCGCTCGCCATCGTCACGCCCGCCCACTTGAGCGACGCGATGAACGCACCGCCCTTACGCAGCACGTCGAAACGCGTGAGCAGCTTCGGGAGTGCCCGCAACCGCGCGCCCGCGTCCGAAGTATCGAGTACTGCCTGCACCTGAGCACCGGCGCGGACATACTGGTTCGCGACGAGATAGAGCAACGGCCCCGCACCCATGAACACAACGCGGCGCCCGATCGCGCAGGCCTGTGATTTCAGTGCGATCTGTGCTGCACCCAAGCTATAGGTGCCGGCCAACTGCCAGCCTTTCACCGGCATCAGCCGGTCGGTTGCGCCCGGGCACAGGATCAGCGAATCGTACGGCAGTACGCTTGCATGACCCTCACGGACGATGTGTAGCTTGCCCTGCGCGACGTTCCATGCGAGCGTCTGAGAGCGGTAGTCGAGCCGCCCGCGCAGCCGCTCGAAGCTCTGGTGCAGGCTCTCAGCGCGCGACGCTTCCGTCCCGTATAGTTTCGCGTAGGGCCGTGTGAACCCTTCGGGCTGACGTCGGTAAATCTGGCCGCCGTCCCCCCGCCCCTCGTCGATGACAATTGGTCTGATACCCGCGGCCAGCAGCGCTTCCGCGCAGCGCACGCCGACCGGGCCAGCGCCGACAATTACGATGCGATGTTCGGGCATTGCTCCCCCGATTGACTGGTGACGATCCTCATGCCCGACTCGACGACGGTCGTACAAGCGCGCAACCGTTCCCCGTCGTGGATCCACACCCAGCAGTCCTGGCATGCCCCCATAAGGCAGAAGCCCGCGCGGTTCTCCCCACCGAACTCCGACTGGCGTACATGCCGCAGGGAGCAGAGGATCGCGGTCAGCACCGTATCGCCGACCAACGCTTCGATCGGCTGCCCGTCCATGGTCGGCCTCACTCTCTCGCGGCCGGTTTCTCCGAGCCGATCGAAGCGTCCATTCATGCCACGGCTCCTGTCCCGCCGTTGTGCGCGTGCGGATCCTCGGCGCGGTGTGTCAGAACGTGGCGCAAAAACTCGCGGGTACGCGCTTCGCGAGGTGCGCCGAGGACCTCCTTGGCGCTGCCTTCCTCGATGATCAGGCCTGCATGAAGGAAGCACACGCGGTCGGCTACTTCGCGGGCGAAGCCCATTTCGTGCGTGACAACCAGCATCGTCATACCTTCACGCGCTAGCGTGCGCATTACGCTCAGAACCTCACCGACGAGTTCAGGGTCGAGCGCCGAAGTCGGCTCGTCGAACAGGATCGCTTTTGGCTTCATTGCGAGCGACCGCGCGATCGCGACGCGCTGCTGCTGACCGCCAGACAGTTGATGCGGATACGCGTCTATTTTCTGTCCGAGCCCAACCTTGTGCAGCAGTTCGATCGCTTCGTGCCTCGCTTGCGCGACCGGCTCGCGCTTGACATGCACCGGCCCCTCCATCACGTTTTCTACCGCAGTACGATGCGGGAACAGGTTGAAGCGCTGGAAAACCATGCCTACCTGGGTGCGGAGTTGATTGATATGACGGGCGCGCTGCTCAACGGTTTGATCCAGTAGTTTGATCTCGCCCGATTCGTACGACTCAAGCGCATTGATGCATCGAAGAAGCGTCGACTTGCCGGAGCCTGACGCCCCGATCAGACACACGACCTCGCCCTCGTTCACCTTCAACGTAATGCCCTTGAGCACCGGCACGTCGCCGAAGCTCTTGTGGACGTTCGTGATTTCGATCATTGCAAACCTCACTTCACCGTGTGTTTTCCGAAGCGCCGTTCCAGCGCCCTCGTCACACTCATCATCGGAAGACTCATAGCGAGATAGCCGATCGCCACGAGCGTGTAGACAGTCAGGTTCTGAAAGGTCGCGGCCGCAATCAGCGTCCCTTGGCGCGTCATCTCAGAGACGGTAATTGTGGAGGCAAGAGAAGAATCCTTGAGCATGGACACAAGGGTGTTGCTGTAAGGCGGCAATGCGACCTTGACCGCCTGGGGAAGAATCACCCGGGTCATGGTCTTGATGCGGCCCATACCGATCGACTGCGCAGCCTCGTACTGGCCCTGATCCACCGACTCGATACCTGATCGGATAATTTCCGCGACGTAAGTGGAATAGCCGAATGCCAGACCAACTATGCTCGCTTGCAAGGCGCTCAGTTGAATATGAATCGAAGGCAATACAAAGTAGATGTAGAACAGCAGCACGAGCATCGGCAGTCCACGAACCACGTTGATCAACGTGGTGGCCGCACGCCTGAGCGGCGCATGCCGTGACATCTTGAGCAGCGCCCAAACGAGACCCAGCGCGGTGCTGAGAATCAGGCAGCTAACGGTGATGAAGATGCTCATCCCGGCTCCTTGAAGCAGTATCGGGACAAACTCGACTATGTCGCTCCAACGCATGATTCGCCTTTCTAATAATCGTTACACTGCATGACCGGCGCCAATCTTCATCGTAGCTATCGATACCAGATGATCTTGCAAGCTACGCTCAGATATTCCAGCAAACCGGCCGTCTCCTTACCCTTCGGCCATACTCATGCACATCTCAGGCTGTGTCGCCGGTGCTGAAGGCCCAGCGGAAGACGCACGTTACGGTGCGTCCCTGCAAATAGACCCGCAGCCGATGTATCAATCCACGAACTTCCATTTCTTTAGAATCTTGTCCAGCGTTCCGTCCGCCTTGATTTTGGCCAGCCCATCGTTGATCTTCGAAAGCAACTCGGTATTGCCCTTCTTCACGCCGAATGCAATCGGCACCTTTCGCAGTGGCGTGAATCCATCCACAACACGCGTGCCCTGCAGCGTGCCGGCCGCTTCCTGTGCCTTCCAGACAGGATAATCATTGAACGCTGCTGTAATCCGGCCCAGGGCAACATCGCGGGCCATATCCGCCCCAGTGTTGTACAACTTGACGTCCTTGAAGATGCCGAGTTGGACGAGTTCGTCTGAGGTTTCCTCGCCGACGCCTGCTCCAACGACAGTGCCCTTCAAATCCTGAATCGTGCGATAGTTGTTCTTATCCGCGGCGTTGACAATAATCCCCTTTCCGAACTCTGCCACCGGTTGAGAGAAGTCAATTACCTCTGCGCGCTTTGGCGTCGGTGTCATACCCGCAACGATGAGGTCGATCTTGTCGGAGACAACCGACTGGATCAATGCCGAGAAAGGGATCACGTCGAACGACACGTCGAACCCCTCTCGCTTGCCGATCGCGCGAATGACGTCCGGCATGACCCCTTCGATCTCATGTGTTTTCATATCCAGGAACGCGTTAGGAACGCTGGACGGCGTGGTCCCGGCGGAAACCTTTAATGGCGCTGCGCATGCGTGACCGGCTCCAAACGCCATTGACACTACAACGGTAGCCGCAACGAAAATGCGCTGGAAGAAACCACCATGCATACCGGAAACAGTTTGCAACGTATGTTGATACATGACAGATCCTTAACTAAAGTTCCTCAGACAAACGCGACAAAAGCATACCGGACGCCCGATGCCTTGGTACCGCGATGGAAAGCAATTCGCAAATGCATTCACCCCCGTGTCAAACTTCAAACCAGATTCAGTTCGAGGCGGCAGAATCCACCGCTCGTGCCGAGACCCACAACATAGACTGACTGATGAGCCCGTACAGGCGGCAAACCGGATGGAACGGGCCATTGTCTGCACCGGCGCGCATATTACGAACCGTCTTCGAGACGGTGTCCACTCGCTTCAATCCCTGCTTGCTTGACCACTCAGTCAAACTTGTTCCCGAAGAAACGTCGATACGAATGTCTTCGCCCTCGCGTCCTAATGGTGCTGTTCCGAAACCCCGGCGGGACCGACGGCGCGAACTGGTCTTGCCGTGCGTTTGCTGAGTCGGCGCCTAACTTTCGGAACCCGCGGCGCACCCACTGCAACTGCCAAGTTCATGCAACGAACTATAGAAAAGAATGTTTTCGTCGTGCTTAATATCCAATAAACTGGCCGTTAAGCGTGCATTAACTCAAAAACCGGAAGACATGGGACTGTGCCGTCGCTGCGTGGGACGCAATCTCGTTCCCGAGCCCCGCGGCTGTTGAATCTCACGCCGCCTGCAGTCGCGGTAGCGTCTTAGCGCATTAACATTCAACCTGGCTTAACAGTCGATTTATCCGACGTTAAGCACAAGTTCCCAGTGAACTCCTATAGTGACTTCTCCGTATGCGCGATGTCGGCACCGAACACCGAACGCGCGAAGAATCGTTAGGAGCCACAGATGAATTTGGAGTCGTTGAACACACCCGCAGCATTGATCGATGTCGCGCGGATGAACCACAACATCGAACGTATGCAACAACGCATGAATGCGCTCGGCGTGAGTTTCCGCCCGCACGTCAAAACATCCAAATGCCAGCAGGTGGTCAGAGCGCAAATTGACGCTGGCGCGCGCGGTATCACCGTGTCCACCCTCAAGGAAGCCGAACAGTTCTTCGCAAGCGGCATCCGTGACATCGTCTACGCTGTGGGGATGGCCCCGACGAAACTCCCGCAGGCGCTGGCGCTTCGCCGACAGGGCTGCGACCTGAAGATCGTCGCCGACAGTGTCGCCTGCGCTCAGGCCATCGTCGCTTTCGGCCGGGAAAACGACGAAATATTCGAAGTGTGGATCGAGATCGACGTAGACGGCCATCGCTCAGGAATCGCACCTGACGACGACACGCTCCTCACTGTCGCAAACACTCTCGCTAACGGCGGCATGCAGCTCGGTGGTGTGCTCGCACATGCGGGTTCCAGCTACGACTACGATATACATGACGAACTGGTCCGCGTCGCTGAACAGGAACGTTCGGGCTGCGTGCGTGCCGCCGAGCACCTTCGGGCGGCGGGCCTGCAGTGTGACGTCGTAAGTATCGGATCGACGCCGACAGCTCTGGCCGCCGAGCATCTGGAAGGGGTGACGGAAGTCCGCGCAGGCGTCTACGTCATGTTCGACCTCGTCATGCATAACGTGGGCGTGAACGACACGTCCGAGATCGCATTGAGCGTATTGACTACGGTGATCGGCCACCAGACCGAGAAAGGCTGGGCGATTGTCGATGCGGGCTGGATGGCAATGAGCCGCGACCGCGGCACCCAGCGCCAGAAGCACGATTTTGGCTACGGGCTCGTCTGCCTCGAAAACGGGGAGGTGCTGGGCGAGTATCTGATGAGCGGCGCAAACCAGGAACACGGCATAGTCTCGCGGTCCGGCGCGCCGGATCACGAGATCGAGCAGCGGTTTCCAATCGGAACACGTCTGCGCATCCTACCCAACCACGCGTGTGCCACAGGGGCGCAGCATCCGGCCTATCAGGCCGTGGGTCCTGACGGCAGCGTCGAAACCTGGCCGCGCTTCTACGGCTGGTAACGAACTCAGCCCGCCGGACGCATCGCGCATATGACATGACCGGCTCGTGCATAAAGCCCTCAAGGACCGATTGTGAGTCGTCTATCGCTGAAGAAACTGGAGTACCAAATGACGTTCCTCTTTAAGTCCGAGGCTCGACGCGGCGAGGTGTGGCGCATGCGCCTGCAAAAGGAATTCCCGAACCTTGATTTCCGGATTTGGCCGGACGTGGGAGATCCGTTGAAGGTCAAATACGTCGCCTGCTGGGTACCGCCTGCTGACCTTTGCCAGGAGTTCCCGAAGCTCGAACTGGTATTTTCGGTCGGCGCAGGGGTGGATCAGATTGACCTCAGTGCGCTTCCGTCGGGCGTGAAACTATTGCGCATGACTGAACCAGGATTGGCAGCCGGCATGAGTGAGTACGGCACGCTAGCTGTGCTGGCAGCGCACCGGAACTTACCCGCTTACCTCGAACTGCAGCGTACTCGAGCCTGGAAGCAATTGCCTGCCGTTGCAGCGAATGACCGAAGCGTCGGGGTGATGGGACTAGGAGTGCTCGGCGCAGGTTTGCTGGATAGCCTCAAGCCCTTCGGCTTCAGGCTTCACGGCTGGAGCCGCTCGCCGAAGGTCATCGACGGGGTAACAACATTTGCCGGGCCGGATGAATTAGTTCAATTCCTGTCTCGCATCGACATTCTTGTTTGCCTTCTCCCGCTGACTGACGAGACGCGCGGCATCCTGAATTCGACGATCTTCAACGCGTTACCAAACAACGCGTGTTTAATCAATGTTGGCCGCGGAGGTCACTTGATCGAGAAAGACCTTCTCGACGCATTGGCCTCAAATAAGCTTTGTTGCGCCATTCTCGACGTGGCGAATACTGAACCGCTGCCCGTGGATCACCCGTTTTGGACCCACCCGAAGGTGGTTCTAACGCCGCACGTCGCCAGCGTTACGGACGCCGAGGGCGGTGCCGAATTTGTGGTGACCAATCTTCGAAGGCACTTAGCCAACGAACCGTTGACGGGCGTAGTCGATGCGTCGCGTGGTTATTGACCTTGTCCAGGCCAGTGGCAGGGCCAAGTGAACGATGGAAGTCTGAAATGCTTAGAGTTGAAGAGGTGTACGACACGCCGGAATTTGCAAGCACTGCCGACGTGATCGTGATCGGCGCCGGAATCGTGGGGACGTCTACCGCCTATGAACTGGTGCGACGCGGCGTTTCGGTCGCGCTGGTTGACAAGGGCATTGTCGGCGGCGAGCAATCGGGGCGCAACTGGGGCTGGGTGCGTCAACAGAACCGCGACATGTTCGAATTGCCGCTCGCCATGCGCAGCCTTCGGCGTTGGAGCGAATTGCGGGATGAAATCCAGATTGACCTGGGCTTTCGCCGCGACGGAATTCTTTATGCCAGCAACGACGGAAAAAAAATCGCCCAGTGGGACGCGTGGTGCAAGCAGGCCCGCGAGATCGGGTTTGTCAGTCATATGCTTAGCTCGGCCGAGATGAGCCGCCGTGCTCCGCACGGCGGTCCGCGGTACACAGGTGGCGTCTGGTCTCCCGACGACGGGTTCGCTGAGCCGTCGCGCGCGGCACCCGCTCTTGCCGAGGGAGCAAAGCGCCGCGGTGCGCTGCTGTACCAGAACTGCGCAGCGCGCGGTCTGGAACTTAGTGCAGGGCGTGTCAGTGGCGTGTGGACCGAGCGAGGCCTAATCAGGGCGAGCAAAGTGGTGTGCGCCGGTGGTGCATGGAGCTCACGCTTTTGCAAGCGTCACGGCGTGGAAATTCCAGCAGTCAATGTTGTTGGAACCGTTATGCGTACGTCCGCCGGAGTGAACGTGATCAACGGCTGCTTCAGCGGTCCGGGTTTTGCACTGCGCCGCCGCCTTGACGGTACATACACGCTAGCTGTACCGGGCTTTGGTCGTATAGACCTGGCGCCGCTTGGCCTTAAGAACGCGTTACGGTATTACCACAACTACCGAAACGACATTGGCAAGAAGCTCAAATACCGCCTTTCAAAGCCCTGGTTCGAAGGTCCCGAGGCATCGGCGACTTGGCAATTTGACGAGGTTTCGCCATTTGAACGCTGCCGCGTGCTCGACCCAAACCCCGATCTCGAATTTGTGAAGCTCGCCCTGGATAATGTGAAGCGCGCTATCCCAGAGTTTTCAGACATGCGGATTGTGCATGCCTGGGCTGGTGCTATTGACACGACACCCGACCTCATTCCCGTTATCTCCGATGTTTCAGAGCTTCCCGGCTTCTATGTCGCAACAGGGTTCAGTGGCCATGGCTTTGCATTGGGCCCCGCGGCAGGAGAGCTAGTCGCCGATATCGTGACGGGAGCCAAACCAATAATGGATATCTCGCCTTATCGCTTGAGCCGCTTTACAGACGGCACTTCCATAAAGATTCCAGAAATGATGTGAGCGCGACTGTGGCTGCGGTTTCGTCAAACACATGATCAGAGATCCTGACGTGTTGTCACGTTTGATTCGACCTGACGTCGATGATCCGCAGCCAAGGGAACTAACATTTATTCAAAGTCATGAACAGGAGCGTCATTATGAGGTATGTCTCGACCCGCGGCGGCAGTGTCGATCGGCGGTTTTCCGAAGTTTTAATGGAAGGACTGGCGCCGGACGGTGGCCTGTACGTGCCCACCGCCTACCCCAAGGTCGACGATGCAACGTTGCGGCTCTGGCGCGGCCTGTCATATGCCGAACTGGCCTTCGAAATTGTATCGCTGTATATCGACGACATCCCGGCTGACGAGTTGCGCGCCATCATCGCGAGCACCTACACGCCGGAAGTATTCGGTTCGGCGCAAATCGTTCCCCTGCGAAGACTCGATGAACAGACCGCTTTGCTCAACCTGTCCAATGGTCCCACCTTCGCCTTCAAAGACATGGCCATGCAGCTCCTGGGCAACCTGTTTGAAGCCGAACTGCGCCGCCGCGGCGCACAGCTCAATATCCTCGGCGCGACTTCGGGCGATACGGGCAGCGCAGCGGAATACGCCACACGGGGCAAGCAGAACGTCCAGGTGTTCATGTTGAGTCCGCATGGCCGCATGAGTCCGTTCCAACAAGCGCAGATGTTCAGCCTGCAGGATAAAAACATCCACAATCTCGCTATCGAGGGTAGCTTTGACACTTGCCAGGATATTGTCAAGGCTGTCTCCGCAGACTTGGCGTTCAAGCAGCAATACAACATCGGCACAGTCAATTCCATCAACTGGGCGCGTCTGCTGGCGCAGGTCGTTTATTATTTCTCGGGTTATTTCCAGGCGACGATTGACAACAGCGAGCGCGTCTCGTTTTCCGTCCCCTCAGGCAATTTCGGCAACATCTGCGCCGGCCACATTGCCCGCATGATGGGGCTGCCGATCGAAAAGCTGGTGCTGGCGACAAACGAGAACGATGTCCTTGACGAGTTCTTCAAGACCGGCCGATACCGTGTACGGGACAGCAACGAGACGATGGTGACCTCGAGCCCGTCGATGGATATCTCCAAGGCATCGAATTTCGAACGTTTCGTCTTCGACCTGCTGGGTCGGGATTCACAGCGCGTCGGGCAGCTGTTTGGCACGGAGCTTTCACAGCATAGCCAGTTCAGTCTGACAGCGGAAGAAACCGCGCGCATAGCCAGCTACGGCTTTGTATCAGGCAAGAGCACGCACGTGGACCGACTACAGACGATTTCTGATACCTGGCACCGCCATCGCATCATGATCGACCCTCACACCGCCGATGGTGTCAAGGTCGCGCGCGAACACCTGCGCGGGGGGAGTCGGACCATCGTGCTCGAAACAGCGCTGCCGCTAAAGTTCGAGCACATCATCCGTGAGGCGACCGGCCGGGGCGCGCCGCGACCGGCGTCAGTGGCCGACCTGGAACAACGTCCCAGACGCTGCGAGATAATCGCGCCGTCGGCCAATAAGGTGATGGCATACATTGCCCAGCACTGCACCCCCTGACACCGTCGAGAGAGTTGCCATGGCTGTATTTACCCCTGTCTCTGCGGAAGAAGCAGCCGCTTTCATCGCGCCGCTGAAGCTGGGAAAACTGACTTCGCTGCGCGGCATTTCGGACGGAATCGAAAACACCAACTATTTTGTTACGACGCCCGCCGGTGAATTTGTGCTCACCCTCTTCGAGCGGCTATGTGAAGAGGAATTGTCGTTCTATCTGCAACTGATGCTGCACCTGACCCGAAAGGGAATTCCCGTACCGAAGCCAAGGGCGGATGATGGCGGCCGGATAATTTTCGAACTGAACGGAAAACCCGCTTCTGTTGTGACTAAGCTGGAAGGACGGCATTGCCTGGAACCGGAGCCACACCATTGCGAGCAAGTCGGCGAAATGCTGGGGCGCATGCACGAGGCTGGCAGTGACTTCGAATTCGAGCAAGTCAATTTGCGGGGCTTTGGCTGGTGGCTTCGGGCCGCTGATCAGATTGTGCCATTTCTCGACGGCGAAAGACGCGGCGTTCTCCTCGACGAACTGCGGTTCCAGCAGGCACTAGCCAGTGACAGTTTGTACCATACGCTACCCCGAGGCCCTATACATGGCGACCTGTTTCGCGATAACGTCTTGTTCGCCAGTGCGCCTGCGCTGGACAGCCCAAAAGGCGCGGACAAGCTGTCGGGCTTCTTCGATTTTTACTTCGCGGCAAGCGATGTATTGATTTTCGACGTGGCAGTGTGTCTGAACGACTGGTGCATCGATCGTCAGACGGGGGCACTGCTGCCTGCGATGGCCACACCGTTCCTCGAAGCGTATGACCGCACCCGCCCGTTGACAGCGCTGGAGCGACGCTACTTACCCGCCGTGCTCAGAACAGCGGCCTTGCGGTTCTGGCTATCGCGGCTGGTGGACCTGCACTTCCCCCGCGAATCCACATTGCTCCATGCGCATGACCCGGAGCACTTCTTTCGCGTGCTGTGCCATCACCGGCGCGCGCTTTCCTTCTAATGCCCAGCGCGCGGGCGTGCCGGCATGCCGCCTTAATCTGGCCTAACCATGATCACTTCGAATGCGAAGACATCTACCATGACGAAACGTTACCAATTGCGTGATCTGATCCGCACCGACAATTTCATCGACGGTAAGTGGGTTCCCGCGGCGAGCAGCAAACGCTTTGCGGTGACCGATCCGGCGACGGGCGAAGTCATCGCTCAGCTGGCCGATAGCGGCCCCGCCGATGCCCGCGCCGCTACTGATGCCGCCGCGGGCGCCTTCCCCGTCTGGCGCGACACGTTGCCGAAGGACCGCGCCGCCGTGCTGCACCGCTGGCATAGACTTATCGTCGAACACGCTGACACGCTCGGGCGTCTCATCTCGCTGGAGCAGGGAAAGCCTTTGGCGGAAGGGCGTGGCGAGGTTATGTACGGCGCATCATACGTCGCGTGGTTCGCAAACGAAGCGACGCACATCTACGGGGACATCATCCCGCAACAGCAACGTGGCAAGCGCATGACCGCCGTGAAGGAACCGGTCGGCATCGTCGCGGCAATCACGCCGTGGAATTTCCCGCTTGCGATGATCGCACGCAAGATCGCGCCGGCGCTTGCTGCGGGCTGCACCGTCGTAGGTAAGCCAGCTGAGGACACGCCGCTCACCGCGTTCGCGCTGGTCCTCCTCGCGCATGAAGCCGGCGTTCCGGCGGGCGTGCTAAATCTCATCAGCGCATCGAGAGACAACGCGGCCGAGTCGGTCAAGGACTGGCTGGACGACGGCCGAGTGCGCAAGATCACGTTCACCGGTTCGACACCGGTAGGCAAGTATCTCGCGCGCGAATCTGCGGGGACGTTGAAAAAGCTTTCTCTCGAACTCGGCGGCAATGCGCCTTTTATCGTGTTCGACGACGCAGATCTCAACGCCGCTGTTGCAGGGCTCATGGCGGCGAAGTTTCGCAACGGCGGCCAGACCTGCGTGTCCCCGAATCGCGTGTACGTCCAAGCGTCGGTCTACGATAAATTCGCCGATCTGCTGACGAAACACGTCGCCGCGTTAAAGGTCGCGCCCGCAACAGATCCGGGCGCACAAATCGGCCCGATGATCAATGCGCGCGCAGTCGAGAAGATCGAGCGTCATGTGGCCGACGCGATCGAGCACGGCGCACGGGTGCTCACCGGCGGCAAGTGCCTCACCGAATGCGGACCGAACTATTACGCACCGACTGTGCTCGCCGACGCCACACCAGACATGCAATTGAGCTGCGAAGAAACCTTCGGCCCCGTGGTGCCGCTGTTCCGTTTCGACGACGAAAAGCAAGCGATCTGCGCCGCCAACGATACGCCATTCGGGCTCGCGGCATATTTTTATAGCCAGGATTTGCGACGCATCGACCGGGTGGCGCGTCAGTTGGAAGCGGGTCTGCTCGGCATCAACGAAGGCGCACTTTCAAGCGAAGCTGCGCCGTTCGGGGGTGTGAAAGAATCGGGCTACGGACGCGAAGGCTCGAAGTATGGCCTCGATGACTACCTCTCGATCAAATATCTCTGCCAGGGCAATCTCGAATGAATGCCTGTTCGATGCATGAAGCAAGCCGCTGATCAAAAGGGGGCGCAGACATGGCCGTCTGATGCCCCAACGGCTACAAGGTGCGGGTAAACGACAAATTCCGGCGTGATTCGGCCGACAAGTCACGTAAGCCTTGGCGACATATCCGCGGCTTCCCCAACTGCACTGCGACGTTTTGTTCAACGGGGAGTACGTGGCGGCATGAGACCGTGGCGTTCCGATCGGTCTCATCCACGAAAGCGAGCTGCCCCGAGGAGGCACATGAGTTCGTAGTGGCGGATGAACATCGCCCTGCGGTGATTGGGCGCCGATATCCATGTGCCGCGGACAAACTCCCCGCGGACGGAGCGATAGTCGTTGGGATTGCAGCGCACCGCCGTCGGCGTATGGAGCTGTTCAGCCACAGGCGGTCCACTTGGCGTTAACTGCGTGCGCCATCGATTGGCACGATGGCAGTTGCCCTGCGGTTGCCATGATCGCGAATGAAGATGAGTAATCGCGACTTCTGTTCCACGAAAATTCTGCGCCGTGCCCGATCACCGCGCGGCGGCCTTGCTACAGGGTGAAGCGGCGTCCTTTCCGGATCGATGGTGTCGTCCCTTCCACAACGATAATGAATTCAATTGCGATGATGAGAAGACGAAGGCCGCATTTGCGACCGGGCGGCTGAAACGCGATGGGAAACGAGCCGGAGACTGTGTTGTCGCGCCTGTTGAACCATTCCGCCACCCATTACGATAGCGAGCGTCTGGTACTCTACGGCTAATTGCTCTCGCCATTCACGGCAAGCAGACCGCCTTGGGCGAGGCCTCGAGCCAGTATGGAAGCCACCTGTGATCCGGCGTTGTGCCGACGGATCACAGGCCGAGCAGGGTGGCGAGATCGCCGATGCACTTGACTTCGTAATATTCGTAGTACGGTGTGCCCGGCTCGTGACCGCGATTGACGAACGCCTTATGTTTGATGCCGATGTCGTGCGCCGTCATCAGGTCATAGCGCAGGCTCGACGAAACATGCAGGACATCCTTCGGGTTGCAGTCCAATTCGTCAAACATGTACTCGAAGCCCCGCATGCGCGGCTTGCACGACCGAGCCTGTTCTGCGGTAAACACACGATGGAACGGCGCGCCCAACTTCTCGACATTACTCTGGATGTGCTCGTCCGGCGCGTTCGTAAGAATGACCAGCTTGTACTTCTTCGCGAGGCGCGAAAGGCCTTCCGGCACATCCGGGTGCGGCCCCCATGTCGGCTCGGCGAGGTAGAACTTCTCGGCTTCCGCTTCGCTAAACTCGACATTCACGCGCTTGCACGCCCGGCGCGCAGCGTTCACCAGCACCTCGCGAAACGGCTTCCAGGCGCCGAGTGCTTCGTCGCGCCGGTAAGCCGTAAAGCAATCCACGAATCGCTCCAGTTCGTCCCCCTGCAGGCGATTTCCGTAGAGCTCGCGAGCCAGCTCGCCTATGCGGAAATTCGTTAGCGTGCCGTAGCAGTCGAATGTGATGTATTTAGGTACGAAGTCAATCATGGTCTCAGTCCTCATGTGTTGCCAGCCCGCGTGGGCGCCACTGCAAAGAAGGGAGCGCGCCCCGGGCATACGCTATGTTGTACTAATAAATATCGTTTAAGTAACTACACGTCTGACACAAGGGGACTATCGATTACACGGCACCGAAGTAACGTTGTGCCAAAGCGACCCAATACCGGACGCCGGCCGGAATGATGTCATCGTTGAATTCGTATTTTGGGTGATGCAGAGCGGGTGCGGCCATTCCCATAGGGGCATTGCCGATCAGCACATAAGCGCCGGGCCGTTCCTCCAGCATGAAGCCGAAGTCTTCCGAAGTCATGTTCGACGGAATGTCACGGTTAAGGCGTTCGCTGCCGAACGTGTCGCGAATGACCGTTTCGCAGAGTGCTGTCTCGGCCGGCGTGTTGATTGTCGCGGGGTAGTACTGGAAAAACGTGACCTCGACTTGCGCGCCATAGGCGCTGGCTAGCCCTTCGCACATGAGCTGGATGTCGCGCTGCAACTTTTGTTGCAAAGCGGACGACAGCGTGCGGATCGTTCCGCGCAACTCGGCGCTGTCCGGAATGACATTGTCCGTACTGCCCGCATGGAACATGCAAACGGAAATGACGGCGGGGTCCACGGGATCCTTGTGCCGCGCCGCAATGGTCTGACAGTGAAGGACCATCGAACATGCCAGCGGTATCGGGTCGAGGCCCAGATGCGGCTGCGCCGCATGAGCGCCCTTGCCTGTTACCGTGATCCTGAATCGGGAGCCCGCGGCCATGATCGCGCCGGTGCGCAATCCGAAATGTCCGGCAGGCAAACCGGGCCAGTTGTGCATGCCGAATACCGCCTCCGTCGGGCATTGCCCGAACAGCCCGTCATCAATCATCTTGCGCGCGCCCGCCCCCCCCTCCTCACCGGGCTGAAACACGAAATGAACCGTGCCGGGCAACTGCGGCAATTCCTTCAAAATGCGCGCGGCGCCCAGCAACATCACTGTATGGCCGTCATGCCCGCAGGCGTGCATGATTCCATCCGTGCCTGATGCGTGTGCGAAATCATTGGCTTCCTGGATCGGCAAAGCATCCAGATCCGCGCGAAGCACGATTCCCCGGTCCGGGTTCGCGCCGGGCAGGCTCGCGACGACTCCCGTCCCTCCCAGCCCCCGCAACAGCGTATAGCCAAGCTCTTCAAGCTCATGTGCGACGACGTCTGCGGTTCGGTGTTCTTCAAATCGCAACTCGGGATGCGCGTGCAGGTCGCGTCGCAACTTCGCCCAGTGTCCGCGATGCATTGTCAACGACGTCTCGGGAATTACGGAGGTTTCCACTCTTAGCACCTTTAGAAAGCAACCAGCTTTAAATCTGCAGGGTCACCGCGGCCGGCGTAGCGGCTGCTTCAATCGTAGTACCCAAGGATCGACTTTACTTCCATGTACTCTTCCATTCCTTCGATTCCATACTCGCGCCCATTCCCAGACTGCTTGTACCCGCCAAACGGAGCCTGCGGATCCCATGCCGGATAGTTCAGATGCACCTGGCCCGACCGGATCCGTGCGGCGACCGCACGCACCAGTGCTTTGTCCGTGCCTTGAATATGCGCACCCAGCCCATACACCGTGTCGTTCGCGATAGCGATTGCTTCTTCGACCGAGTCGTACGGCAGAATGGCGAGAACCGGCCCGAAGATCTCCTCCTGAGCGATCGTCATATCGGTGCGAACGTCGGAAAAGATGGTCGGGCGCGCGTAGAAACCGCTGGTGAATCCCGCTGGCCTTCCGCGCCCGCCGGCGATCAGTTCGGCTCCTTCGTCGATGCCGGCTTCGATCATCTTCTGGACCCGCCCAAACTGCGCTCGATTGGCCAGCGGACCATGCGTCGTCGTTTCGGCGAACGGATCGCCAACGATCATCCGTTGGGTTGCCGCGAGGGCCAGCTCTTCGACACGGTGCAGAACGCTGCGCGGTACGATCAGACGCGTCGGCGCGCTGCACGACTGGCCCATATTCCGGAACGCGGCGGCAACGCCTGGGGAGACTGCACGCGGCAGATCGGCATCAGGTAACACAACGTTGGGCGACTTGCCGCCAAGCTCCTGTGCCACGCGCTTAACGCTCGGAGCAGCCGCTTGGGCGACCAGCACGCCCGCCCGCGTCGAACCGGTGATCGAAACCATATCGACCTGGGGGTGTGACGCGAGCGACGTGCCGACCTCCTCACCAGTGCCGCTCACCAGATTGAATACGCCCGCAGGAACACCTGCGTCCGCGATGACTTCTGCAAACAGTAGCGCACTTAGCGGCGAGAGTTCGCTGGGCTTCACGACCACAGTGCAGCCTGCTGCCAGCGCCGGGCCAACCTTCGCCGTGATCTGATAGATCGGCCAGTTCCACGGCGTGATAAGCGCGCAAACGCCGATCGGCTCGCGTACGACCGCGGTCGCCCCACGCTGAATCCGGAACGGGTAGCTGGCCAGATTATCGCGCGCGACCCGGATATGTTCGGCCGCGAGCGGCACATGTGCGGCGCGCGCATAGCTGATAGGCGCGCCCATTTCCGTTGCCAGCGCCATGGCGAATAGTTCGACACGCTCGAGCATCAAGGTATGGACGCGGTCAAGGAGAGTGGCGCGCTCTTGTGGCGAAGTTGCTGACCAACCTGCGAAAGCCTTGCGCGCGGCTTCTACCGCCCGGTCGACGTCGCGCGCGTTCCCCAGCGGAATCTCGCAGAGAGTGTCTTCAGTGGACGGGCAGACGACGGCGACCCGACCGGTGCCCTCGGGCATAGTCCATTCACCGTCAATAAAGAACCGATCCAGCCTTCCCGCCTGCATGAGGTGACGAACAGGTGAATTCATTGCAGCGTGTCCTTGAGTCGGTACCATGCGCCCACGAAGGGCAAGAACCATGGTTTGCCAAAGTGGCCGGGGATAGCAGGCCAGTCGGAGTCTTTCCACGGGTTGAGGTCGGCGCGTCCGTCCATGATCTCCGCCATCAGTGTACCCATCAGCGTGGCCATGTGAGTGCCGTGTCCACTATAGCCCATCGAGTAGTAAACACCGTCACGCTGGCCCGCGCGCGGCAGCCGATTGGCCGTCATGTCGAGCATGCCGCCCCAGCAATAGTCGACGCGCACATTCGCCAGTTCGGGAAACACCGTGGCCATCTGCTGTCGCAGGATCAATCCGCTCTTTTCGTCCGAGCTGGGGGTTCGACGTCGCGAAGCGCGCACGCCCGCCAAATAGCATCCGATTATCGGGAGTGACACGAAAGAAGTTGACGAAATTTTTGGTGTCGGTGGCCATCCGGCGGGTTGGCAGCAGCCGGTCGAGCAGTTCGGGCGGCAAGGGCTCGGTGACGATAATAAAAGCCCCAACCGGCACGATCCTGCGCCGGATCCAGCCGAACGGTCCCACCTGCGAGATGCCGCTCGCCAGCAGCACCTGCGGCGCGCGGATCTCTCCACGCGGCGTCCGCACCACGTAGGCACCGCGGGATTCTCTCTGTAACCCGAGAACCGGCGAGCGCTCCAGAATGTGCGCTCCGCGCGCTTGCGCAGCCTTCGCGAGACCACGAACATATCGGCCGACGTGCATCCCGGCACTCTTCTCGAAGATCAACCCGCCGTGATAACGGTCCGAGCCGATCTCGGCACGAAGCTTTGCCTTCGTCACGAGGCGGGTATCAGGGTCCACGCTCGCGGCGAGCAACGCCTGACTTCGCGCAAGCTTGTCGTAGTGCTCGGGCTTCGCCGCGAGTTTGAGCTTTCCCTTGCGGACAAAATCGCAATCGATCGACTCTTCCCTGACCAGCCGCTCAACGGTATCGACACCCGCGTCGAACGCGAGATATAGCCGGTTGGCCAATTCCGTGCCGATGCGCTGCGACAGTGAGGCGTAATCCTGCGCGAAGCCGCTGTTGCACATGCCACCATTGCGCCCCGACGCCGCATGCCCCACGGTTCCTGCTTCGCAGACGATGACGCGCGCGCATTTCTTGCCAAGTGCCAATGCAGCCGCCGTGCCCGTTATACCTCCGCCGACGACGACCACGTCGCAACTCCCACCATGAACGTCAGGCGCACTGCAAACGAATGGCTCGGAAGTATCCAGCCAGTAAGAACCGAAATGCATTACGAACTCCAAAGCTGGCGGGCCTGTCCTCTGCCAGCAGGCTTAACACCACCAGCGAAAGCAAAAATCGTCGGATCCTGACAGCTCCGCGCCGACCAGATCTTTGTCTATGGGCGCGACTGTATGCCCCCGCTTTTGTCAGAACCATGCGACGATGCCCGTTCCTATTGCAGCGACTTTGGCGTTTCGCGGCAGCGTCGGCGTGGTATGAATGCGAATCAACGGTACGCGTGTCTGCGAAAGGTCATTCCCGAGTCCTGTCCAATGATGCACCCTATGTCAGAGATTATCGACAACCTTTAGTCAGCCATGGTTACCGGCCGCTTAAGCCTGAGACAACTGCCATTTGATGGTCCGATGCGAAGGCGCATCCCAAAGTTGCTTTTGGCGGTTTCGTCGCTGGTGGCAAGACCTAGAGCATGGCCTGACTGATGAGCCCGTAGAGCCGGCAGACCGGATCGCTTCCGCCACTATGCGCACCGGCGGGGGCATTGCGAACCATCTTCGAGACCGTATTCACTCGCTTCAATCCCTGCCTGATCAGCCAGTCCGTTAAACTCGTTCCAGAAGGCACGTCGATACGAACGAATTCATCCTCCCGTCCACTCAGCCAATAGCCGATCAAAGCCCGCGCACGGGCGTCGTCGCGCGAACGCAGAGCAACCACAGGTCCAATCACGTGACCGTGGCCAAAGCGGCGGCGCACGGAGAATCCGACGATTCCGCCATCACGCTCGAGCACTGCGCTTTCCCCAAGCTTCAGCAATGCGGATAAAAGCGCATTGCGCTCTAACCCGGAAGCGCGCGATGCCAGTTCAAAGATCTCATGAAAGTCGGCGGGAGTGCCAGAGCGCAACCGCTCGCCGTCAAGCAACGTGATCGGAACAGCGTTGTTGATATTGCCTTGATACTGTTCCAACGATCCGCACACCGCAAAACCCAACTTTTCGTAGAGCGGCTGACCGGCTGGCGTGGCGTGCAGGAAAGTGATGCGCGGGCCCAACTCTTCGAGGACGGTTTCCATCAACTTGCGGCCAATTCCTCGACCCTGATGCCCGGATGACACAATCACGTGGCCGAGAGAAGCGCGGTCGGTTCCGAACTTCCAGCACAGGGCCGTACCGACGACGACGCCATTTTCTTCGGCCACGAACCCCGTCGCCCAATCCGAGGAAAATTGCCAGTCCTCCCGCCTGTATGGCCAGTCAAGCGCCATCGAAAGGGCATGTGCGGCTGGTATATCGGCGCGGGTAAACGTTCGATATCTAAGATTCGTCGTCGAAGAAGGTACTTTCACAACGCATTCCTGTTTCATTAAGCGATCCTACCAAACGTTTTTGTTCCGCCACCGGGAGCAGCAGCGACTGCGGTCCGACGCGGCAAAAACCATGCGATGCATGACCTGCTGACGGCACACACCGGGCATTTTGGAGTGCTGTGCATTGAATGCTCACATGCCATCGAATTCACGCAGCACCTCTTTAAAGATTCCGTCCGGGCTGCATGTTGTTTAAGCACCCGGAGCCGGAGGAGTGGCGACAGGGCGAGCCAGACCGCCTATGCCAGTGCGACCGCTTCAATCTCAATCTTCAAACCGAAGTGGAGCGCTGGAACCGGCACGACGGCGCGCGCGGGTTTCGCATTGCCCGCCCAGCGCGCGTAGATCTGGTTGAAACTCGCCCAATTCCCGACGTCGACTATATAGACACGGACCTGGGCCAGTTTCGTGATATGGCTGCCTGCAGAAGCAAGGGCGCAAGCCAGATTTGCTAGCGCCTGCTCTGCCTGAACTTCGAAAGGCTCGTCTGTGAGTGTTTTGCCGGTCGCGTCGATTGGGAGTTGACCCGACACAAAAATCAGCCCATTTGCGATCGAAACGTGACTGTAGTGCCCACCCGGGGTCGCCAGTCCAGCGGAATTCATCGTTCGAAGGAATTGTGCACCCTGCTCGTACTGGTCCATGAAAACCACTCACGCTAGTAGAAATATCGCCGATCATTGCCCCACCGAAGTCGGAGAGCTATCAATTTTTCAAACGCCGCAGCAGCCTTTCGGCACCATTGAGCGCGACTGCGGTTGTCAAACTCATGCGACGAACTATAGATAAAAATCTTTTTGTCGTGTTTAATATCCATTGAATTAGCCATTAAAGAGGTCTTAATGCTCCAACTGGAAGACATGCAGTTGCTCCGTGCGCTGGGCGTGTCACAATCGCTTGCTGCGGCTGCGAGACTATTGGATCTCACTCCGCCCGCAGTGACAGTACGCCTTCAGCGCATCGAAGAACGTATGGCCGTGCGTCTTGCTACGCGGGCGGCTAGAGGTATCTCCCTTACTGACGAAGGCCAGCGCCTTGTTCAGGAAGCGATCGAAATCCTCGAGCGGATCGAATCCATACCGTCTCGCATGTCCGG
This sequence comes from Paraburkholderia dipogonis, assembly GCF_042680985.1. NCBI lineage: Bacteria > Pseudomonadati > Pseudomonadota > Betaproteobacteria > Burkholderiales > Burkholderiaceae > Paraburkholderia > Paraburkholderia dipogonis. Next base: position 45,012 of record NZ_JBHUFR010000004.1, on the reverse strand, counting down.
AGAGTCGAGTGGTGTAAGCGGCCATTTGCGCGTCGTGGCGCCGTTTGGGTTTGGCCGCGCGTATGTCGCGCCGCTGGTCCGGGACCTGCGGCGCTCTCATCCCAATCTCGCGATTTCGCTCATCCTGGTCGAAAGTCCGCTCGCGGCAGCATCGGGCGCCGACGCCGTCGTTTCCATAGGTCACGTCAAAGGGTCCTCCTGGATAGGACATTTCCTTGCCCCGAATAACCGCATCCTTTGCGCGAGTCCCGCCCTCGCGCGCAGTCTTTCAAAGCTTAAGCATCCGTCTGAACTCTCTCGGTACGAATACTTGACGTTACGAGAGAATGACGAAGACGTGACCCGTCTTCGCTTTACTCAATGCGATGCTGCTGGCAAACGTGTGAGCAAACCTGTAACGATCCGGTTGAACAGCGCGTTGTCCTCGAACGACGGCACCGTGGTCAGAGACTGGGCGCTTGACGGGCTTGGAGTTGCTGCACGATCTGAATGGGATTGCGCACGGCTAATCGCGCAGGGAAAACTGATCCGTGTGTTGCCCGCATGGCATCTGGAGCCCGCACCGGTGATGGCCCTGATGCCGACGCGTCACGGCCTAACGATCCGCCAGCGTGTGTTTCTTGACGCCGCGAAGCAGGCCTTCGACCCGATTCCATGGCGGAATTGAGTTGGTATTGAATACGGCTTAACGGTCAGTTTATCCATCCTTAAGCTCAACCAGGCGAGGAACTCCTATAGTGGCTCTTCCGCATACGCATGTGGGCACCGACGCCAATCCCGGTCCAACTTTTAACGATAGGCGCGAAAGAGCCCAGTTGACGACGCCGAGCCTCGATCCCGGGTGTGTCTACGTTGGTCCGCGACGTTACCAATGGCACAGAGACCTCCGAGCTGACGGCGGGAGTTGATCGAGAAGAGTCGAGGCGGGCAGATGAGCAGCCCCACAGCAGGATGCTGTTCATCTGAGCGTTCTGGTGAGGAGAAATCGACTGCCTGATTGGATTAACACTACTATTGACGTTGTGGACGTACTGAAGCGACTCGTCGATCACACGGGTACGCGTCGGCGCCCGGAATGAGGTCACAGGAAATAGTAAGTCTCGGCATTCGGCACAAGTTCTAAGTACTCAATTGAGGAAGGCAGTGTGAGGCTCGTGGATGAAGCGGGACGGTTTAGTGAAGCAATGTCTTCCTCGTTAAACATGACGCGCGATACAACTGGGAAAGTTGCTAGGACGTGGGTCCAAGTGATCTATCGCCCGGCGCGATACCGCCATTCGTTATCCAATTAAGCGCCTTTAGTAGCTTAGCTCGCAGGACGTCATGTCTGTGGGCCCTTCCTGTCGCTGTTGCACGATTTTGCCTCGGTTGAATTTCGTGTGGGTGGTGCCTCCTGGTTTACATAACCTAGAAGAAAGCAAGCCATGCACCGTAAGCTGTTCGAAGCCGCATTGGTGTGCGCGATCTGTGGTTCGTGAGCGGCGTCGACTTCGATTCGGCAATCAAGCGACTGACGATCTAGTATTCCGTTCCGCTGATTCGCGTACATAGTCTTTGTAGCTTCGCGAGGATCGAATCAGCGGAACGGAATACTAGTCTGCTTGCCCGACTCTCAGCTTCCGCAGGAAATCGCCGAGCGCAATGAGGAAACCTGCCGTATTGTCACCGTGAACGTCATGCCCCGCGTCACTGACCTCACGCCAGGTAATATTCCGATTGCGGCTGCTCATCTCCCGCAAGGTCGATTTCGACAGAAAGTCCGACTGCTCCCCGCGAATAAAGAGCGTCGGGCAGCTCAGGCCATCCACGACCGGCCACAGGTCGACGCCGAGCTCAGGCCGACGCACGAGTTCGATCCGCGCACGCCCTACGCCTTCAGCATCGTACTTCCAGACCACGCCCCGGTCTTCGCCCTCCTGCAACGTGTACCTGAGCCGGGAGTTCAGCGCCGCCTCGGAAATATTGGGCTGCCTGTCCCTCCAGAACTGTCGGGCAGCATCCCAGTCGTCGAAGCGCGACGGCGTCGACTCGATCTCCTGCACGATACGTTTTGCGCCTTCGCTCGAACTCGAGGAACCAGGTCCGATGTCTTCAATGACCAACGCGCGGACTTTTTCCGGATGACACGCCGTGTAAACGAGCGCATTGGCACCGCCGAGCGAGTGCCCCACCAGAATGAAGCGCTTGATACCGAGGTGTGTCACCAAGGCTTCCAGATCCGCGATGTAGGCGGAAGTGAAATAATCATGTCCCAAATCCCAGTCGCTGTCTCCCCGCCCCCGCTGGTCGAGTGCGATCAGGCGCAAATCGCTGGAGAAGAACCGCGCGGTCGACTCCCAGGTCATCGCGTAGCTTCGCAGTCCGTGAAGCAGAATCACCGGGGTTGCGTCCTTCGCTCCCCATTCGATATAGCGCAAGGTCAACGCTCCGCTGCGGAATTCGCCCCTGCCCGATTGAAACTCGCTCATGATCGGTGATCCGTTATCGAGAGCCATCAATACAGGCCGTCCTGGCCCTTGATCTCGGACGTCTTTGTGCCACCGAGCCGTGCATGCAGGCGACCGCCCGAGGCGAACGCCAACGCGATGACCACCTCGTCCGCATTCGGCGCATCGGCAAATAAGCTCGTCAGAAAAGCGTTGCTGCGCTCATATTCTCCGTCCAGGCCAACGACGCAGGCCTTACCGCAACTTTCTACCTTGTCGTCGACGAGTATCTCCTTGATACGGGGCATGAATGCATGACCGAGCGTCGGCGATGCGTTCACCACTTCGCTCAGATTGTTCGGGCTGCAGTCGGCAAAGGGATCAAGAATCGCCGCGCCGATGACGACTTTGAGCAAGAGCGCGCCATCGGGATGTCGGCCGTTCTCATCGGTCCGCGTGTCCTCCATGTGGGTGTAACTCTTGCGGACCTGGAAACCTTCGAAGTTTGGGGATGCTTTCATCGCTGGATACTGGTTAGTCGAAGTTAGTGGAACAGAAGTTCAAGATCGATCGGGTCGCCCGGCGCGTTTTACTCGTCAAGAAGGCGCTTGCCCTCCATATCGTCGGTACACAGGTCGCAGAGGAACTCAAGCCGATTGCCATCCTAATCATTGAAATACAATCAGTAGCCGACGTTCGGCCCGAAGGCGCGGCGCGGCAGGTAGGATGCCGGATTGACCAGGTCGCCCCAAATCGCGAACAGCGGGCTTTGCGGGCATGATTCGAATGAAATTCGGAGCCCTGTGGAACAGGCCGTAGCAATCGGGATGCAGCAGCGCTGAACAGATGAACGACATCGGTCTGCGCGAGTATCCGGGCCGCCTACATCACCGCAACTCGATCGGCAATCTCAGACACTGCTCATAAGTTTTCGCGATGCCGATCATGGTCGTCGCTGATCGGCCCACAGACCTCGGCGTAGATCGCCTAGCGCGTGCCGATGCTCTATTTCTGGTGCTCAAGCGAGCAGCAAACCCGTCCGTTAGTTGCTGTCTGGTTCATGGTTGACTCCCCGAGAGGGCTCGCGGGCCCCCACTGACCGGTTTGATAATTCGACTCTACAACGCGTCTGGGGCGCACCTAGAAATCAGCGACCTTGCCCCATGCGGAACCGCCGAATCGGCTGGGCTGATACGGTTTGGGGTCCACGATCGGTTCGGCACCGGTGGCAAGGTCCGCGATCAGGTGGCCCGCGCCGGGGCCGATACCGAAACCGTGTCCGGAAAAGCCCGCAGCCAAGATTAATCCCGGCGTTCCAGGCACCTCACCAATACCTGGAACGCCGTCCGGCGTGCTGTCGACGAAGCCGGCCCACGCGTGCGTGATCTTTGCCTCGCGAAGTTCGGGCAGCAATTCGACGGCGCGGCGGTGAGTCTCCTTGATCGTCGGGAGATCGGGCTTCGGATCCAGAATGCGCACCCGCTCCATGGGAGTCGGCGCATCGAGCCGCCATCGCTTCAGTGTTTCGTGGCCACCACGCATGCCTTCCAGGCCTCCTGGAAGAAGGCTGCGCCAGCGCTTGGCGAACATCGGTACGAAATGCGGGGCGAATCGCATGAACTGTGGCGTTACGTCTACGCGCGCGCGGCCGCTGATGGCAAGCGCGTAGCGTCCGTCGTTGCGACGCGTGACGGACACGCCGGCGGTAAACAGGGCGTCCGGCAACCGATGTTCTACCGGAGACACACTAAGGATGGATTGGCGGATCGAGGCCTGAGGAAAACGGATCCCGAGCTGGCGGCAGAACGAGGAGGCCCATGCGCCACCAGCGAGCACGACCGTCCGGGTCTTGATGACCCCGGCTTCCGTTACGACGCCGCTGACCCGCCCGCCCTCCAGTTCGATGCCGCGGGCCGCGCAGTGCTGGTGGACGCTACCACCGAGCTTCATGAGCGCAGATGCCACGGCGGGCGCGGCCTTACCTGGATCGGCGGTACCGTCGCTTGGCGAGAAGACGCCGCCTTTCCAGGGCCGCCCAGTCGCCTGCCCCCGCTGGGTAGCTTGCCGGCCATCTAGCATGTACGTTGTCACCCCGGCAGTCTTTGCAAAGTCCCCCCAACTCGACCAACCGGACAGCTCGGCCTCATCATTACTGAGGTACAACAACCCGCAGCGATGAAAGCCCGTATCTTCGCCAGATTCGACAGCAAATCGCTCCCAGAGATCAAGACTTTTGCTTGCTATCGGCAATTCGCGCGCGTCGCGATTCTGCTGCCGGCACCAGCCCCAATTGCGGCTCGACTGCTCGGCGCCGATCCTCCCCTTCTCGACCAGGGCGACTGAAACCCCGCGCCGGGCCAGATAGTAGGCGGCAAAGACGCCGATGATGCCGCCCCCGATCACGACCACGTCAGCCTTGACGGGCAGCATGGACGAATTTTGGATGTGGCGCAGCGGAGGGGACATGATTAACCTTCCTCGCCTGACGCCTGGACGTTTTGAACAACGTAGAATTTCGCCACCCGCTCGCTGCTTTCCCACCCGATCGGTGCGCCCCGGGGCACGAAAAGGGCGTCGCCAGCGCCTAGCGACAGCACGCTGCCGTCGGGCGCCGCGAACCGCACGTTGCCGGCCAGGAGTTGCATGAACTCATTCACTCGATGCGGGCGAATAACCCGATGGTAGGGCGTCGAATCCCACGTACCCGCGCGGTACTCTGCGCCGTCGTCGGTGAAGACATTGTCACTACGGCACTGCGGGGCCGGGCCCAGCAGGACCTCCGCCGGTAGCGATGCGGACGGCTTGAAGTCGGCATCGGCCCGTAAGGGGACAATGCCGGGCTTCGTCGGCTTCTCGCAAGCGGCCGCGCAAAACACGAAACGCGTGCGGGATTCGGCGCGGACGCGAAGGGCCGTGCCGCCGCCGATGACAGCACCCGCTCGCGGACCGAGCACCAACGGGGCCGCTCCGACCGTTTCCAGAATGAGTTCTCCTTCCACGACAACGATGGTTTCAATATGGGGAAAGCTCGGTACGTCAAGCTCGCCAATGAAGCTGATACGACCCGCGATCATCGAGTCCGGTCCTTCCCACGCGATTTCGCGATTTCGCGCAAAAGGGTCGTCCTTTCCGAATGCCGCCCTGCGGAAGGAAGTTGAAAAAGGCGCGCCTTCGGCACGGTGCAATACGAAAGCTACGGTCATTTTTGCTCCTGTGGGTTGCCCAACGGTTTATTGAAAACCCTGTGGGCAGTATTAGGAATTGTGGGTTCTCGGGGCTTCGAAATTGGCCACCCTAAGGAGGGTTCAACTGCTCGAGAAAGGGCACGGATTGCGAAGTCAAATGAATTGCGCGGGCAATTGCTGGTGTCTGGAATTATGCGACGCTAGCCTGTCCAAATGGTTAACCGTCCAAAAAGCAAGTGTTAAGCGCAGGTTAATCCCCAAAATCTCGGGCCTGCGGGTAGGCTGACAATACTAAAACCTCGCCCAAAACGACGAAACAGCGCGAAACTGCGCGGACTACCGTCCCTTTCCAACCAATGCCTTTTGCCGTGCGCAACTACGTCGCCATCAGCACTCGCCGGTCCATACCGCTCCCGTGCGAAGCCACCTCGGCTAGAAGTGGACCGTCAGCCTGGCACAAGGGGCGCAGTCTCCCGCCTCTGCCAGGAAAAATCGCGGTTGCGTGATGCACAGAAGAACCCCGATACTGCTGAGCATCGCTTGGGGTCCCAAAACTTTGACGTTCGTATCACCGGTCCGCGGGATTGGGGGAGGTCGACGCCACGGCGCGCTTAACCGTCGCGCTACCCCCCGCGCCATAAGCCGGATCTCGACTTCAGCCGCTTCGTGTTCGGAGAAGGACATCACCAACCCTACCGAAGCAGCGTGGTCGCCGATTGCAATGGCGAAAGCTCCGATACCGCTCTCATTGCCGTGCACGCAAACGGATGCAGGGGCATGGAAGTCGATGCCGGGCCGGTGCGATCGCTGTAACTATCTTATCTACGATCGTCCTCCTGAACATGCAATTTGATAACAGATCCGTTTCCCGGTCTGCTGTCAATTTTTAGATGCGCGTCCATCATCCTCGCCCGTTCAGCCATTCCCAACAGCCCATACGACCCAAGGCGACGCACTGGCATATCGAGCCCTTTCCCGTCGTCGCTCACGACCAGTTCTATCTTAGAACCTGATTTGGTTAGCCGGATTTCAACTTGCGACGCAGACGCATGGCGCAAAATATTCGTCAGGGATTCCTGAACGATACGGAAAATTCCAACTGCATGCATTTCAGACAGAGAAGGTTCCGGGCCTGCAGCAATAAGACAACATGGAATCCTTGTTCGACGACGGAAGTCGTCCGCAAGCCATTCAAGCGCAGGTACGATCCCAAAGTCAAGCGCAGCTGGTCGTATTTGATTAACCACACCACGTACGACCCCCATGATGGAGTCGACGAGCCTTTTCATCTCATCCGCTTTTTGTAGCGCAATCAAATCTTCCAAAACATTCTGCCGCAAAAGCAACACCTCAATTCGGAGAGCCGTGAGCAACTGTCCCAGTTCATCGTGCATTTCCATCGCGATGCGCTTTCGCTCACCTTCTCGAGCGGCTTCCAGATAAGCGGACATATCATCAAGTTCAGACAGCGCTAGAACTCGTCGTTTGATGTGTATGCTCATCGTCAACACCTACTCCTGGATGCCGTCGAGGCGCGACAGGCCTCGTCTAAGAAAGCGCCGTCGTGGCTTTCGCCAAGTAAACGCGCCAATGACAGTTCTATTCAGCCTTGAATTGTCCGATGCTGCGTGCCAAGGCGCTTGCTTGTGCCTGCAACGACGTTGCTGCTGCCGCTGTCTCTTCGACGAGCGCTGCGTTCTGTTGCACCATTCCATCTAGTTGCGTGACAGCATGATTAACCTCCTGAATCCCTCTGGTCTGCTCTGTCGTTGCGCGCGCAATGTCCGAGATGATCAACTGAACGCCGGCAGTATTGGCAATGATTTCACTCATCGTTTCGCCCGCTTGATTCACTTGACTCGATCCCGCAGTAACGCGCGCGACCGTCGTTTCCACGAGTTCCTTCACTTCACGAGCGGCTTGAGCACTGCGCTGCGCCAAGCTACGGACCTCGTGCGCGACGACCGCAAAGCCTCGACCTTGCTCGCCCGCACGGGCGGCCTCGACAGCAGCATTTAACGCGAGGATGTTGGTCTGGAACGCGATGCCGTCAATCACGCCGATGATCGCGCCGATCCGACCTGACGCCTCCTCGATATTTCCCATTGTGCCGACGGCGTCCGACACGATCTCACCGCCGCGCGAAGCCATTTGCGCCGCCATACCAGATCGCTCGTCGGCCAGTAGCGCCGCTGCGGCCGACCGATCTACCGTCTCCGCAATCTGCACCATCGATGCGGCCGTCTGTTGCACACTGGCCGCTGCCGACTCGGTGCGCGCCGATAGATCCTGACTAGCCGCAGCGATTTCATTTGCTGCCGTCCGCACTGATTCGCTAGCGCGGTGGATATCAGACATTACCGTCTGAAGTTTAGTGGCGAACTGGTTGAACGAACGCGCGATGTTTGCCACTTCATCCCTTCCCTCGTCGTGCAAACGCTTCGTCAAGTCACCCGTGCCCGAGGCGATCGCTCTCATTGCCTCGCATATTTTTCCAAGGCGCCGGAACGCGGTCGTGGTGATGGCCCCCCCTATAAAGGATGCGATGCCCGCCACAATTACGAGCGACACCAGCGAACCGAGTAACAGAGAACGCGTCGCAGTTGTTGCCTCAGACTCATCAAGAGCAACGACGACGTCCCAATCAGTATTTGGCACTTGCTGAGCGCGTACCAGCTTCGTTTTTCCTCCAACCAGGATTTTCGTCGGCGCATTCCCCACGCCACGCAAGGTGGTCGTACCGCCCGCAAATTCGGCTGCGACGTCAGTGACCGGCTTGAATCTCAGTTGCGCATCCGGATGTGCAATGACCCTACCGGCATGGTCAATCAGCATGCCGAAACTCCCCGGCGTCGGACGAATAGACTTCACGTTCTCCACTACGCTATCTAATGCAACATCCCCCACTAGCACGGCTTTCAGCACGCCGTCACGCACTACCGGAACAGCCAAAGCCACCAGCAACGCCCCGCTCGTACTAACGTAGGGTAAGGCAATCGGCTTGCCCGCTTGCGCAGCGCTTTTATACCAAGGGCGACTAGTAGGATCGTAGCTGGAAGGAATGTTTGGCCAGTCGGTAAACTTTGCAGTTTTGTCCGGATAGCCGACGCCGACGTCAAAGAACCCTCCGGCGACGGCAATCTGCTTGAGCATGGGTCCGGGGTCACCCGCCGACACAACACCTTGCAACGATGAAATCATTCGCGTTTTTTCGGCGATCCAGTCACCGATTGCGGCAGAATGATCGTTGGCGGATGATGTTAGGTCGCGGTCAATCGCGGTATCCATGCTCGCCTTCGCGATCCAATAATCGCTCGCAGTGCTGCAGGCGGCGGAGAAAACTACTAGCGCTACGCATGCAAGGACAACGCGGGAGCGAATGGACGATAGCATCGTATGGTCTATGGATTTTATGACTGAACTTGCATCGGCGTGGATGCGCCGATGCCGGGTACGTAAATACACCCACAGACGCTATTTATCTGCGGGCGTGATTGGCGGACGATCGACGGCCTTATGCCATACGATAAATGGCATATACCTTTGTGACATGCTCGCGACTTTCCCAGCTACACCGCGCTCCCTGTTCGACGAGGAAGATGTCGCCGCGCGAAAAGGTCGCGCCGCGTCCTGTTTCGTCCACGAACGTCACGCTACCTTCGAGCAAATGCATCAGTTCGTAATGACCGTAAGACATTGCGACCCGGTGATAAGGCGTCGAATCCCACGTGCCGCAGGTGAACTTCCCATCAAGCGACCGATGGTCCGTCTGATTCCGGCAGTGCGGAGTCGGCGTGAGCAGCAGTTCCGCGAGAGGCGCGCCCGAAGGCTCGAGTTGCGGGGCGCTGTCGATCGGCACGATGGTGCCGTCGGTACCCTGGCCACCTTGATAGCGCATGAAGATGACCGATGCTGGCGCTTGCGTCGACCACGAAAATTTAGCCCCCTGGGGGATCACGGCGCTGTCTCCAGCGTTCAGCGTCAACGCGCGCGCAGCTTGCGTAAATGATATCGATCCTTCAGAGACGATGACAAACTCGTCAGCTGCCTGATACGATACGACGCCTCTATCTTCCCCAAGCGTGATGACGCCAGCGGACACGGGCCCCGGCGTCAAGTTTAGGAAACGGCGGCTGGACTGGAAGCGATCATCGTCCGGCGAGGCCGGGGACGCGGCCCCTTGACTCGCGTCCGACGCGAATGCTTTCAAGTCGATGAAGGATCGAGGGCGGTTGGCTAACGCCGCCGGTCGCTGCATTTCGGACATATCCGCTTTGGGTAGGGCTTGCTCAATTTTCATGTTGTTTGTCCTGTTTGTGCACCAGATGATCAATGCGCTGTAAGATCCGGCCGAGCCGCACCACGGTCACACCGGGACGCAACTGCCGCAGAGAGGGCATTACGAGCACGCAGTCGTCATAGGGCGTAGTGATGGCTTCTCCATCTGACCAGCCAACCACCGTGCCGGCCTTCTCGAACACCTCAAGACCGGTGTACGGCCCTGCAAAACGAAAGTCCATGCTTCGCGCAACGACCGGTTCCGTCACACGCACGATGCGAATTTCGTCGGGAAGCGGCGAGAGCCATCCAGTCGGAATATTGCTTTCGTCGCCAACGCCTGCCAGCAGGAGGAAACGCGCGGTGCAGTCTCGAGCCACCGCAACTGCGTTTTTCTCCCAGTGCTGACCGCACTCGACGAGGAGCGCGGTCCTCGGGCTGGCTTCATCGCCGAAGCCTTCGTAATCGCGCATCCGGCGTCCCTCAGGATGGCCTTCGTCGCATATCACGGTGCCGGGGGCGCCTAGACGCGTCGCGAGCTCGATGCCTTTTCTCAATGGGCCGGCCACGATCAGTGGCGCACTTTTCTCGTGCATCGAGTGGAGATCGAGCAGCAGATCCACGGTATCGACTACCGGCCGCATCTCCCGGGCGCGATCGAGCTCCGACGAGCGGATCGCGAGATCGTCAAGCTTGACGGTGGTCCATACGCGATTAAAGTCCTGATCGACAAAACGCGCCTTGTCCGGCACCGCTGGATCCAAACGCGCATAGGCGGCCACGTTTGCAAACGACAGGGTGAGCCTGCCGCGACGCGGACGCAGCCGCGCGCGCAACAGTTCGTCGACGACGACCGCGCCGCACACCTCGTTGCCGTGCGTCAGCGCGTTAATCATCACGTGGGGGCCGGCTACGCCGGAATCAAACGTATAGACATAAGGGATGCCAGTATTGCCATGCGCATGCGCGGCGATGTCGGGAAAGTCGACTTCGATCGGGTAGATTTCCATCTTTATTCCAGGCCGCCCTGACACAGATATTTGATCGACAGATAGTCGTCGAGGCCATACTTCGAGCCTTCGCGGCCATAGCCCGATTCCTTTACTCCGCCAAACGGCGCGGCTTCGGACGCTAGCGCGCCCTCGTTGATACCGACGATCCCCGCCTCAAGCGCCCGCGAGACTCGATCGATGCGACGCACGTCGAGGCTATAGAAATACGATGCGAGGCCGAACGGCGTGTCGTTTGCCGCTTGCACCGCCTCCTGTTCCGTATCAAACGGAAAGAGCGGCACCACGGGGCCGAATGTTTCCTCATCAAAAAGTAGCATGCTGGATGTCACGTTGGCGAGCACCGTCGGTGCGTAGTAGTGCTGTCCGAGGTCCGCGAGGTGCTTGCCGCCCGTCAAAACGATCGCACCGTTTGCGACGGCATCATCGACGTGACGCGCGATTTTCTCGACTGCGCGTAGATTGATCATCGGGCCGATCTGCGAAGCCGGATCGCTAGCCGGGCCAACGCGCAGTTCAGCCACCTTTGCGCTAAGCAGGGTGGAAAAGCGCGCATACACACTGCTCTGCACGTAGACCCGGTTTGGGCTGACGCAGGTCTGCCCGCCATTGCGAAATTTGGCGGCCAGCAGGCCCGTCACCGCGGCGTCGAGATCCGCATCCTCGAATACGATAAACGGCGCATTGCCGCCCAACTCCAGCGAGGCCTTCTTCAGCGATCCCGCCGATTCGCGTGCGAGGTACTTACCGACCGGGGTGGAGCCGGTGAAAGTGATCTTGCGTACGCGCCCATCGGCGAGCCATTCTCCCACCGCCTCGACGGTCGACTCGCGCGACGCCGAAATCAGATTGAGCACGCCGTCAGGCACGCCCGCCTGATGCGCGAGCATCGCCAGCGCAATGGCGGTGAGCGGCGTATCTTCAGCAGGTTTGGCAATCACGGTGCAGCCGGCGGCGAGTGCCGGCGCAATCTTGCGCGCGATCATCGCCAGCGGGAAGTTCCACGGCGTGATTGCCGCAACGACACCGATCGGTTCCTTGATTACGCTCATGCGCTTGCCGCGCTGCTGCTGCGGAATGAGGTCGCCGTAGATCCGCGTGGCTTCGTCGGCGAACCATGCGACGTACGAAGCGCCGTAGGCAACCTCACCACGGCCTTCGGCGAGCGGCTTGCCTTGTTCGAAAGAGATTAGCGCGGCAAGCGACTCTTGCTGCTCGACGATGAGGGCATGCCAGCGGTGCAGTATGGCAGCGCGTTCCTTGGGTAGCATCGCACGCCATGCCG
>NZ_JBHUFR010000004.1:0-32793 GCF_042680985.1 Paraburkholderia dipogonis | reverse complement strand
AACGTGCATCCGCGGGGCCGCTATCGGCTACGTCAGCGATCTGCTTCCCGGTAGCGGGATCCGTGACCGCAAAACGCCGTCCGCTCGCTGCGGCGAGCCACTGCCCATTGATGAAGTTATCGGCGCGGATCAGCGCGCGTGCCTGCTGCTCGAGATTCGTGCTCATGAGAACACCTCCTGTTTATGATTTGCGTCGCCGGGCAAACGCGATCTATAGGCTCAATATCCGCGCGCCCGATCGATTTCGCCAATCATGGGCTCGCCGGCGCGATGACGGCGCAGGTTCTCCAGCACTGCGTCGGCGGCCGTGACGGCGCTTGTGGCGCTTGCGATATGCGGTGTTATGCGCACCCGCGGCTGGATCCAAAGCGGGTGATCTGCGGGCAAGGGCTCCGGATCGGTCACGTCGATGACCGCACTACGGATTTGACCGCGAGCCAGTGCATCGAGCAGATCGTCAATGACCAGTTGTGGTCCTCGACCGGCATGCACAAGCGACGCGCCTTCGGGTAACGCAGTGAATACGCGTTGATTGAGAAAACCTCGTGTCGCATCGGTGAGCGGCAAAAGGCAGATGAGCACGTCGGTGCGCGCGAGAAACGTATCGAGCGCGGCATCGCCAGCGAAGCATTCAACGCCCTCGATATCGTGCGGCGAACGACTCCATCCGGCGCACGCGAAACCGAAGAGCCGCAGTCGTTCGAGTACTGCGGTTCCGAGGACCCCGAGCCCCAGAACGCCGACGCGCCGTGAGGCGGCTGGCCGAAGCGGCATGGGTTTCCATATGCGCGCCTGCTGCTGCAGCGCGTAGTCGCACAGATCGCGATGGATCGCGAGTACCGCTTCCGTTACGTACTCGACCATGCCGTCTACAATGCCCGGCTCAATCATGCGCACGACCGGAAGGCGGGCAGGAATACGGCTGAGGTCGAGCTGATCGACGCCTGCGCCAATGGAGAACACCGCTTCCAGATTGGGCAGCGTGACCGCGAGATCATCCGGCTGCCAGGCAACCAGATAGCCGATCTCAGTGGGGTCGCCTATATCTGGCCACATGCGAAACGCAATATCCGGCGCGAGTTGAGCGAAGCGCTCGGCCCAGATTGCACCTCGCACTGGATCGGATTTGTATAGCACAGTCATCGTCGCTTACCCCATCGCCTGATTGATGATGCCAAACACGCGATATATCGCGTCCGGTTTGCCGCTGTGCTGCTCGGCCGGCCCATTGCGCATCATCCACACGACCGTGTCGACGCTCGTCATGCCAAGCGCGTTCAGCCAATCATCGAGGCCGGCGCCCCCTGGCACGTCGATGCGCACGAACTCGCCGGCGTATTGCCTGAGCCAGTAGTCGATTAGCACTTTCGCCCGCCGATCGTCTGGCGAATGTGGCGCCACGACGGGGCCAACCGCATAACCGCGACCGAAGCGACGAAACAGCGAAAAGCCCATCAGTTCGCTGCCGCTCTCGAGCACGACGCCCTGCGCAACGCCAAGTAGCGCAGGGATAATCTCGCTGCGATCCAGCCCGCTCGCACGCGACGCGAGTTCGATTACCTGTGGTACGTCGTCGCCTGCCAGGGGGCGCAACTGCTCTCCGGCCGCAAGCATGACGGCCTGCCCGCTGCCGGCAGTGCCTTGATGTTGAACAACCGTGCCGCACTCTTCGAAACCGAGTTTTTCGTAGAGCGGCTTGCCCGCGGGCGTGGCGTACAGGAACGTGACCCGATTGCCAAGCTCTTCGAGAACCAGTTCCATCAGCTTGCGGCCGATACCGCGCCCCTGCTCTTCAGGCGCCACGATTACGAGACCGAGCGTCCCCTGATTTGCGCCGGACTTCCAGTAGTGTGCGGTGCCGATCACTTCGCCGTTGTCATCCAGCGCGACGAACCCATTACCGGTATCGAACATCAATTGCCAGTCTTCCGCGCGATGCGGCCAGCCAGCAGCAATTGAAAGTGCATGCGCAGCGACGATGTCGCTGGGCCTGAAGTCTCGATAGGCGGGCGCCTTCTTGATGCGTATTTCGGACATGAAAGCTCCTATAGCGGCATGCTTGACCTCAGATAGGGTCATCATCGCCAAAGCCGGTCAGTGATCTTTTTTCTCGGCTATGCTACCGCCGAGCGTTCAGCGAAATATGGCATTATTCAATATAATGATCAAGTGAATTCCGATCTTCATCACGCTGAAGGACGGTTGCGTCGTGCGGGGGAGGAAGAGCCCCGCGAACGAGCGAGCGTGCGAACCAGTGCGTGTGCAGAGGCACGGAAGGGGCATTGAACTGTTTCAACAGAGGTTTTCATGAAGACAGCACAGGTAAAAAAGAAAGGCGTGACTGAACTGCATCATTCTGATGTTGGCGCGCGCTTACGGGCCCTGCGCAACGAGCAAGGGTTGTCCGTCAACGAACTTGCGATGCGCGCCGGCGTATCGGCCGGCACCGTGAGCCAGGTCGAACGCAACAAGGCGAACCCGTCGGTACGCATACTCGAACGCCTAAGGCAGGCGTTGTCGGTGCCGCTTACCGCTCTGCTCGAGGAGGACGACGCAGTGTCGGATCCGGTAGCCGGCGACTTCGTGCGCAAGGCGGACGAGCGGCCGCTGTTCGACGTCGGCAAGCACGGCATCCAGAAAGAACTGCTGTCGCCGCACGGGGAACATGACCTGAAGATGATGATCATTCTGTTGCCGGCAGGCGCCGGGTCGGATGAGGTGCTCGTCGGCGTAGGCGAAAAGGCTGGACTGGTGCTTGAAGGCACGGTCGTGCTGAACGTTGGCGATCGCCGCGCCGTGCTGCGGGCTGGCGACAGCTTCCAGTTCAAGAGCACAGTGCCGCACAGCGTACGCAACGAGAGTGGCGAGATGGCGCGTGTGCTTTGGATCATGAACACGCAACCGCCGATCGTTCATTTGTGATCTCGCGCACGCGATTTCCGGCGTTCAGTGGCGAAAAGTTCTTCCGCCCTGCACAACGAAAACTTTGCGATTTTTATTTTTGATCACTGGAAATTCATTTTTCATTCACTATACTGAACACAATCCCAAGTATGTTCATTGCGGGTCGTGCGATGGACAAGTCTTGCAATCGGGGGCGACGCGTGGAGTCAACCCTGATGTCGCCGCTTTACTCCAGGTTTTGAGGTCAGGCCGAGCATGTCCACTCCGTCACTCGATTTTGATCCGTCCAATGTCTCGCTGCCGCAGGGACATTTCATTGGCGGCATCTACTATTCAACCAATGAGACATCGATTGCCGTCTATCGTCCTTCCGACGGTCAGTTGCTCGGTCATATCCCGGACGCCTCCGCAGACACGGTCGACTACGCGGTGAGCAACGCGGTGCAGGCATGGAAGACTAGCGGTTGGGCAACACAACCGCCTCGCGAGCGGGCAAAGGTACTAACGCGGTGGGCAGAATTAATCGACCGGAATGCAGTGAGCCTGGCGCAGTTGGAGGCGGTTAGCTCGACGCGCCCGGTTGCCGAGGCATACGCGTCCGATGTGCCGTTTACTGCGGACGCGATACGCTTCTTCGCAGAGCTCGCCGACAAACTTGGCGGCGATTTTGCGGCAACGCGGCAAGAAAGTGTGGGATTTGTGACATCGGAACCTTATGGTGTGATCGGTGCAATCACACCGTGGAATTTCCCGCTGTCGATGTGCTCGTGGAAATGCGGGCCCGCGCTCGCTGCCGGGAACGCGGTCGTGCTGAAGCCGTCGGAGCTGACGCCGTTCTCCACGCTGCGGCTTGCGGAACTGGCGATCGAAGCCGGCATGCCGCCCGGCATCTTCAACGTGGTGAACGGTCGCGGCGCAACGACCGGATCCGCAATCACCCGTCATCCCGACATCTCGAAGATCAGCTTCACGGGCTCGACCCGCACCGGTGCGGCGATCATGAGCGACGCGGGTTTGCACGGCACGAAGCCGGTTACGCTCGAGCTGGGCGGGAAAAGCCCGCAGCTTGTGTTCGAACGGGTTCCAGACCTGTCACACACGGCGCAATGTGTCGCGCGAGGGTTCACGAGCAACGGGGGCCAGGCGTGTGTCGCCGGCACGCGCCTTATCGCACACAGGCGCATCGTCGAGCCACTGCTCGAAGCGGTGCAGCATCATTTGGCAAACATTGCCCCAGGGCCGCTGTGGCGAAGCACCACGAGCTATTCGCCCATCATCAGCCAAACCCAGGCTGAGCGGATTGAGACACTCATCGACGAGAGCCGGGCAAGCGGCGCTGAAGTGATCTTCGGAGGAGGTTACTTCGAAGATACGGACGGTGGCTATTTCCATCGGCCGACGCTCCTGGCGAATGTCACCCAATCGACTCCTGCAGTGCGGCAGGAATTGTTCGGTCCGGTGCTAACCATTCAAACCTTTGAAGATGAAGACGAAGGAATCGCACTCGCGGGGCACCCGACGTACGGACTCTGCGCGGGTGTCCATACACGCGACATCGGTCAAGCAATGCGCGCGATGCGCCGCATATCGGCGGGCACTGTCTGGATCAATCGTTATGGTCGTAGCGGGGACTTGATTATCCCCACAGGCGGGTTCAAGCAGTCCGGTATTGGCAAGGATCTCGGACGCCAGGCTCTCGAGGCCAGCATGCGCTACAAGAGCGTGCTGATCGATTTTGATCGGATGTGATTCACGGTAAGCAGTTGATCGCTATTGCAGTGAATGCTTTTGCTCATTGGTTTACACCGAGGTGTAAAGGAGGTCAAACGTCTGGTATGCACGCTTTTGCCACACCTGTCTGAAAAACTCTTCTTAAGGATAGACCATGTTCCAACGTACGTCGCAAAGTGCTTCGAGGAAGCGCATCAGTTTCCTGCACCGCATCCTCGTCGCCGCTGCCGTTGTGACCGCCGCGGCCTGCGGGGCCAGCCAGGCAAGCGCTGCGCAAGTAGCGGTATCCGCAGGAACCACGCCCTCCAGCATTCCCAATGCATTTCTCAACATCAAAACAAATCAGATCGAAGGAGTCATGCCGGATGTGATCCGCGAAATCGGCAAGCGCGAAGGTTTCGACGTGTCGTTCGACGTCATTCCTTTCCCCGCATTGATTCAGTCCGTTGTCTCCGACAAGATCGATCTCATCGTTGCAGGCATGTCCCCCACGCCGAAGCGCCAGGAAGTTATTGACTTCTCTCAGCCAGTAGCGTTTTTTGGGAAAGGAATCATCGTCGCCGCGTCCGATAAGAACACCTATCGCACGGTCGAGGATTTAAAGGGCAGTGTCGTCGGATCGGGCGCCGGTGAGGAAACCTCGGACGAACTGATCAAGCTCGGCATCTTCAAGGAAGTCAAGTTGTACAACACTGCGGCGGACATGGCCCGTGATGTTGCTTTGGGCCGCGTCACGGCAGGCTTCAATGACTATCCCATCTGGAAGGCGCAACAAGCGGCCGGTACGCTGCAGGGCTGTCGCGTGGTCGATGGTTTTACTCCGCTGCGTAAGGTGCCGATTGCATTCGGAGTAAAGAAAGGCAACGCGGCGTTGCTTTCCAAGATTAATGATGGGCTGAGCAAAATGAAGGCTGATGGGTCGTTGGACAAGATTCTGAAGAAATGGAACTACGTTGACTGACACCCGTACTTTCGATCGATTCTTGTAGGGGCGCATAGTCAGGCACGTCTTCGGTAAGGTTCTGGAGCAGATACGACCCGGCCCGCGAGATGTGCATGAGTATGCCGATGGGTAAGGAGACGCCGGGTTGCCCGGATGGTTTTAGCGTTGCTATCGGGACCATCCATCCTCGATAGCTACGTTGAAGATCGGCACCGGTCATGCAGTGTAACGATTATTAGAAAGGCGAATCATGCGTTGGAGCGACATAGTCGAGTTTGTCCCGATACTCCTTCAAGGGGCCGGGCTGACCATCTTCATCACAGTCAGCTGTCTGATCCTTAGTACCGCGCTTGGTCTTGTTTGGGCGCTACTGAAGATGTCGCGGCATGCGCCGGTCAGGCGTGCGGCCACCATGTTGATCAACGTGGTTCGTGGCCTGCCGATGATCGTGCTGCTGTTCTACATCTACTTTGTATTGCCTTCAATTCACATCCAGATGAGCGCGTTGGAAGCGAGCATCGTTGGTCTGGCATTTGGCTATTCAACGTACGTCGCAGAAATTATCCGATCAGGCATCGAGTCGGTGGATCCCGGCCAATACGAAGCTGCGCAATCCATAGGAATGGGACGCTTCAAGACCATGACCCGGGTGGTTCTTCCCCAGGCAATCAAGGTAGCACTGCCGCCCTACAGCAATACGCTTGTGTCGATGCTCAAGGATTCATCTCTTGCATCGACGATCACCGTCGCTGAAATGACGCGCCAAGGATTTCTCATCGCGGCGGCGACCTTCCAGAACCTGACGGTCTACACGCTCGTGGCGGTTGCATATCTCGCAATGAGCCTTCCGTTGATGAAATTGACGAAGTCGCTGGAAAAGCGCTTCGGAAAACACCAGGTGAAGTGAGGTTGCAAATGATCGAAATTACAGACGTGCACAAAAGCTTCGGCACCGTGCCGGTGCTCAAGGGCATTACGTTGAAGGTGAGCCAGGGCGAGGTCGTGTGTCTGATCGGCGCCTCGGGCTCCGGCAAGTCAACGCTTCTTCGATGTATCAATGCCCTCGAGTCATACGATTCGGGCGAGATCAAACTGCTGGATCAGGTCGTTGAACAGCGCTCCCGTCATATTAATCAGCTTCGCACCCAGGTAGGCATGGTTTTCCAGCGCTTCAACCTGTTTCCGCACCGTACTGCG
The DNA here is from genome assembly GCF_042680985.1 of Paraburkholderia dipogonis. Taxonomy (NCBI): domain Bacteria; kingdom Pseudomonadati; phylum Pseudomonadota; class Betaproteobacteria; order Burkholderiales; family Burkholderiaceae; genus Paraburkholderia; species Paraburkholderia dipogonis. The sequence continues at coordinate 26,018 of NZ_JBHUFR010000004.1, read as the reverse complement.
ATAGAAAACGTGATGGAGGGCCCGTTGCATGTCAAGCGCGAACCGGTCGCGCAAGCGAGGCGCGAAGCGATCGAACTGCTTCACAAGGTTGGTCTCGGCCAGAAAATAGACGCGTATCCGCATCAACTGTCTGGCGGTCAGCAGCAGCGCGTCGCGATCGCGCGCTCGCTCGCAATGAAGCCGAAAGCGATCCTGTTCGACGAACCGACTTCGGCACTCGACCCTGAACTCGTCGGTGAGGTTCTGAGCGTAATGCGCACGCTAGCGCGTGAAGGCATGACGATGCTGGTTGTCACGCACGAAATGGGCTTCGCCCGCGAAGTAGCCGACCGTGTGTGCTTCCTGCACGCTGGGCTCATCATCGAGGAAGGCACCGCCAACGAGGTGCTTGGCTCACCGCGCGAAGCGCGTACCCGAGAATTTTTGCGCCACGTGCTGACGCACCGCGCCGAGGATCCGCACGCGCACAACGGCGGAACAGGAGCCGTAGCATGAGCGGCTCTTCGTCGAACCAAATGATGGAAGTCTGAAATGCTCAGAGTTGATGAGGTATACGACACGCCGGAATTCTCGCACGCGGCGGACGTGATCGTGATTGGTGCGGGGATCGTCGGAACATCCGCAGCCTATGAACTCGCGCGACGCGGCGTTTCCGTCGCACTGGTTGACAAAGGTATAGTCGGGGGCGAGCAATCGGGGCGGAACTGGGGTTGGGTCCGGCAGCAGAACCGCGACATCTTCGAACTGCCGCTTGCCATGCGCAGCCTTCGTCGGTGGAGTGAGTTGCGAGATGAAATCCAGATTGACCTGGGTTTTCGCCGCGAAGGAATTCTTTACGCCAGCAGCGACGCAAAAAGCATCGCTCAGTGGGAGTCATGGTGCAGACGGGCAGCCGAGGTTGGGTTTGTCAGTCATATGCTCAGTTCCTCCGAGGTGAACAGCCGTGCTCCCCGCGGCGGTCCGCAGTACGCCGGGGGCGTCTGGTCCCCGGACGACGGGAGGGCGGAGCCGTCGCGTGCTGCGCCCGCTCTTGCCGAGGGGGCAAAGCGCCGCGGTGCGCTGCTCTATCAAAACTGCGCGGCACGTGGTTTGGAACTTAGTGCCGGGCGCGTCAGCGGTGTGTGGACCGAGCGCGGTCTGATCAAGGCGAGCACGGTGGTCTGCGCGGGTGGCGCGTGGAGTTCGCGCTTTTGCAAGCGCCACGGCATCGACCTCCCGGCAGTAAATGTCATCGGAACGGCCATGCGTACATCCGCCGCTGCGGACGTGGTCAACGGTTGCTTCAGTGGCCCTGGATTTGCACTTCGTCGCCGCCTTGATGGCGGTTACACCCTGGCCGTTCCGGGTTTCGGGCGCATCGACCTGGCGCCGCTCGGCGTGAAGAACGCGTTAAGTTACTACCGCAATTACCGGAACGATATCGGCAAGAAGCTCAAGTATCGCCTCGCAAAGCCCTGGTTCGAAGGGCCCGAGGCCTCAGCGAACTGGCGATTCGACCAGATTTCGCCGTTTGAACGCTGCCGCGTGCTGGACCCAAAGCCCGATCTGGAGTTCGTGCGACTTGCGCTGAATAACGTCAAGCGCGCTATCCCGCAGTTGTCCGACCTGCGAGTGGTGCACGCCTGGGCGGGAGCAATCGACACGACGCCAGACCTCATTCCAATCATCTCCGATGTCGCGACACTGCCTGGGTTACACGTCGCCACGGGGTTCAGTGGTCATGGCTTCGCGTTAGGGCCGGCGGCAGGAGAGCTTGTCGCCGATATGGTCACGGGTGCGGAGCCCATGATGGATATTTCCCCTTACCGATTGAGCCGTTTTACAGACGGCACAAACATCAAGGTTCCGGAAATGATGTGACAGCGAACGTTGCGGACGCTGTTTGACCGGCGTCGATTTCTCGCGTCACAGTTCCTGACGGGATGTCGAAGTTTATTAAATCTAGCTTCGACATCCCGTATCGAGCGTTTTTTCAATTATTGAAGGCCCAAGTGATGGGAGCGTCGTTATGAGATACGTGTCGACCCGAGGCGGCAGCGTCGATCGGCGGTTTTCAGAAGTTTTAATGGAAGGACTGGCGCCGGACGGTGGCCTGTACGTGCCTGCGCACTACCCCACGGTCGATGACGCAGCGCTCCAGCGCTGGCGCGGCTTGCCGTATGCCGAACTGGCTTTCGAGATCCTCGCGCTGTATATCGACGACGTCCCGCCAGACGAGCTCCGCGCCATTGTCGCCACTACCTATACCCCGGAAACCTTCGGCTCGACACAGATCGTTCCGCTGCGAGAGCTGGACGAATCGATCGCTTTGCTCAACCTGTCCAATGGCCCTACTTTCGCCTTCAAGGACATGGCAATGCAGCTTCTTGGCAACCTGTTCGAAGCCGAACTGCGGCGCCGCGGCGCAGAACTTAATATCCTCGGTGCGACCTCAGGCGATACCGGCAGCGCAGCGCAATACGCCATGCGGGGAAAGCAGAACGTGCAGGTCTTCATGTTGAGTCCGCTCGGTCGCATGAGTCCGTTTCAGCAGGCCCAGATGTTCAGCCTGCAGGACGAGAACATTCACAATCTTGTTGTCGAAGGTAGCTTTGACACGTGCCAGGATATCGTCAAGGCAGTTTCAGCCGATCTTGCGTTTAAGCGCCAATACGACATCGGTACGGTCAATTCCATCAACTGGGCACGCTTGCTGGCACAGGTCGTCTATTATTTTTCCGGTTATTTCCAGGCGACGAATGACAACAGCGAACGCGTCTCTTTTTGCGTCCCTTCGGGAAATTTCGGCAATATATGCGCGGGCCACGTCGCCCGCAAGATGGGATTGCCAATCGAGAAGCTGGTGCTTGCCACCAACGAAAACGATGTGCTTGACGAATTTTTCAAGACCGGCCGATATCGTGTGCGCAGCAGCGGGGAGACGATGGTCACTTCCAGCCCTTCGATGGACATCTCGAAGGCATCGAATTTCGAGCGCTTCATTTTCGACTTACTGGGCCGGGATGCACATCGCGTCGCAGACTTATTTGACGTGGAGCTTTCGCAGCGCGGCCAATTCTGTCTCACGGAACAGGAAACTGCCTGCATTGCCCGCTATGGCTTTGTGTCGGGCAAGAGTACGCACGTGGATCGCCTGCGGACGATTTCGCATACCTGGCAACGCCATCGCACGATGATCGACCCGCACACCGCCGATGGGGTCAAGGTTGCACGCGAGCACCATCTCCCAGGCACTCGCACCATCGTGCTCGAAACCGCACTCCCGCTGAAGTTCGAGGACATCATCCGCGAGGCGACCGGCCGGGACGCGCCGAGGCCCTCTGCAGTGGCGGGTCTGGAAGAACGCCCGCGACGCTGCGAAGTGATCGCACCATCGGCTGATGCGGTGATGGCATACATCGCCCGGCATTGCAACGCCTGACTTCGCCGGGAGAGTTTTGCCATGGCTGTATTTACCCCGGTCTCCGAGGAAGATGCTGCAGCTTTCATCGCGCCACTGGCGCTGGGGGAGCTGACTTCATTGCGCGGCATTCCATGTGGGATTGAAAACACCAACTATTTCGTCACGACGAACGCCGGTGAATTCGTGCTCACCCTCTTCGAGCGGCTGAGCGAAGCTCAATTGTCGTTCAGCTTGCAATTAATGCTGCACCTCGCTCGAAAGAAGATATCCGTACCTGAGCCAAAGGCAGATGAAAACGGCCGGATGGTGTTCCGGTTGAACGGGAAAGCCGCGTGCGTTGTGACCAGACTGGAAGGCGGGCATTGCCAGGAGCCGGAGCGACACCATTGCGAGCAAGTCGGCGAAACGTTGGGGTGCATGCACCAGGCTGGTAGCGACTTCGACATGCAGCACGTCAATTCGCGGGGCTATGAGTGGTGGTTTCAGGCCGCCGACCGGATCTTGCCACTTCTCGACGGTGAAAGACGCGGAGTCCTGATTGATGAACTGCGATTCCAGGAGGAACTCACCAGTGACAGTTCCTACCGTGAATTGCCTCGAGGCCCCGTACATGGCGATCTTTTTCGCGACAATGTCATGTTTTCCAAGGCCGCTTCACAGGAGAGCCTCACGGGCGCCGAGAAGCTGTCGGGATTCTTCGACTTTTACTTCGCGGGAACCGACATATTGATATTCGACGTGGCAGTGTGTCTGAACGACTGGTGCATCGACCGCCAGACGGGGGCGCTGCTGCCCGCCATGGCCACTGCACTCGTAGAAGGCTACGAACGCGCCCGTGCGTTGACATTGCCGGAGCGATGCTACTTGCCGGCGGTGCTCAGAGCGGTGGCGTTACGCTTCTGGCTATCCCGCCTGGTGGACCTGCACTTCCCCCGTGATTCTGCACTGCTCCAGGCGCATGACCCGGAGCACTTCTTTCGCGTGTTATGCCATCACCGCCGCTCCTCGCTTTCTGATAGCGAAGGCAGCAGCTAAAGACGGCTCATTCAGCCCGGGTGGAAGGGGCCGTTTTTACAAGAGTTCGCCGACAGCATCGGTGGCTATATGACAGCCGCGGCCAGGACTAATTGAATATGACCATCAAGGAGCAGTACGAAGTGGGTTGGCGGCGAAGTTCGCCGTGCACTTCCGCTGCTGTGTTGCGCGGCAGACGATGCCGCTCGAGCCTTACATACAACGTTGAACTCGTGTTTTGCACACCAGCACCAACAACATCTTCTTTTTTCAGTGCTTGAATTCTGACCGAGAAATTCACTTCCTGCTTCACCACCCAATTCTTCACGGGTTCACAAAACGGTAGGACTGAGACAAGAATCGATTTCGAGCCAAAGTAGATTACCTTCGACTGTTACGACACGCTGACGAAGTTCCACATGGGCGACATGGCCCGTGAGATTTACGGTAACCGCCTCCAGGGCGTAGAACTGGGGCGATTCGTCGCATTCTTCTCAAGCGATCGCCACGACGAGGTGCTCGGCGTGTGGAAGCCGGATCGCGACGTGGTCGTCAATGCATCACGCCGCGCGTGCAAGCGCATGAAAATCGAGTTCCTCGAAGCGGGAGCGGAGCAGTTTTACCTCGCCGCACCGACGTGGGGCCCGCACCCGGACGTACGGGAGGGCCTGTCGCGCCTCGCGAAGAAGTACAAGCTCGTGATCCTTTCGAATGCGTCGGACGATCAGATCCAGAGCAATGTTGACAAGCTGGGGGCACCATTCCATCGCGTGGTCACCGCGCAGCAGGCGCAATCGTACAAACCGCGCATGCAGGGATTCGAGTACGTGTTCGACCAGTTGAACTGCAACCCGGAGGACGTCCTTCACGTGTCGTCGAGCCCGCGCTCGATCTGATGACGACACACGACATCGGCATCGAGCACAAGGCTTTCGCCAAGCGCGGCCATGAGCCGGACGCGCCGTACTACGAGTACTATGAAGTCGATACGATCGTCGATCTGGCCGCACAACTCGGTCTGTGATTCCTTGCCCTCCCTATCCATGCTGAGACTTCCGGTAAAACTCGACTTGTAAGGGCTCGATACGACACGTTACGGTGTCAAGCCTGGACAGCCATCGATGGCAATATTAAAACCACGGTGACTGGCCAGCTGTTCCATCGGGCTGCCCGCCGCGCTAGCAATCGGCACGCGCGGCGTTAACGTTGTCGTGCCGGGCGCTAGTGTCTTACCGCAGCGGATGATCACGATGTTTGATTTGCTTGATCGATGCCTCGAACACATCTAGCGACTGTGCCAGCGCTTCACTGTCCATATGCCCATATCCGAGCAGAAACCCATCGGTGGCCAATTCGAGCACGGCGAAATCGCCAATGTCATTGAACACGACGCCGTTGGATCGCAATGCGGCTCGCAGGTCCCGATCAAACGCACTATCGCGACCTGCGATGACCACATGCAGGCCGCCCTCTTCGCCTCCCACGGTGACCATGTCCGCGTATGGGGCCAGCCGTTCGCGTATGGTGTCACGCATCGCCCCGTAATGCCGCCGCACCCTGCGCAGATGTCGGTCCAGTTCACCGGACACGAGCAACGTCTCGACTACCTTCTGCACCGGCCACGACACATGCGTACGCTCGCGTTCGATTAGCGCGGCCAGCGCGGCAGCCACGGCTGGCGGAGCGACGATGAAACCAAGGCGAAGTGAAGGACTGACCGCTTTCGCGAACGTGTTCAGTAGCAGCGTGCTTTCCGGCGCATAGCTGAAGATCGGCGGATGGTTCGTTCCCGCGTAGTGGAACTCACAATCGTATTCGTTTTCGAGAATCAGCATCGCCCGCGTGCGCGCAAGTTCGACTAGTGCCGTGCGCCTCGGACCCGACAGACGGCCGCCCATCGGATATTGATGCGCCGGCGTCACATGCACAAGGACCGGCGAGACGCTGTCATCGACAATTCTGTCGACAACGACACCTTCAGCATCAACCGGCGCGTAGTGCAACGACGCGCCGGAGCGCTGGAATGCCAGGGCGGCGCCGGTGTAGCCCGGATCCTCCGTCGCGCACAGGTCGCCCCGGCGCAGCAGCGCCTGCGCAGCCAGATGAAGTGCATGACCCGTGCCGTGCGTAACAACAATCTGCTCGGGTGTAACGTAGACCGATCGGTGTTCACGTATCCAGTTCGCGATCGCGCGTCTAAGCCCTGCTTCGCCACGGGGATCACCATAGCCTTGTGGCGGCAAATGCCGCCCCGCTTCACGACAGGCGTTCCGCCATACGTCGAGCGGCAAGCTCCGGGTGCAGGCCTGTCCGGGCCGCCAGTCGAAGCTCGCACCGGTTGATCGTTCAGGTGGGCGCATTTCATCGTGACACACACGCTGCAGCAACAATGGCTTCCATGCCGGCCCATCTGCTGCGGCGCGGATGGCGGGTGTGCTTGCCACCACGAAAGTACCGTGACGGCCACGCCCTTCAAGGATGCCTTCGGCGATCAGTTCGTCGTAGGCTTCAACCACACAGTTGCGTGCCACCGCCAGGTGGCTGGCAAGTTCGCGGCTTGGCGGCAGGCGGGTGCCGGGCAGCAGCGCACGGCTAACTGTTTTTTCGCGCAATTGCCTTGCTATCTGCCGGAAAACTGGCACACCTGACACTCGGTCCAGTTCAAGGGCGACCAGCGCCGGCAGCGGCTGCCGAGATGGACGGTTCGCAACCATAAAAGCCTCAAATTGCTCCCGTTTTGGTTCTTAAAAATCCTGCGGAAACCGCCAGAATTGACGAACCAACGATACCACGGGATCGCCATGCGCATCCGCATCATCACTGACGACTTCACCAGCGCCCTCGATGGGACGGCTTGCTTCGCGGGGCATGGCTGGGATACAGCTGTCCTTGTCCAACCGGAAGGCACCGGTACCGCCGAGGTCGTCAGCCTCGACACGAATTCCCGCGAATTCACGCCAGAGCTCGATCACCACGCTGTCGCCAACGCCGCACACACATGGCGTGATGCCGACGTACTCACTCTGCAGTTCGACTCAACGCTGCGTGGCCGCGTCGCTCGCGACTGCTCGACAGCGCTTGCCGCTTCCGGCCGGCGTAAGCTGCTCATCGCGCCCGCGTTTCCGTCGGCCGGGCGCACGGTCGAAGAGGGGCGCGTGCTCGTTGACGGCGTGCCAGTTCACGAAACCGCATTCGGAAAAGATCCCACGCTGCCGGTTCGCGAATCCAGCATCCCCGCACTGTTCCGTGCGCATAGCATCGAGGTAAAGGTCGCACGCGACGTGGCTCACGCAGGCGCGCTGCTTGAAGTGCATGACGCTGTGGTTGTCGATGCACGCACTGAAGCGGAGCTGGATACGATCGCCACTACCTTCGCCGGCGCGCGCGATCTGCTGCTGGCCGGTTCGACCGGACTTCTGCGCGGACTCGCCCGCGTGCTGCCTCGCCCGCACAGTGCGCAAGTCGCACGTGTTGGGTACCGCGATTCTGCATCCGCATGCATGCGCACGGCCCGCCGCCCGTGGCTCGTCGTGGGCAGCCTTAATCCACAATCGCGACGGCAACTCGTTATCGCCCAGGCCCAATGCCGGGTGAACGTACTGGCAACCGGCGAATCACGCCTGCCCGCCGGTGTCGCCCCGCAGGCTGCGCTGCGCGATCTGGTGCTGCAGGTTGTGAATCTCGTTGGCAGCGGCGCGTGCGACGGGCTCGTTGTGACCGGAGGGGAAACCGCCCGGCGCATCATTGACGCGCTCCCAACTGTGTCACTGCGCGTGTGCCGCGAAATCATGCCGGGTGTGCCGCTGGCAGAGGTTCAAACCGCGACTGGTACGTTTCCCATGATCACAAAGGCCGGCGGATTCGGCGACGACGACGCTTTGCTCACCTGTATCAACGCTTTGACCGGGGCAAAACCATGAAGCAGAAACTGATAGCCGTCACTATGGGTGACGCGGCAGGGATTGGGCCAGAAATCATCGTCAAGACGTTTGCCGATGCCGCGTTCATCGCCGGGTACCCGTCGTTCGTGATTGGAGACGCGGGCGTGTTACGACGGCAGGCCGCCGCGCTAGGCCTGAAGCTGGACATACGCGAAGTTGGCTCGGCAGCGGAAGTCGCGCCGCGGCCGGGCGTGCTCGATATCCTGCACGTGCATCGTGCGGATACGCTGCCCGTCGATCTGCCGCTCGGAGTCGTGAGCGCCGCTGCCGGACAGGCCGCATTCGACGCGATCCGTACCGCGATCGAGCTTGCCGTGCGGGGCGACATCGCCGGCATCTGTACGGCGCCGATCCACAAGGAAGCACTCGCCGCCGCGCGCGTGCCTTATCCCGGCCACACCGAAATGCTCGCCGACCTCTCCGGTACGCGTGACTACGCGATGATGCTGGTCAACCCGACGCTGCGAACCATCCTCGTAACGGTTCACTGCTCGATGCTCGACGCGATCGCGAAGCTCTCCATCGAAAGCGAACTGCGCATCATCCGGCTCGCTTATCGCGCGATGCGCGATCTCGGCATAGAACGTCCCCGCGTGGCCGTCGCCGGACTGAACCCGCATGCGGGTGAAGGGGGCCTCTTCGGCCGCGAGGATCTCGACATCGTCGCGCCCGCCATCCGGCTTGCACAGAAAGAAGGTATCGACGCCAGCGGCCCGTGGCCCGGCGACACCGTGTTCATGAACGCACGCCGCGGCCGCTTCGACATCGTGGTTGCGCAGTATCACGACCAGGGGCTCATACCGGTTAAGCTCGCCGGGGTCGAGGACGGCGTGAACATCACCGTCGGCCTGCCGTTCGTGCGCACGAGCCCCGATCACGGCACGGCCTTCGATATCGCGGGCAAGGGCATAGCCGATCCCGCCAGCCTGCAGGTTGCCCTGCAAACCGCTCACCAGTTCGTCCGCTCTCGGGCGAACCATTCATCCACTACCGGAGCCTGACGTGTCCCACTTCATCCTGATGCTGACCGAAAACGACGCGACAATCGCCGACGCAATCGCCACCTACGACAGCCTGCGCGACAGTCCGATTCACTATGTCGGCTTCAAGGACATCGGCCTGCCGGTCGCTGCGCTCAAACAGCTCGCGCAGCGCATCCGCGCCGACGGCCGCAAGGTTATGCTGGAAGTCGTCGCGACCAGCCGCGAAACAGAGCTGGAATCGATTCGGGCCGCGCTGGAGATCGGCGTCGATTATCTGCTTGGCGGCCGCCACGTTGAAGATGCGCTGCCGCTGCTGCGTGGCTCGGCGGTGCGATATTTCCCGTTCGCGGGCCGCACCGTCGGTCACCCGACCGTACTCGAGGGCACGATGAACGAAATCGTCGAGGACGCACGCCGCATCGCGTCGATGCCGGGTGTCCACGGTCTCGACCTGCTTGCATATCGCTTTGCTGGCGAGGGCGATCCGGTCGAACTGACAAGGCGAGTCGTCGAGGCAGTCGGTATACCTGTAATTGCCGCAGGCAGCATCGACCGCGAGAAACGTGTGAAGGCGATGATTAGTGCGAATACGTGGGGCTTCACTGTCGGCAGCGCTCTTTTCCAGAATGCTTTCGTCGACCGACGTCTGTCAGCCCAGATCGATACGATCTTCAAAATCGAAGGGGTTACTGCTTGATGTTCGACGAAATCGATTGGAGTGCGGGCTTCAGCAGTCTCCCGCCGTATTCGAAGAACCGATGACCACATCTGAAAAGAAAGGCACTTGGCCCGGCCGCTCTCATGCAGAAGACGTCCAGACCGCTACTGGCCTGAGCGATTAAACCCAGCGTATGACTAGTTACATCCAGTGGAAGAAAAGTAGAATCATTCACATAACATTGTAGTCCTAAATAACGAGATAAACGGAGACATCATGAAGGTTTTTTCGAAAGGGGTATTGCCTCTGGTGGCACTCGGTCTGACCGCAGTGGCACACGCGCAGAGTTCAGTAACGCTGTACGGAGTGATAGACGAATCTGTGCAGTACGTTCACAACGTTGCTCAACCCGATGGCAAGAACGGAAACAAGATCGGATTATATGCGGGCAATATCCAGGGCAACCGGTTCGGGCTGCGCGGCGTCGAAGATTTGGGTGGTGGCCTTCAGGCGTTGTTCCAGCTCGAGAACGGGTTTAACGTGAACAACGGCACGCTCGGCCAGGGTGGTCGGCTGTTTGGACGACAGGCGTGGGTGGGTCTGAAGTCCGAGCGGTTTGGCAAGGTGTCGCTTGGCAGGCAGTACGACCCAGTGGTCGATCTCGTCCAGCCATTGACCGGTGTTGGGACATGGGGTAGCCCCTTTGCGGCCCCGGGGGACGTGGACAATAACGACAATGGGTCGCGGATTAACAACTCGGTCAAGTATACGTCACCCAATATCGGCGGCTTCTCGTTCGAAACGATGTACGCATTCGGTGGCATTGCCGGGCAGACGGGGTCCGCTCAGACTTGGGGCGCCGCTGGGCAATACTCCGTTGGTGGACTCTCGGTGGCCGCGGGTTACCTGAAAGCGTTTAACGCTGCGTCGAACACTGCCCGTGCATCGTCAAGCACGCCGTGGAGCGGGACGACGGATGGCAACTTCGGTGCGCCAGTCACCAGTGGGCTGAAGACCGCTAGCAACTACGGCATTCTCTCGACCGCGCTCAGCTACAAATTTGGCGGCGCTACGGTCGGGGCGCGATACAGCAATGCGCAGTATGTTCCTGATGCAGCTTCCGCTTTCCGATCGACCGAAATATTCAACACTGCCGTGGGCTACCTTGGCTACCAGGTTACGCCGACTATGCTACTCGGCGCTCAGTATAACTACACGCACGCGTCCGGTCAGGCGCGTGCAAACTATCAGCAGATTTCGCTTGGCGGAGACTACTATCTTTCGAAAAGGACCGATCTGTATTTGGTGGGAGTCTTTCAGCACATGAACGGCGATCAGGTTGGCGTGATTCCGGGTTCCGCGACAGCCGCCGACTATGGCTATGCGTCGGCGCCTGGAACAGGCTCCCAGGAGATTGTTAGCATCGGCATTCGACACAAGTTTTAAGCGCTGGCTTCTCAGTCGAGACTCGCCCGTATAACATCAAGGGAGAGTCTCGCAGCTACGGTCCAGTTCGGATCTATGTCACCCGCTACGTGGCATAACAATGCCGCTCGTCGACAGATCGCGCAGGGCAGTACCGTGACTCGCAGACCCTAACGTCTGCGAGTCACGTTTTTTACTGTGTCGCAAGAATAATCACTTAGCGGAAGTTGATCATGACCTTTCTCTATGGATCCGATCCGGTTCGCGGGGCAAAATGGGCGGAGCATCGTTGCCTGCAAGGTGCACGATATGCCATTCCATATCTGGGTGGAAGATCCCCGCGAGTTTAGCTCCTCACGCACCCGCAGGAACAGGTCCCCACAACAACTCGCCAGCGTTGATTGTTATCCCGATGATGACGAATTAGGTGCGTTCTTAGCGGGGTCGACATTTCGCGTTGGCCAATGCCTCGTATTGGCGCGCCGAGTTCATTGGAGAGTAACCTATGGAATGTGCAGGAAGGCCGCTACGAGCGATGGTTCAGCACTGGCTAGCCCCCAATGCGGCGAGTGGTTTTAAGGTTAGCCATTTCGGACGCGCCTGTGGCGACCGTTACGTGTGCATAGTCGCACACAACGGGAGATGGCCGTTAGCAATGTATTTCTATCGCCATCGGGATCGTGCTTGGTACATCTTTCCACAAGGTCCTGCCAGACCGGCCATGCGATCTGGAGAATGGTGCTGACTTTGAGGCGCTTTTCGAACCGCTTCCCGAGGACGTGGCTGCACGCATTGAAGCGGTCGCGATCGACATGACCGCAGCCTATCAACAGGAGAGGTTAAGGCGCGGGGCCGGCAGGCCGAGGTCATCTATGACGTGTTCCATGTGGTACCCGATCGCCTTACTGCCCCGTATGACTTTCTGTGCCCTCACTCCTTGATCTCGGGCGTGCTCGGAAGACCGACCGTGCCCCAGTCTTCCAACCCCTGCCGCAGTCGCGCTTTGGTCTACGTGGTTTTCTGCAGATCATCGATAACGAGGCTCGTAGCGATGCCCCGCACTAGCGAAAAGGAACGGAACTTAAAACATCTGTTAGAACCCGGTTCAAACAGGTGCCAGTCGAGATGCACACAACCCCTCAATTTATTTAACATGGCATTACGCGTCAGAAAAGCTCCACCGATGCCGACAGGTAACCTCTCCGCTGCGACTTTAACCGACCTGTCACTTCGAAACTATCTAAGTCTCAACGCGCTGAGTTCGGGGCACGGCGTCGGAATGCATCTAGGGACTATCGTTCGAACAATGTTCGCCTCCTTTTACTTGTTTGACGCCGGCTTTGGCGTCGGGCATCCGTCGATATACGCCGAAGCTGACATGTAGCTCGGCGAGCTTGCAAACTCGCAAAACCTCGAATCCGGCTACAGACTCGGACCGCATGCAGTTCAAGCTACGGCGCGACTACTCGAACTCTACGATAGTCAGCTTCAGACCGCGCCAATTGATAAACTGATTGAGGCCCACCAACGGGCACAAGACAATTTTCAGGCACCTCCTGAACGACGATCGTCTATTCCAGCACTCATTCAAAGATGCCAGGCGCCTGTTGGGACTGAGCGGTGGGCGGCCGTGGTGCTTCGATCAAATCGGATCCGTATTGGCAGTTTACTGACCACCGGCACCTAGCGCTTATTGGGGCGCCGTCAAGATTCGGACTTTTACGTACTTTAGCCAGATCCAAGGTGTTGCAGTTCAAACTTGAGGCCGCCGTCCGGACGAAATCCCTCCTGGGTCGTTCTCGCGATACTTGCGTCAAATCGCGAGCCTATGCCGCCAAGCGCCACTGTCGCGCGCTTCGCACATTCGAGCAAATTGATCAGTGCAGCCGTGAGTGTCGACGCCATGTCAAACCTCGCTTTCGGTCCCGACAGCGCAAGCGCTCCCACCAGTTCGCCAGTTGCGCCGAACACCGGCACAGATACCGAAGCGGTTTCAGGATCGCGCTCGCCGTGCGAGACTGCCCACAACTGTTCGCGCACCTCAAGCCAGCGTGGATCCTGCGATTCCGTAAACGCCAGCAGCACCTTGCCTGACGCTCCTTTGTCGATTGGAAACTCTTCGCCGATGCGGATTGATACTCGTACGGCGCGGGCGGGTTCAACGCGAAAGAGCACCAGCCGATGGTCGCCCTGCCGCACATACAACGACGCAGTTTCCCCAAGATCGCGACTCAATTGCTGCAGGATCGGCTCGATTACCGGACCCACCTGAAATGATCGCTGGTAGAGCGCAGCGAGGCGCAGGGGCTGAGGTCCGATTGCGTACTGTCCGTCCTCCAGCTTACGTATGAAGCCACCGTGCTCAAGGGCGGCAAGCAGGCGCAAGACGGTGCTCTTGTACAGGCCAGTACGGCGTGAAAGCTCGGTAAGCGTCAGGCGATCATCGCCCGGACCGAACGCGCCAAGGATCGCGAACGCGCGGTCCAGAACTGCGACACCGCTTGAACTTTCTGCACCGGCGCCAGATCCGGCGGCAAGGGGATCTGCAGTCTGTGGGGCCACGGCAATCTTCCTTTGATGATGTTTAACCGATTATATAGTTCTATTTGATAGAACTCAAGTTCTGAATTTCGGGTTTACTCTCCTTTGCGCAAACGAAGTTCACTCCTATAGTTCTATCCCATAGATCTTCGTTCTCTCTGATAGAACTTTCAAGGAGCATTACTTGAACAAAGCCCCGGTTTCCCAAGTACTGGTCAGCGAAGTAGGCCCACGCGATGGCCTGCAGAGCATCAAGAGCGTCATGCCTACGGCGGCCAAGCTCCGCTGGATTTCCGCGCTGGCCGCGGCGGGGCTGAAGGAGATCGAGGTTGGCTCTTTTGTGCCTGCAAAATTGCTTCCCCAGATGGCCGACATCCGTGAAGTTGTCGCTCATGCGCTGACGATCCCCGGCCTCCACGTTGCAGTGCTCGCGCCGAACCTGCGCGGATCGCAAAGCGCATTTGAAGCGGGCGTACACAAGCTCACATTGCCGGTATCGGTGACCAACGAGCACTCGATGGCGAATATCCGCAAGACGACCGCGCAGATGATTGAGGAAGTGCGCGAGATTGTCACCCTGCGCAACGCACAGTTCCCCGGCGTACAGATTGAAGCGGGTGTATCCGTTGCGTTCGGTTGCACGATCGCGGGGACGGTGAGCGACGACCAGACGATCCGGATGTGCCTCGCGATGGCTGAGTGCGGCGTTGACGAAGTCGGTCTGTCCGATACCAGTGGTTATGCGAATCCGACGCAGGTTCGGCGCCTCTTCCGTCGTTTGCAGACCGAACTCGGTGGCAAGGCAGGTGGCGCGCACTTTCACAACACGCGCGGTCAAGGACTGGCCAACGTCCTCGCCGCTCTCGATGCAGGCGTCACAACAATCGACGCAAGCCAGGCGGGTCTCGGCGGTTGCCCGTACGCACCGGGCGCGACCGGCAACATCGTGACCGAAGATCTCGCGTTTCTGCTCGAAGCCATGGGTTACGACACGGGCATCGATATTGACGCCCTTATCGCTGCTCGCGCGATTCTCGCTGAAGCACTACCAGAAGAAGCGCTTTACGGGCATGTGCAGGACGCCGGACTGCCCAAAGGATTCGGCTACGCAGATGGGCGCGCACCGAGCGCGTCACAACCGGAAGGATGTCTGTTGGGAGTTGCGCAATGAGTGAGATCCAGTCGAATCAATCCCTGCCATACAGCGGCGTGCGTGTGATCGAGATGACGCACATGGTGATGGGGCCGACCTGCGGCATGGTGCTGGCAGACCTGGGTGCTGAAGTCATCAAGGTCGAGCCGATTTCAGGCGATAGCACGCGCGCCCTGCGTGGATCGGGTGCGGGATTTTTCGGCACGTTCAACCGGAACAAGAAAAGCATCGCCGTTGACCTGAAAGACCCTCGCGGAGTGGAGATTGTCCACAAGCTGCTTGCGGGCGCTGACATTTTCAGCGAGAACTTCAAGAGCGGCACGATGAATAAACTAGGACTGGGGTACGCCTCGCTGTCCGAGGTCAATCCCCGTCTGATCTACGTCTCCCACAAGGGCTTTCTCCCCGGCCCTTACGATCATCGGACCGCGCTGGATGAAGTGGTGCAGATGATGGGCGGCCTTGCCTACATGACCGGGCCCGAAGGACGGCCGCTGCGTGCCGGCACCAGTGTCAACGACATCATGGGTGGCATGTTCGGTGCCATCGGTGCGATGGCTGCTCTCGCCCAGCGCGAACGCACTGGCAGGGGTCAGGAAGTCCAGAGTGCGCTGTTCGAAAACAACGTGTTCCTCGTTTCACAGCACATGATGCAGTACGCCGTGACGGGCACGGCTGTGGCGCCGATGCCAAGTCGCATATCCGCATGGGCCGTGTATGACGTCTTCGCAGTCAAGAACGGCGAGCAGATTTTCCTGGCGGTCGTGTCAGACACGCAATGGGCCCTGTTCTGTGACGCGTTCGGTCTTGACGAACTGAAGGCAGATGAGCGGATCGCTACCAACAATCAACGTGTCCAGGCCCGCGACTGGTTGCTACCGCAAGTTCGCCAGTACATGGAAGCGTTCACTGCGGCGGAAATCAGCGCGATCTTCGAACGCATCGGCTTGCCGTATGCGCCAATTACCAGGCCGCAGGACCTCTTCGACGATCCGCATCTGCTGGCTACCGGCGGCCTAGCCGATGTGACGTTGCCGCCCGATGCCAGCGGCGCGGGTAAGCCGGTCTCCACCCGAACCGCACTGCTGCCGCTGACGCTTGACGGTCAGCGCTTGCGCCTCCGTGCGGCCCCGCCCGCACTCGGACAGGACACGCAGGCGTTGTTGTCGCAGCTTGGATATACCGATGACGAACTCAGACAGTTGATCGATGCCGGAGTCGTCCGATGCGAGGACCGGCAGTCGGGTGGCCAGTCGAGTCCTTCGGACAATGAGCTTGCCAGCGCCTGACGCCGGAAAGCGCCTCAAAAGAATGCTGCGCAGCAGCCGACCGCAATGCAGCCGGATTCGCCGGCGAATTGTCTGGAGACGACAATGACATCCATTTCCTCGGGTATGACGGCTGATATTCCGGCCACCCTCGAACAGCAGGCAGTCAGAAAGGCAGCGTGGCGCTTCATTCCACTTCTCGCGCTCGCATACTTCTTCAACTATCTGGACCGCACCAGCGTCGGTTTCGCGGCGCTGACAATGAACCACGCCCTCGGACTGAGTGCGACCCAGTTCGGCTGGGGAGCAGGGATCATGTTCGCGGGCTATTGCGTTTGTGAAGTGCCCAGCAATCTGGCACTGTACCGCTTCGGCGCCAGGCGCTGGCTTGCCCGCATCATGATTACCTGGGGGTTGATGGCCGCAGCCACGGCGCTCGCCACGGGGCCGACCAGCTTCTACGTCATCCGGCTGCTGCTCGGGATCGGCGAAGCCGGCTTCTTCCCCGGTGTCATTTTTTTCCTTGCTGTCTGGTTCCCCGCCTCCTACCGGACACGTGTGCTCGCATGGTTCACCGTTTCGACTCCGCTGTCTTCACTGGTGGGCGGCCCGTTGTCGTCGGGCCTGCTTCACATGGATGGCGTACTCGGCCTTGCGGGCTGGAAATGGATGTTCATTGTCGAAGGCCTTCCTGCATGCGTGCTCGGATACCTTGTGCTGAAATTGCTTGCGGACAAGCCCGCCGATGCCAAATGGCTGTCGCATGACGAGCGGGTTGCCCTGCAAAGCGCATTTGACCGCGAGGGTTCATCGAGCCAGAAGAAGAAAGATTTCCGCTCCGCGCTCAAGGACGTGCGTGTCTACATCCTCGCCATGATCTCATTCGGATTTACGATGGGCTCTTACGGCATCGGCATCTGGTTGCCCCAGATGCTTAAAGCCCACGGGATGAGCGTGACGCAGACAGGCTGGGTTTCTGCAGTGCCGTACTTTTTCGCGACCATCGCATTGCTGTGGTGGGCGAAACGTGTCGACCGTCGAGGCGGACATATTGCAAACCTCGCCGCGGGCTTTCTGATTGGCGCGGTCGCACTGGGTGTCTCGACGTACTTCCATGCACTGCTGCCCGCAATGGTCGGCATCACGCTGGCTCTGATCGGCACGATTGCAGGACGCACGATTTTCTATACGCTGCCCGCCCGATTCCTGTCCGGCCAGGCGGCCGCTGGCGGACTGGCATTGATTAATTCGATTGGTGCGCTTGGCGGCTTTGCCGGCCCCTATCTCGTTGGCTATCTGAAGGACACCTTCGGCACGTTCGCTGCCGGGATGTTCGGTCTCGCCGTTGTGCTCGGCATTACGACGTTATTGACGCTCTCCCTTTATGTTTTCAATCGGGGAGAGAAATGAGCGGAGTGGCCTATTCGCCGATGCGCCGCCAGCTTCTTCGGGGCGTCGCAGCGTCAATCGCCGTTCCTGCTATCGCCACCACGCAAGCCTTCGCCAAGGAAGAGACTCGTCCCATGAATCCGACCAGCAACTACTTGCCCGTTCGATCCGAATGGCTTGCCTCAGGGACCGAAGCAGCGCTTGAACCAGAAATGCCGATCATTGATGCGCATCATCACTTCTACGATCGTCCAGGCTGGACCTATCTGCTCGACGAATATCTTGGCGACGCACAGTCGGGGCATAACATCATGGCGTCGGTGTACATGCAGGCGCTCACCCGTTACAGGAAGTCAGGCTCTGAGAAACTGCGGCCGGTCGGTGAGATTGAGTACGTGACAGGCGTAACCGCGCCGACGCAGCGCGAAAAGCCACAAGTCGCGAAAGGCATCGTCGGTTACGCAGACCTTCGTGGTGGCGTAGCGGTGCGAGACGTCCTCGAAGCGCATCTCGCGGCCGGACAGGGCCGGTTTCGCGGTGTTCGGCATCTTGTGACCTGGGACGCCGACCTGACGCTGGTGAATCCCGTTTCGGCGGCACCGCGGGGATTGCTGCTTGATCGGGACTACCGCGCGGGCGTAGCGCAGTTGGGACCATTGGGTCTGTCTTATGATGCGTGGCTTTTCTTCCCGCAACTTCCCGAGTTATTCGAACTGGCGAAGTCATGCCCCGACACACCCGTCATCATCAATCACTGCGGTGGCGTCGTGCGTGTCGCCAGCTATGCGGACAGGCGCAAGGAGGTATTCGACAGATGGTCCCGCTCCATGCGCGAGCTGGCGCAACTGCCCAATGTCCATGTGAAGGTTGGCGGGCTCGGGATGCGAATCAACGGTTTCGAATTCGAAAAGGGTGAGTTGCCGCCGTCGTCAGTGCAACTCGCCGAAGCATGGAAGCCGTGGATGCACACCTGCATCGAAACGTTCGGCCCCGGGCGTTGCATGTTCGAGAGCAATTTCCCGGTGGACAAGGGCTCGTACCCCTACAGCAACGGCTGGAATGCGTTCAAGCGACTAACGGCGCAGGCGAGCGCGGATGAGCGTGAAGCCCTGTTTCAAGGCACGGTACGTAAGGTGTATCGCCTTGGTTGATTGTTCAAGTGATTGGCTGCGGGACGTTTATGCCTTGTCCTACGCGTCTGACGCGTATTTCGGCGAAGCCGAACAGGGTTTTCGGCTGAAGCGGAACAAGGTTTTTGCTGGATGACGAACACGCATTTCGGTTGAAGTCGAACGAGAACGCTGGTGTTCCGAAACGGCTGTTGGGTTTGCCGAAATTCCTGTTCGGATTCCCGAAACCAGTGTTCGACTAAGCTAAGCGGATCGTCTGTTTCAGGTTGGCGGTGCTGCGTATGGATCAATCCGTCGGCATTAAGGCAGCTTGTTGCTGCCGACACCAGAATGAACCGGTTTCCGACGCGTCCATGATCCGGTTGGCCACGGTCGTAAATGCCGGCCATTCCAAGAATGGGGTCAACATCCGAACGGTTCATGTGAATCTCGGCATCTGGATCAAAACGGAGTCAGCGACAATAAAGGAACCTCCCGCGTCCATGCTTTTCATGTCGTTGCGTGATCAACGGTTGATAGCGGAACGAGTTGGCGTCCCAATTCCTTTGCAAGGCGCTTTAGCGCGCGTTCCTTGCTCTTGTGTACCTGCTCCTCATAGCGCGCGAGTCCCTGCTCGACATAGTCATCTCCCTTGACCATCACTCGCCAGAACCAGCCAGCCAGTTTGCGGGCCAGCGCCTTGGTCGCGATGAGACCGCCGCGACGCGCGGCGAGGCGCCGGTAAAATCCTCCGAGCGCGATGTCCTCACTGCGCACCAGGCTCTGCGCCATCATGCAAAACAGTTGGCCTGTGCGATTACGCCCACGCCGCACGCCTTTCCTGCGTTTGCCGCTGTCGTGCCTGCCCGGCGCCAGCCCGGCCCAAGCGGTGAAATGTTTCTCGGTGGGCCAGATGCTCAGGTCGGTGCCGACTTCGCCCATCAGTTGCAGTACGCCGTACTCTGACAGCGCGGACAGCCTGGTCAGATCGCGTCCGCCGCACATCTGGGCGAGTATTTCCCGCAGCCTGGTGATGTGCGGTGCGCATTCGCAAGGGCCAGTTCGATCTCGTAGAACAAAGTAATTTCGTCACCAAAAACGAAGTAAATGTGTCAACACCCGTTTCTGCGTACTTTCACAGGACAGTTCCGGTGCAACGATCGGTGGGGCTTTTGCCTCATGAAGCGCCCGCCCCTGCCGCTCAAGGCTGCGATTTATACGTCGCAATCTTCACCGCCAAGGCAAAAGCTGCCTGCCATGCGATTGTGGAAATGCCGTACGATGGCAATCCGATGTTCCTTGCGCATCGCTGGCTTTGTTGCAAAAACCGGAGGAGACCGGGTCGCATCAAGCGCGCCGCATTGCGCACAACGATACGGTGAGCCCACAAGACTCGCGTTCAAAATGTAGGGCGTCTCCTGCCCGCAATGCTGGCATCGCGTCTCGAGCTTCTGTCGGTGCGCGGGGCATCGGTTCTCACTGAACATCTGGTACGTCACGCTGTGATAACCAAGCGCTGCACATTGCCTGCAATACCTGAAGTCAGGATGATGTCTTCCCCGCTGGCCGGCATCAAGCAGTGACGCGCGCAACACCTTGCCGGGCAGTAGCAGCATGCACCTCAAATGCTTCAGATCAACGGCGTCACGTATCGGCTCAACGCCTTCGTACGGGTCGATGTCGGCGCCCATCAGCCGCACCAGTGCGTGCCCGGGAAGTCCGTTCGCACGCGCGAACTTCCACAGGATCGATACCATCGATTCGCCCGGCAACAGCCACCTTGCATCGAATATGAAGCCCAGTGCCGGGGTCAGTCGCCGCTCGTCGAGGCTGAGTATCGGGAAGCGCGGCGCGATTAGCGCAGGCGCGTCCTTACGCGTGGACGAGCACACGACCGGTTGCGTGGCGCGACTGGACATACCCGGAGCGGCGCACAGCGTGGGCCCATAACGATGGGTCCGGACAGTATCCCGGAGCATCCCTGAGTTCGCTATCCTTTAGTACGATCTCGACGGCCCGCGCGAAGGATGCCATCGGTATCTCGAGCCGGCCAGGCAGGGTCGACTTGTGATGTGCAGCCCCGAAGGCATCCCACAGTACGGCCGCATCGCTGACAAGTCGATAGCCCGCATCGAACGCCTGTGGTACGTAGAACCTCGTGAAGCTCCATTGCGTGCCCTCGGGATAGGCGGTCTGGTCGTATCCGTTCAGACACGTGGCGACATCTTCCGCGTCGCGAATTCCGTGGAACGCAAGTTCTTCGACCATCAGGCGCGCGACGATCTGCGTTTTGCCAGCGATCTGCAGCGCACTCTTCTGGGCAAGAAGCTCCTGTTGACCCACGAGGAAGGTGAACAGCTTGATCTGCTGACGGTCGAGGGCATCGTGTACATCCCTTAGCCACTCGTATTCGTTTTCGTTGTAGCGCTGGGCTTCATCGCAAAAGAGCAAAACCGTCCCACTGCCAGCCCGCGCAGCCGCTTCCCGGATCCGCAACGAAAGCCGCATACGTTTCGCGGGGTTGGTGCCCGAATTCGGATCGTGATCGCTGACAGCTTCAAGCAGGTTTGAGAAGAACGGCCCTTCTGCGTGCCGCGGCTTGTGCTCGCACCGGGCGTGGTAGCTTGTCACCTTCGGATGTTCTCTGGCAAGCAGCAGGCGCACGTATTCTATCGAACGCGTCTTGCCGATCCTCGGAGCGCCGTAGATGAGCGCCCCCGTCACACGGTAGCGAAGACAGCTCACGACGAGCTCATCGAACGATTCGATAGCCGGTGTGGCGATCCGGTAGTTTCCGGTGACGAGCGGGTGCAGCGACGGATCGACCGGACGCTGGATGTGAAGCGACATGCCTTCCTCCTGTGACCAATACCTTTGGGTACCACCTGTAGAACCACGTGTCAGAAGACCTGTCCCGTCCCGATACCAAGCCTGCGCGGACGAACCGGTTTGTCGGGTGCCGTACCGGCGACCTCGCCGGTCGCCTCTGCTACCTTCGCTGCCGCCGTCACTGGACTTGCATCTGGTCCCAGCGGGCCTGTCGGTGTTTTGGCCGTTGGTGCATTTGCCAGGAGGCGCAATGTGCGCGCTGCATCGGAGGCCGCCCTGCGTGACCTGTTAGCTGCTGCGACCTTGGTCTGCACGTAGGCGTCGATCGGATTTTCAGCTGCCATATGTCCTGAGCTCCTGCTGTTTTTCCCTTTCAGGATTTCCCGGCGCAATGTCAGATTGTGCGGCAGCACGCGCCAGGCGCCTTGTGCGTCAAGGACGCCGAGCTCACTGCCATCGGCGAGGAAAGCACGCACGCAGCGAAGATCGTCGGCGTTGATGTAGACGCGAAGCGCCTGGCCAATTAGCTGGGCGCTGCTGGCAAGGACCATGTTGGTGTAGCGTACGCCGAACAGGTTGATGTGAGGACGGACGCCGAGCGCAAGGTAGCCGCGCACACGACAGTGCCGCGCCGACTGCATCAGGCATAACGTAAGCCGGCGCACTTCCGGCAACCACGCCAGCAGCTGCCCTCTTCCACGAACAAAGAACTCCATCGCTTCGAGCGGCGTCACACCATTCAGCCCGCCGTGAGGCGTCCCGTGATAACTTGCAATCGCATTAGCGATCAGTTCGTCCAGCTCATCGAGCGAAACATAGAGGCGGAGATTACCTTTCGGGTCGGCCAGCGCGCGGCGCAGATCGCGAGGATGAGAGCCCGTGTAGCCCGGCAGGCGTGAGGACAGCCTGCTGGCGATTGTGCCAAAGAAGCCCTCAATATACGGGCGCTCGTCCGGACTGTGCTTCGGCCCTGCACTGACGGCGCAGCCAACGAACTCGCAAAGTGCAACCAGCGTTTCGCCCGCAAGGTTTGCCTTCGCATTGTCGAGTCTGATGCATTCCCAGCTGACGTAGGCAAGTTCGGGCAGGCGCTGTGACGCGAAACCATCGTGCGGCTGGCAGATCAGTCCGGGGATGGTGAAGGCGGGCACTGACCGCGGTTCCAGCGCGTTCTCGATTGTCTTGATCACGTCATAACGACTATATTCCCGCGTCATCGCCAGGTGATAGCCAAGCACGA
This sequence comes from Paraburkholderia dipogonis, assembly GCF_042680985.1. Classification (NCBI taxonomy): domain Bacteria; kingdom Pseudomonadati; phylum Pseudomonadota; class Betaproteobacteria; order Burkholderiales; family Burkholderiaceae; genus Paraburkholderia; species Paraburkholderia dipogonis. The sequence goes on along the minus strand of NZ_JBHUFR010000004.1, from coordinate 3,065 downwards.
CCCGCGTGCATACGTCGATGATCACCAGCAGCCACACGCGCTCGACCTCAAACTCATGCTCAAAGCCGAGTGGATCGCGGACGACGACCTTGAGCCGTACATCGAGCCGGTGACCATCAAATTCGACCACCTGATACGGCCGTGTCGCCGCGGGAGCGGGTGCATCGTCGGCACGCGGCAGTCCCTTCAGGTGCGAGGCACCGGCAGCAACTGCGACCGTTCCAAAGCCGCGCAGCAGCTCGGCCTATACGCGAGAGGACAGCGACCTGATCGCACGCCCGGCGGTGTTGAACGAATAGTCGGCGACCGTCAGACCCAGTTGGCGGCACTCCTGCAAGAATCCTTGATGCAACGACCTCAATCCGTGCAGCCTGATCCGGAGGCCCTCGTCGGAAGGTATCTGGCTGAGTGTCACGCGGCGCTGTCTGATCTGCAGGATGAGCCAGGCAGCGAGCCTGGGATAGTGATCGAGCAGCAAGGAAAGCGCACCGACGGCACCGCCCCGTTCGCTATGCAAGGTGACGGGTAGCAGGCGGGTATATTCCGTCACACGCGCATAAACGACAAGCGCACGAAAGCCGTATATCCGCCCGTCGCCATGCAGCGAAAGTGCCCTGTCGAGAACCCGGTAGAGCTGTCTGCGGTTGACTCCCGTAGCGTTCTCGATACTGGCGAGTGTTTCTCCGCTCGCATAACGTTCAATGGCGTCGATATGTCTCCGGACGCGACCGCGCGCGGTAGCGTCGAGTTCTGTCCAGGTCAGTGTCGGCCATGAGGCGAGATCGAGTGCCTGGAAATCGGGTTTGCGGCGGCTCATGGTATGGCTCGGATCGCAACGAAACGTGTCATATACGACAGGCTTTCGGTGTGTAACTCCAGCGCCTGGATTCGGCCGCGGTGTAACAGTTCGAAGACGGCTGCGCGGACGAGCACGGGGTCGCCCGTCGAAAACTCACGCTCGATCGCCATCAGCGATTGAGGTGACGCGACAAAGCGTTCGATCGAAGCGGCCAGCGAAGGCTCGACGAGGCCCCGAGCGGCGACAAGCACGGGCAGGATGCGCTGCCAGGCTCCGGTCCAGACGCGCGCAGCTGCTCTTTCGGCTGCATCGATGTACCGCACCGCGAAGGCTTCCGGGTCGAAGTCAATACGGCTTCGCGGGCGATTGCTCGTAGTTGTCGATTCCGATAGTAATACCAGGTATTTATGGTCATCAGACCTTGCCCAGAAATCGACGACGCGACGTTGTCCATCAACTACCATGAAGCCTGGCCGTTCACAGAATGTCCTTGAAGCAGGATCCGCTTCCAGCATCAGCCAGGTTTCGAAGGCGCTGCGCCTGTATAGCGTCAGGCGTCGCCCGAGCTTTGGACTGAAGGCGTCATACCGGTGCGCGCCGCGAGGACGCGGAAGCATGAGCGGCTCGAAGCTTCGCAAAACGGCGACCATGTGTTCGACCTGCCTGAGGAAGTTATGGTCTAGGACGAACGGGAAGTGACGAATTTAATGCGCACTGAGGCGAAGTGACGATTTTACTTCGCTGGCCAACGAAGTAATTTCGTCAACTCGGAGGCCCCAGCCCTGTCCTGGCGGGTATTGGCCGGTGACGACATTACTTCGCTGTACGCTTGCCGACGGCTCCGCACACCAGCAAAACACGGCGGCAGGCGGCGCACTCCGCACATGAGCAGGCGCGCCGCGACGCGATGTGGGCCACCAGTCATGGCTCGCGCCTGTCCTGGTCCGACGCAAAAAGCTGGCACGTGATCGATGCAATCTCGCCCGTTGATTTCGATGTGCGCCACCGCCGATTGCTCGGGTGGCAAGACGGGCGTCCGTGGTACTGGCTCTATCGAACGGCGGATGGCCATTTCGTTGCCAGATGGGATCACGCGCCGTTGCAGGTGCTCGCAGCGACGCCCGGCGAGGTGCTTGCCGCTCTACGGCGCTGTGCGTTGGAGTATCAGAAGATTTGTAAGGTCGCTTTACCGTTCGCGCCTTCGTTTTCGACCGCAGCACCCGCGCCGATCGAGACCCGTCCGGCGCTGCACTATCGATTTTCCGTGGGTGCTGCTCGGTGCCACGACGGATTCTGGCGAGACGCGCGAATACTTGCTGAAGAAGCCCGCAAATATCGAAGCACTTGCGTTTTTTCCGCAACGCGTCGGAGCAAACAGACCATCGACGGTACGGTGACGAGTATTAACAACTTTAGTTGCGTGAGCGAGCGCGCGCTTCGTTGCAAAATGTGTTGCCGGATGCGTCTATTAAGATAACTCTTCTTATCTTAAGGCACTGGTTTCTGTACTAAACTCCGGGGTATGAAAACGCGCCTCACCCTCCCCTCCGCGCCCGCTAATGACACCGCCTCCGGTTTTCCCGATGCCGACGAGCTTGCCGTGCTGCGCGCGTGGTACGCCGGCGTGTCCGTGCGGCAGGCCGTGGCACGTTACCTGCCCGCTGCGCTGGGCGATGGAAGGTCGGCACGCGGCGTACTGGGCCGCATCCGTAAGAAGCTGCGGGATCTCTCGCGCGCGGCCCATCGCGACGATCTCGTCGCACTCCTCACTCATCGGGCAGTAGGGCGTGAGCAGCACGCAAAAGGCGTTGCGCAGGCGATCGACGCGCTGCGCAACGCGCGCCCGCCCGCACCGCAGATCGCTGACGACATCGCCCAGTGGTTCAACCCGCGCGTGGTGCGCGTGCTGCACGCGTACGGCATCCGGACGCTCGCCGATCTGACCGTGCGCATCCCGCGCCGGCGCCAGTGGTGGAAGGCCGTGCCCGGGCTCGGCGTGGCGAGCGCCCGCGCCATCGAGACATTCTTTGCCGCGTGGCCCGCCCTTACGGACAAGGCGCGTGCGCTCGTGGTCGCCAGCCACCCCCGCGACATCGTGCCGTGGGAAACACTCAGACTGCCGCATGAGGTCGACGGCTCCGCCGGCACGTTCCGCGCGCCGCCGGCCACCTGTACCCTCGATGCGTCCAACGACTATGAAGCCGTGCAGGCGTTACGCGCAAGAGAAAGAAAATGGACATCAGCCGGAGCCTTGAAAATACTGGGA
>NZ_JBHUFR010000003.1:0-129604 GCF_042680985.1 Paraburkholderia dipogonis | reverse complement strand
GGTGACATTACCCGCGATGTTCGTCACGGTGCCGCTCAGGTTCGACACGTTGTTCGAGACGTTATTCAACTTCGCGTCTTCCGACTGCAGCTGGCTCACGTTCACTGCATCGGTCGCGTTCAGGCCCGCTGCCACATTCGTGATGCGACGCTCCTTGCCCGCCTCGCCAACCGACACCTCACCACCGGCTGCCGTCGCGGCCGAGATTGCCGTGCCGCCCACCGGCGTGAAGCCTGCCGTGGTCAGCGTCGCCGAGTTCGCCACCGAGTTCGAGCCCAGCGCCACCGAGTTCGCCGTCGTCGCCGATGCCGCACCGCCGATTGCCACCGCATCCGTGCCCGTCGCCGACGAGTCCGCCAGCGTCGAGTTCGCGTGGAAATACTTGATGCCGCCACCGTTGATGACGATGTTGTTGACGGTGGTGCTCAGGTTGCTCACGTTGCTGCTGACGTTATTCACCTTCGCGTCTTCCGACTGCAGCTGGCTCACGTTCACTGCATCGGTCGCGTTCAGGCCCGCTGCCACATTCGTGACACGACGCTCCTTGCCTGCCGCGCCAACCGACACCTCACCACCGGCTGCCGTCGCTGCCGAGATTGCCGTGCCGCCCACCGGCGTGAAGCCTGCCGTGGTCAGCGTCGCCGAGTTCGCGACCGAGTTCGAGCCCAGCGCCACCGAGTTCGCCGTCGTCGCCGATGCGTTGCCACCGATTGCCACCGCATCCGTGCCCGTCGCCGACGAGTCCGCCAGCGTCGAGTTCGCGTGGAAATACTTGATGCCGCCACCGTTGGTGATGTTGTTCACCGTGTTGCTGATGTTCGTGACATTGCCCGCGATGTTCGTCACGTTGACGCTCAGGTTCGACACGTTATTGCTGACGTTATTGACCTTCGCATCTTCCGACTGCAGCTGGCTCACGTTCACCGCATCGGTTGCCGCCGAACCCGCTGCCACGTTCGTCACACGGCGCTCCTTGCCTGCCGAACCCATCGACACTTCGCCGTTCGCTGCCAAAGCGATACCCGAGAGCGTCCCCGTACCCGGGTTGTACCCCGCGGCCGACAGGTTCGCCGTCGTCGTCGCTGCATTGCCCAACGCCACCGAATTGACCGCCGAGGCTACAGCGTTCTGGCCGATCGCCGTCGAATTTGCACCGCTGACAATGGCGCCGCCACCAATTGCCGTGCCAAGCGCAGCCGACACCTTGGCGTTAGTGCCAACCGCCACGCCCCAGCTCGACAGTGATGTATCAGCACCATTGCCCAGGGAAACGGATCTGTCAGCCGCCTTCGAATCTCCACCGATGGCAATCGAATTGTTCGCGCCGGTTACGTTCTGCGCGTTATTACCAATCGCGATACTGGCCGCGCCCACCGCCGTCGCAGAGTCGCCCATCGCAACCGACAGATTGCCCAGCGACGATGCCTTGTCACCGATCGCTACCGAGTTCGTGCCCGTCGCCGACGAGTCCGCCAGCGTCGAGTTCACGTGGAAGTACTTGATGCCGCCACCGTTGATGACGATGTTGTTGACGGTGGTGCTCAGGTTGTTCACGTTGTTGTTGATCGTGTTGACCTTCGCATCTTCGGACTGCAACTGGCTCACGTTCACTGCATCCGTTGCCGCCGAACCGGCTGCCACGTTCGTCACGCGACGTTCCTTGCCTGCCGAGCCCATCGACACTTCACCGTTGGTCGCCGAAGCCGTGCCCGACAGAGTACCCGTGCCCGGGTTGTAACCCGCTGCCGACAGGTTCGCCGTCGTCGTCGAGCCCGCGCCCAGCGCCACCGAGTTGGACGCCGTCGCGCTCGCGCCATTACCCACCGCTACGGCTGAAGCGGCGCCTGCCGTTGAATAGCTGCCAACGGCCAGCGAATTAGCGCCAGTGGCCGTCGAATAGCCGCCCAGCGCCGATGCATGGGCGCTGCTTGCCAGCGTACCGGTACCCACTGCAAGGGTGTCGTAGTTAGAGGATGTCGCATTGAAGCCCAAGGCAGTATTCAAGCCCCAGGTCGCAAGAGCGGTCACCGCGCTCGCACCTTGACCAATGGCTATTCCCTGTGCGCTCTCCGTACCGTAAACACCTGCTTGAGCGCCAGTACCCATTGCGATCGAATTGCCGGTGCTCGCAGTTGCGCCGGTACCCATTGCAATGGAGTTGCCCGACGATGCCGCCTTTCCCGTTGTTTCGGCCTTCGCTCCCAGGCCCATTGCGATATCACCAGCATTGCCTGACACGGCGTTCGGACCAACGGCTACCGAATCTGTGCCGGTCGCCATTGAATCCGCCAGCGTCGAGTTCGCGTGGAAATACTTGATGCCGCCACCGTTGATGACGATGTTGTTGACGGTGGTGCTCAGGTTGCTCACGTTATTGCTGACGTTATTGACCTTCGCATCTTCCGACTGCAACTGGCTCACGTTCACTGCATCCGTTGCCGCCGAACCGGCTGCCACGTTCGTCACGCGGCGCTCCTTGCCTGCCGAACCCATCGATACTTCGCCGTTCGCTGCCGAAGCCGTACCTGACAGTGTTCCCGTGCCCGGGTTGTAGCCCACTGCCGACAGGTCCGCCGTCGTCGTCGAGTACGCCCCCAGTGCTACCGAATTCGCTGCCGTCGCCTTTGCGCCGGTGCCAAGCGCCGTCGCCATCGATGCCGAAGCCGTTGAGCCCGATCCAACCGATACGCCCTGATCCGCCAGCGAGTTGGCATTCTGGCCCAGCGCCACACCGTACTGACCGCTCACGGTCGATGCAATACCCACTGCCGTACCATACGACGCAGCCGATGTGTCTGCGTTATTCCCGATCGTGACGCCCTTGTTGCCACCCTTCGAGTCACCGCCAATCGTCACGGAGTTGTTCGCCGTCGCCGAGTTCTGCGCGTTGTTACCAATCGCGATACTGGCCGCGCCCACCGCCGTCGCACCGTCGCCCATCGCAACCGATGAGCCGCCAAGCGACGATGCCCGGTCGCCAATTGCCACCGAGTTCGTGCCCGTTGCCGACGAGTCCGCCAGCGTCGAGTTTACGTGGAAGTACTTGATGCCAGTGCCACCGTTGGTGATGTTGTTCACCGTGTTGCTGATGTTGGTGACATTGCCCGCGATGTTGCTCACGTTGTTGCTGACGTTATTCAGCTTCGCATCTTCCGACATCAACTGGCTGACGTTCACCGCATCTGTAGCGGCCGAGCCGGCTGCCACGTTCGTGATGCGGCGTTCCTTGCCTGCCGAACCCATCGACACTTCGCCGTTCGCTGCTGAAGCTGTACCCGACAACGTGCTGCTGCCCGGGTTGTAGCCTGCTGCCGACAGGTTTGCCGTCGTCGTCGAGTTCGAACCGAGTGCCACCGAGTTCACTGCCGTCGCCGATGCATTGCCACCGATCGCCACCGCATCCGTGCCCGTTGCCGACGAGTCCGCCAGCGTCGAGTTCGCGTGGAAATACTTGATGCCAGTGCCACCGTTGGTGATGTTGTTCACCGTGTTGCTGATGTTGGTGACGTTGCCCGCGATGTTCGTCACGTTGACGCTCAGATTCGACACGTTATTGCTGACGTTATTGACCTTCGCATCTTCCGACTGCAACTGGCTCACGTTCACTGCATCCGTTGCTGCCGAGCCGGCTGCCACGTTCGTCACACGGCGCTCCTTGCCTGCCGAACCCATCGACACTTCGCCGTTCGCTGCCGACGCGATACCCGAGAGCGTACCCGTACCCGGGTTGTACCCCGCGGCGGACAGGTTCGCCGTCGTCGTCGCTGCGTTGCCCAGCGCCACCGAATTGACCGCCGAGGCTACAGCGTTCGTGCCGATCGCCGTCGAATTCGCACCGCTGACCGTGGCGCCGCCACCAATTGCCGTGCCAAGCGCAGCCGACACCGTAGCGTTAGTGCCAACCGCCACGCCCCAGCTCGACAGTGATGTATCAGCACCATTGCCCAGAGAAACGGATCTGTCAGCCGCCTTCGAATCTCCACCGATGGCAATCGAATTGTTCGCGCCGGTTACGTTCTGCGCGTTATTACCAATCGCGATACTGGCCGCGCCCACCGCCGTCGCAGAGTCACCCATCGCAACCGACAGATTGCCCAGCGACGATGCCTTGTCACCGATCGCTACCGAGTTCGTGCCCGTCGCCGACGAGTCCGCCAGCGTCGAGTTCACGTGGAAGTACTTGATGCCGCCACCGTTGATGACGATATTGTTGACGGTGGTGCTCAGGTTGTTCACGTTGTTGTTGATCGTGTTGACCTTCGCATCCTCCGACTGCAACTGGCTCACGTTCACTGCATCCGTCGCCGCCGAACCGGCTGCCACGTTCGTCACGCGACGTTCCTTGCCTGCCGAACCCATCGACACTTCGCCGTTGGCTGTCGAAGCCGTACCTGACAGGGCTGCCGTGCCCGGGTTGTAGCCCGCTGCCGACAGGTTCGCCGTCGTCGTCGAGTTCGAACCCAGTGCCACCGAGTTCGCTGCCGTCGCCTTCGCGTTGCCGCCGATCGCCACTGCATCCGTGCCCGTTGCCGACGAATCCGCCAGCGTCGAGTTCGTGTGGAAATACTTGATGCCACCACCGTTGGTGATGTTGTTCACCGTGTTGCTGATGTTGGTGACATTACCCGCGATATTCGTCACGGTGCCGCTCAGGTTCGACACGTTATTGCTGACGTTATTGACCTTCGCGTCTTCCGACTGCAACTGGCTCACGTTCACCGCATCCGTCGCCGCCGAACCGGCTGCCACGTTCGTCACACGACGCTCTGCACCTGCCGAACCCACCGACACTTCACCGTTTGCCGTCGAAGCCGTACCCGACAACGTGCCTGTGCCCGGGTTGTAACCCGCTGCCGACAGATTCGCCGTCGTCGTCGAGCCGTATCCCAAGGCCACCGAATTCGCCGCCGACGCGGTCGCCGAGGAACCCAAAGCCAACGATTTGGCGGGGGCCGCGGACGCGTTTTCACCGATTGCGACGGCTTCGGCACCGCCACCGGCACCACCAGCTACCGAATTGCCGCCAATCGCAATATTGTGGTCGTAGTTGGCAAAGGCGTTATTACCGATGGCTATCAGATCGTTACCAGCGCCTGCGTATTGACTGCTTGCAGTCGTCGCGCCCGTACCCAATGCAATTGAGTTATAGCCTTTGGCCAGTGCATTCGTACCGATTGCGGTGTTATCGTGTGCCCCGCCGAAAGACGGAGTCGACGCTCCCCCCCCGATTGCGATTCCGCCGCTGACCGTCGCCGACGAGTCCGCCAGCGTCGAGTTCACGTGGAAGTACTTGATGCCGCCACCGTTGGTGATGTTGTTCACCGTGTTGCTGATGTTGGTGACATTACCCGCGATGTTGCTGACGTTATTGCTCAGATTGCTCAGGTTGTTCGAGACGTTATTGACCTTCGCGTCTTCCGACTGCAACTGGCTCACGTTCACCGCATCGGTGCCGTTCAGCCCCGCCGCCACGTTCGTAATACGACGCTCGCTGCCCGACTTGCCGACCGACACTTCACCGCCTGCAGCCGTCGCCGCCGACAGCGTACCGCTGCCCGGGTTGTAGCCTGCCGTCGCCAGCGTCGCGGAGTTCGCTACCGAGCTCGAGCCCAAGGCCACCGAGTTCGTCGTCGCAGCCGTCGCGCTCTTGCCGATTGCAAGCGCACCGCCCGCAACAGCGCTTGCTTGCACGCCTACGGCTGTCGCTGAGGCAACGTTAGCCAGAGCGTTGGCGCCAACCGCGGTCGTGTTGTCATGCAACGCCTGCGCGCTAGCACCGATAGCCGTGGTGTAACCCCAACCTCCTGCACCGAACCCCCCCTTGGCGCCGTCTCCCTTTGCAATTGCAGCCTCACCGATGGCAGTGTTGTAGCCGCCATCGTAAGCGCCGCCCAAGGCCTGCGCACCACCGCCGATTGCAATATTCTTTCCAAAGGTTGCGGAAGCCCCGGCACCAATCGCAAGCAAGTCTTGAGACGTGCTGTTCGCACCGGCGTCATTGGCAGTCGCACCGCCAAAGGCTATTGCATTCGTACCGATCGCGGTCGACCCCTGCCCGATTGCAAGCGAGTTTATCGACACCGCGCTCGCACCACTGCCCATCGCCATCGCTGCCTGCCCGCTTGCCACAGCAGCCGGGCCCACGGCCACGCTATCCGTGCCCGTCGCCGACGAGTCCGCCAGCGTCGAGTTCGCGTGGAAATACTTGATGCCAGTGCCGCCGTTGGTGATGTTGTTCACCGTGTTGCTGATGTTGGTGACATTACCCGCGATGTTGCTGACGTTGCTACTGACGTTGTTCACCTTCGCATCTTCCGACTGCAACTGGCTCACGTTCACCGCATCAGTTGCCGCCGAACCGGCCGCCACGTTCGTCACGCGACGTTCCTTGCCTGCCGAACCTACCGACACTTCGCCGTTGGTCGCCGAAGCCGTGCCCGACAGAGTGCCCGTGCCCGGGTTGTAACCCGCTGCCGACAGGTTCGCCGTCGTCGTCGAGTTCGAACCCAGCGCCACCGAGTTGGACGCCGTCGCGCTCGCGCCATTACCCACCGCTACGGCTGAAGCGGCGCCTGCCGTCGAATAGCTGCCAACGGCCAACGAATTAGCGCCAGTGGCCGTCGAATAGCCGCCCAGCGCCGATGCATGGGCGCTGCTTGCCAGCGTACCGGTACCCACTGCAAGGGTGTCGTAGTTAGAGGATGTCGCATTGAAGCCCAAGGCAGTATTCATGCCCCAGGTCGAAAGAGCTGTCACCGCGCTCGCACCTTGGCCAATGGCTATTCCCTGTGCGTTAGCCGTATTGTAAAGACCCGCCTGAGCGCCAGTACCCATTGCGATTGAATTGCCGGTGCTCGCGGTTGCGCCGGTACCCATTGCAATCGAATTGCCCGACGTTCCATAAGTTCCCGTTGTTTCGGCCTTCGCTCCCAAGCCCATTGCAATATCGCCAGCATTGCCTGACGCGGCGTTCGGACCAACGGCTACCGAATTTATGCCGGTCGCCATCGAATCCGCCAGCGTCGAGTTCGTGTGGAAATACTTGATGCCGCCACCGTTGGTGATGTTGTTCACCGTGTTGCTGATGTTGGTGACATTGCCCGCGATGTTCGTCACGTTATTGCTGATGTTATTGACCTTCGCGTCTTCCGACTGCAGCTGGCTCACGTTCACTGCATCGGTCGCGTTCAGGCCCGCTGCCACGTTCGTGACACGACGCTCCTTGCCCGCCGCGCCAACCGACACTTCACCACCGGCTGCCGTCGCTGCCGAGATTGCCGTGCCGCCCACCGGCGTGAAGCCGGCCGTGGTCAGCGTCGTCGAGTTCGCCACCGAGTTCGAGCCCAGCGCCACCGAGTTCGCCGTCGTCGCCGATGCGTTGTAGCCCAGCGTCGTCGCGCCAGTTGCCGAAGCGGTGGCTGCATAACCAACGGCCAATGAGTACTTCGACGTCGCCGTCGACTGCGCGCCCAGCACTGTGGCATAGCCCGAACCGCTCACCGCGTTGGCTCCCAGCGCAATCTGGTTATTCGCTCCGCTTGTCGAGTCCGTCGTTGCACCGTAGCCGATGGCGATCGTCGCCCCCCCACCCGCTGTGGCGGCGGCGCCAAGCGCAATGTTGCTGGCGTAGTTGGCTGTTGCGTTATGCCCGATGGCGATCGCATCGGTTGTGGTCGTGCCGGGAATCGCGGTTAACGCATTCGGCCCGATCGCGATGCTGCCGTACGAGCCCGACTTCGCGTCGTCAGTACCGTCGTTGTTGCCGGCCGCCTTGAAGTAGCGCGTACCCTGGCCGTTGTTGATGTTCGTGATCGACGTGTTCAGCTTGCCCAGCGCCGTATCCACCGTGCTGAAGGCGGAACCGATGTTCGTTGCTGCGCCTGTCGTGCCGTCGATCGCGTTCGCGTTCGTTAGTGCAAAGCTCGGCGCTGAAATCGTCCCGTTCGCGTTGACCGACGAACCAGCGCCGAGCGCATTTGCCATCGAATTGCTGACGCCAAACAGCTGCGAACCATTGACTCCGTCGGTACTGATGCTGCTCACCACTCCCGCTGTGAGATTGATGATCTTATGACTGTTCAGGTCCGTCGTGCCGTCAAGCACGATGCTGGTTGGCGAGTGCAGCTTGATCGACTGGCTCGGCGTGCTTCCAGTCCGATCTGAGCTGGCCGACGTGGCATTGTTGACGGAGATATAGGTAACGGTGGGATCGGCGTAAGCATTGTTCGCCGGTGTGCCGGCCGGGGCACCACCGATATAGACGACGTCACTGCCGGCACCGCAATGCATATCGTAGGGGGTGGACCCATCGCCGCTAGTGCCATAAGTGCTGCCGTCTGAACTACAGGTAACAACCCCGTTCGCGTTAGCCGCAAGCGGCACCAAAGCAACGCCTGCTGCAGTGATAGAGATGAATACTCGCGAGACGCCGACCGCCGTGCGTTTTTGCTTCTTCCGCCCCGTCGCATTCTCTTGCGCCGCGACCCAGGTACCGGTCGACTCATTCCAGACGGATCGATAGACTTTATTCATTTCTGTTCCCAATAAAAGGCATTTGGTCTGCCTAATCGATAGCGACCAATTCGCAAAGACAAACCACAGCCAGCAAGTCAAGACTTAGACATGCTTATTAACCTAGAAGTATTCGAGACAAGCAGAGGAGCGAAGCTTTATTGCCCGGCTCGGCGCATTGACGGCGCCGTAGCCGATGTTTGACCTTGGCGTGAGACACAATCGCCGCGTCGGTCCTCTTCGCTGACCTCGCCGCGATCAAACTTTATTTCGACATTCCTAAGGCCAACATCAGATCAGTCTTAAATCACTCTGGCTTTTCAGGAAAAATCTGAAATACACACCGACGCGTCCTACAAGCAGGTTTCATTTACGATCTCTTTTGAGATTTGGCTTACTAAGCCTGAAGAAACATCCGCATAAGTTTGCAATGCACACAGCGTGACTGCCCCAGAGAGCTCACCCCATCAGTGAGCCAGCGAGGCAGCCCGACTTTTATATTGAGCCCAAAGCGGTGGCGGTCCTAACGTTTGCCGGAGGGCAAACGAACGCTTCACGTTGCTCTGGAGTTCCGCAGAAGTGTTAAGTAAGGCATCTACGTTCGAGCTGATTTCCTCGCAATCGGTCCGAACACAGTTGCGATCGGAGGCAACGCAAAGGCGGCGGCGAGCAACTTGGCGGCACGCGCTGCTAACTCGGTGACTGATTGTGCGAACAGCGCCTCCGTTCGATCGGGAGGCCACAACCGTCAATTCACGAGAGTCGCGGCCGGCATATAAGGCACAGACGCGGCGAACGTGAACCGGTTGAACGCGCGACCAGTCTAGCTGGCGCTAACTACGATCGGCGTTTCAACGCGATGCAAAGCTCAGTGGACGAAGTCGCCACAAACTCGTAATTAGGTATCGCCATGGCGACACCGAGCCTGACGCCATCGGCTCGTTGCAAGACTGCGGTAGCAGCCGGCCCCGGTGCGTGCAAGCGCGGGGCGGCGGCGGGTGTTGGCGTGACGTATCGTTTCACAAAGTGGTAAGTGGCTAACGAACAGCGCTGTATCGGTGCGAAATTCCGGTGGCGCAGGCGCGCGGGTGCAAGTGGGCGACAAGCTATAAATGCTGTGACAGGGAAACACCTGCGGCTCAGTTGCTCTCCCTAAATAGAAATCCTTATTTTCGAACGCGAGTTCCTGAGACGTCTAAGAGGGGAGGATTGCTGACTTCAGCAATCCTCCCTTGCTCATTCAAATGTGGATATTCCAGGTTTTGCGATGCGGAAGGCCCGGCAAGCCATTAATGCGCGGCCGGAGCGACGTCGATCGTTCCGCGCGCCGACTCATACGTCGCAACCTGACGTGGTTTGGTATCGTCTCCAGTTTTCTTGCCTTTCGGCGCTGCTTGCGCAAGCAGTTTCGCCGCAGCACTCGCCGTAATCCGGCGATGCGCAATCCCACGCGCATCGAGCGCGATCACTTGGTACAACTCGCGGTCGCATTCCACTTCCCGCTCGTACTCCTCACACGTTTCAACCAGCAACTCGAGCAGCACTTGTCGACTGCGTCGTTCGTGGTTTGTCAGCGCAGGATTCCTATATATTGAAGTCGCAAGTGTGGCCAGTCTGTTGAGTTGAGTCAGTTGACGTTCGCACGAACCGAATGCCGACATGGCGAGTTTTTCGTACTGCAAGGCATCGACTGGCTGACGTGAGGCGGGTTGCTTTTTGTTGGACTTGCTCATGGTGCGATCTCCCTAAGACTGACCTGGATCGCCCGACACTCGCTTGCAAGGAGGGTGAGCGGGCATGTAGTGGGATTAGCAGACTGGCGTTCCAACAAACCAGCGAGCCTTGCGGCTCTCCCACTACCGCCCGCCCATAGAAATATAGACGTGCAGCAGCAGACGCACGACCCGCCTGGACGGGTGTGCGGTTGGAACGACTGGCTGCTAAACCAGACCACCGGTTGGTGCCAGTGGTTCGGAAATTATAAATCAGCCCGCACGCGCATCGGCCGTCCCAATATAGGCTGGCAAGCGAACTAGCCATTTGGCCTAGGACGCCGCATCGCGCCCCAGCGCCACCCATAAAAAAGGCGGTTTGCCGAACCCGGCAAACCGCCTTCTACAAAATCAAAACCCCGTCCTAGAACGGCTTAATCACCACCAACGCCACCGCCGCCAACATCCCCAGCACCGGCAGTTCATTGAACATCCGATACCACTTATCCGAGCGACGATTCTCCCCCCGCTCGAAGGTCCGCAGCAGCACACCGCAATAAGCGTGGTAAATCAAAAGCAGCACCACCACGCCGACCTTCGCGTGAATCCATCCCTGTCCGCGCCCGATTCCGATCACCAGCCACAACCAAAGCCCGCAAGCCAGCGCGGGCACCGCGATGAACGTCATGAAGCGGAACAGCTTGCGCGCCATCGTCAATAGACGCGCCGTCGCCGCGGGTTCCGTTTCCATCGCCAGATTGACGAAGATGCGCGGCAAATAGAACAGGCCGGCGAACCATGAAGCAATCAGAACGATGTGAAACGTTTTTACCCAAAGCATCAGCGTTCCTCTTGTTTATTGCCGGCCTTCGCCGTGGCCCAGCACGACATACTTGAGCGACGTCAGCCCTTCCAGCCCCACCGGCCCGCGCGCGTGCAGTTTGTCATTCGAAATTCCGATTTCCGCACCGAGGCCGAATTCGAAACCATCCGCGAAACGGGTCGATGCGTTCACCATCACGCTCGCCGAATCCACTTCGCGCAGGAAACGCATGGCGCGATCGTGGTCTTCCGTGACGATCGCGTCGGTGTGCTGCGAGCTGTACGTGTTGATGTGATCGATCGCGGCATCGAGGTTCTCGACCACCTTGATCGCCAGCACCGGCGCGAGGTATTCGGTGCGCCAGTCTTCCTCGGTGGCATCGACGAGCGGTCCCACGCCCGCGTCCGCCAGCACCGCGCGCGCCGCCGCATCCACGCGCAGTTCGACTTGCTTGTCGCGATACAGCTTGCCCAACGGCGGCAGCACTTCCGCTGCAATGCCGCGCGCGACCAGCAGCGTTTCCATCGTGTTGCACGTGCCGTAGCGGTGCGTCTTGGCGTTGTCGCAGACGGTCAGCGCCTTGGCCAGATCCGCGCGGTCGTCCACGTACACATGGCAGATGCCGTCGAGGTGCTTGATCATCGGCACGCGCGCTTCGTGCATCAAGCGCTCGATCAGGCTCTTGCCGCCGCGCGGCACGATCACGTCGACGAACTCAGTCATCGTAATCAGCTTGCCGACGGCCGCACGGTCCGACGTGGCCACCACTTGCACGGCGTCTTGCGGCAAACCGGCGGCTTGCAGCCCTTCGCCGATCAGCTTCGCCAGCGCCGTATTGCATTCGAGCGCTTCGGAACCGCCGCGCAGAATCGTCGCGTTGCCCGACTTCAGGCAGAGTGCGGCGGCGTCGATCGTCACGTTCGGACGCGATTCGTAGATGATGCCGATCACGCCCAACGGCACGCGCATCTGGCCGACCTGAATGCCGCTCGGCCGATATTTCAGATTGCTGATCTCGCCGATCGGATCGGCCAGCGCGGCGACTTGCCGCAAACCTTCGACCATCGTCTTCAGCGCTTTGTCCGACAGCGTCAAACGGTCGATAAACGCGGCGTCGTGGCCTTTCTCGCGAGCCCGCGCGACGTCGCGCGCGTTGGCTTCCTTCAGCAGCGCGGCATCGCGTTCGATACCCTGTGCAACAGCCGCAAGCGCGGCATTCTTCGCCGCCGTCGACGCCCGCGCCATCGCCCGTGAAGCTTGGCGGGCGCGGCGGCCGAGGTCGGTCATGTACTGGTCGATATCCATGGTGAGTCTCGTGATGCCGCGCACGTCGAGGTGCGGCGGACAGGCAGATTTAGCGAAAGATCAAGCGATTGTAAGTCGGGTGAAGGCGCTTTGCTTGCGGCGGCAGTGCCGGTGGCATCCAGGTAGCCTGAGCCGTCGACTGCCCAACGTCGCTGGCCTCAAAACTGTTCGGCGCACTGGCGTCAGCGGCGCCGCGCTCTCCGCGCGGGCATTCGGGCGCTAGCCGCTATAGTTCAGACAGGCCTTCGCGCCGGCGAAGCTGCCGAGCTTCGAGGTCGCGGCGGCGGCACGGGCGCCGTCTTCGGCGAAGCCACCGTCATGGCGAGTTCAAACAAACCGTCCCACGGATCAGGCGGCGGATCGTTGCGATGATTGCCCGGCGTACCGCCCGACAACCCCTTCACCTGACGATCCAACCGCGCCGCCAGCGCAAGCGCCTTTTCCAGCGCGCCTTCGCTCACGCGCGACAACGCCGGGCCGATCAGCCGCTCACGCGGACCCCACACGCGGTTCTCGCGCACCAGCATTGCAAGCGGCTTGCCGGCCGCGACGCCGCGCTTGATCCGCAGCAGCGTGCGCACTTCTTCGACCACGGCCCACAGGACCAGCACCGCCGCCTCGCCTTCGCCACGCAAGCCGTCGAGCATGCGCGACAAGCGGCCGACATCGCCCGTCAGCATCGCTTCGTTCAGCTTGAAAACATCGTAACGGGCGACGTTGAGGACGGCGTCCTGAACCTGTTCGAAGCTCAACGAACCCGCCGGATACAGCAGCCCGAGCTTCTGGATTTCCTGATGCGCGGCGAGCAGATTGCCTTCCACGCGCTCGGCGATGAACGCCAGCGCGCGCCGCCCTTCTTCTCCCGCGGCAACTCGCTGACCCTGCGCGGCAAGCCGTTGGCCGACCCAGTTCGGCAGTTGCGCGCGCTCGACCGGGTCGATCTTCAACGCGACGCCCGCGTCGGACAAAGCCGTGAACCACGCCGACTTCTGCGTGGCCGCGTCGAGCCGCGGCAGCGTGATCATGGTGAGCACGTCGTCATTGACGGCAGCGGCGAGCGCCTTCAGCGCGTCGGCGCCTTCCTTGCCGGGCTTGCCCGACGGAATGCGCAGCTCGACCAGTTGGCGGTCGCCAAACAGCGACATCGACTGGCTCGCGCCGAGCAGCGAACTCCAGTCGAAACCGCGCTCCACCGTGAACACGGAACGATCGGTAAAGCCGGCCGCGCGCGCCGTGGCGCGAATACGGTCGCACGCTTCCTGCGCGAGCAGATGCTCGTCGCCGTACACGACGTACAGTCCGGCGAGTCCCTTGGCGAGATGCGCTTCGAGCGCGTCAAGTCGCAGTTGCATGGCTACCGATCGGCGAGGTTGAACAGGTGCGGCACGTTGAACGAAGCGCGACGCTCACAGCGGCGGCGGCGGCAACGGAGCGCGCGGCGCGACCGACGGCACTTCCTCGCCCGGCGCCGGATGCATCGAACGCACGACGGCCAGACGGCGCGTGAGCTGGTCGATCGCGTCTCTTTCCATGTCGTCGAAGAGAATGTTGCTTTCGGAGGCTTTCGCTTGCGAGAACTGATCGCTATAGGTCATCGCGCGGTTCAACGCGATCACGCTCGGCGGAATCAGCAGCGTGCCGTCCTTGGCCGTCAGCGAATAGTTCATGTTGAGATTCAATTGATACTCTTCGACCACGCCCAGCGAGTTCAGCGTCAGCGTGCCGATGCCGCGGCCTTCGGTGATCTGCAACGTGGCGTCGGCATTCGCGATCGACGTGACCACCACCGTGTCGCTGCCGCCTTCCACGATACGCGCGAGACGCGCGCCCGCCGCCGCGGAACCACCCGAGATATAGAGGCGTTTGAATGCGTAGTTCTGCTGGCCGCGCAACTGGAAGCCGCAAGCGGTCAACATCAATACGCTGCAAGCCAGCGTCAAAAACGATCTGCGAGTCACATTGGCTCCTGGTTCGCAGTAGATTCCGCGGCGCGGACAAGCGCCGCCATGCGCGGCGGCGTCCTGCCGGCTGTCATGTCTTCGTCAGTGCTCACACGACCACGTTCACGAGGCGACCCGGCACCACGACGATCTTCTTCGGCGCCTTGCCTTCGCTGAACTTCGCGACCATCTCATGCGCGGCCGCGATCTGTTCGATCGCTTCGCGCGAGGCTTCTTTCGCCACCGTGATCGCGCCGCGCACCTTGCCGTTTACCTGCAGCACGAGTTCGATTTCGGACTGCTCCAGCGCTTTCTCGTCGACCTTTGGCCACGGCGCGTCGAGCAGCGAGCCGAGTTCGTCGGCGTAACCGAGTTCCTGCCACAACTGGAACGTGAGATGCGGCACGACCGGATACAGCACGCGCAGCAACACGCTGTGGGTTTCGCGCAGCACTGCTGGCCGCGCGCCCTTCGCGCTGTCGAGCGCGTTGAGCATCTTCATGGCCGCCGACACCACCGTGTTGTACTGGAGACGCTGGTAGTCGAAATCAGCCTGCTTCAGCACGCTGTAGATTTCGCGGCGCAGCGTCTTCTCGACGTCGCTAAGTTGCGCGGCGTCGAATGTACCGCCTTCGCGCAACGCGGCTTCGTTCGCCTGGCTGAAGCTCCACACGCGGCGCAGGAAACGGCTCGCGCCTTCCACGCCCGAGCCGGACCATTCGAGCGACTGCTCGGGCGGTGCGGCGAACATCACGAACAGACGCGCGGTGTCCGCGCCGTGCTGATCGATCAGCAATTGCGGATCGACGCCGTTGTTCTTCGACTTCGACATCTTCTCGACGCCGCCGAGCACCACCGGCTGACCATCTTCGTTCAGAACGGCGCCGACCGGGCGGCCTTTATCGTCGAACGAAACGGTCACGTCGGACGGGTTGTACCAGGTCTTCTTGCCCGCTTCGTTTTCGCGGTAGTACGTTTCGTTAAGCACCATGCCCTGCGTGAGCAGGTTTTTCGCCGGCTCGCCGAAGTTGACGAGGCCCATGTCGCGCATCACCTTCGCCCAGAAGCGCGAGTACAAGAGGTGCAGAATCGCGTGCTCGATCCCGCCGATGTACTGGTCCATCGGCGCCCAATAGTCGGTGCGCTCGTCGACCATGGTCTTCGCATCCGGCGACGCATAGCGGTAGAAGTACCAAGACGAATCGACGAAAGTGTCCATCGTGTCGGTTTCGCGTTTGGCCGCGCCGCCGCAGGTCGGGCAGGTGCAGTTCACGAACGCTTCGGACTTGGCGAGCGGATTGCCCGTGCCGTCCGGCACGAGGTCTTCCGGCAGCACCACCGGCAGATCTTTCTCCGGCACCGGCACGTCGCCGCAAGTCGGGCAGTGGATGATCGGAATCGGCGTGCCCCAGTAACGCTGGCGCGACACGCCCCAGTCACGCAGACGCCACGTGATCTGCTTGTCGCCGAGGCCGAGTTCCTTCAGGTCCGCGGCGATCTGGTCCACCGCTGCTTCATAGCCAAGGCCGTTGTATTTGCCGCTGTTGATCAGCGTGCCGGTCTTGTCGCCGTACCATTCTTGCCAGGCATCGGTGGAGTATTCCTTGCCTTCAACCGCGACCACCTGCTTGATCGGCAGATCATATTTCTTCACGAACGCAAAGTCGCGCTCGTCGTGCGCCGGCACGCCCATCACGGCGCCTTCGCCGTAGCTCATCAGCACGTAGTTGCCGATCCACACTTCGACCTGTTCCTGCGTCAGCGGATGCGTGACGGTGAAGCCGGTCGCCATGCCCTTCTTTTCCATGGTCGCGACGTCGGCTTCAGCGACGCCGCCGCGCTTGCATTCCTCGATGAAGGCCTGCAGTTCCGGCTTGTCTTTCGCGAGGCGCGTGGCGAGCGGATGCTCGGCGGCGATCGCGCAGAACGTGACGCCCATGATCGTGTCGGCGCGCGTAGTGAACACGCGCAGCAGCTTCTGTTCGCCGTCGATCTCGTACGGGAAGCCGAAGTTCACCCCGAAGCTCTTGCCGATCCAGTTCTGCTGCATGATCTTGACGCGCTCGGGCCAGCCGAGGCCTTCGAGGTCGTTCAGCAGTTCGTCCGCGTACTGCGTGATACGCATGTAGTACATCGGGATTTCGCGCTTTTCGACGAGCGCGCCCGAACGCCAGCCGCGCCCGTCGATCACCTGCTCGTTGGCGAGCACGGTCTGATCGACCGGATCCCAGTTGACGGTGCCGGTTTTCTTGTACGCGATGCCCTTTTCCAGCATCTTCAGGAACAGCCACTGGTTCCACTTGTAGTAGTCCGGGCTGCACGTGGCGACTTCGCGCGACCAGTCGATCGCGAGGCCCATGGACTGCATCTGCTTCTTCATGTAAGCGATGTTGTCGTAGGTCCACTTGGCCGGCGGCACGTTGTTGGCCATCGCGGCGTTTTCCGCCGGCATGCCGAACGCGTCCCAACCCATCGGCATCAGCACGTTGTAGCCGTTCATCCGCAGATAGCGGTACATCACGTCGTTGATCGTGTAGTTGCGCACGTGGCCCATGTGCAGCTTGCCCGACGGGTACGGCAGCATCGAGACGCAATAGAACTTGGGCTTGTCGGTGGTTTCCGTCGACTTGTACGCGTCGATGGCGCGCCATTGCCCTTGCGCGGCGGATTCGACGTCGGAGGGAACGTATTTTTCGTGCATGGTGTGATGGAGTCGCTGGGTCGGTGCTTTCGCACCGGCCGCTTTGGTGCTCTGCTGGATGAAATGGCGTCGTTTCCCCGTCGGCTGGGGAAAGGGCTGATTATACCGTCCGCGGACGGGTCCGCCGCGCGGCGTGCTGCATGCGACGGCTCGGCTCGGCTCGGCTCGGCTCGGCTCGGCTCGGCTCGGCTCGGCTCGGCTCGGCTCGGCTCGGCTCGGCTCGGCTCGGCTCGGCTCGGCTCGGCTCGGCTCGGCTCGGCAAGTATTTGCGGCGCGCGGTGCGAAAGCAACTCGCACGCGCCCCGGAAGCGCAACGGCCACACTAGCCGCCACCTTCGAAGATTCCGGCGTTGCTACGGCTTCGCAGCCGGCGGAGGCGGATCCGTCACGAAACCGATCCGCTCTAGACCGGCCTGCTGCGCCGCGCCCATCACCTGCGCGATCACCTCGTAGCGCGTGGAGCGCTCGGCGCGCAGTTGGATCTCCGGCTGATCGCTCTCTTTGCCCGCTTGCGCGAAACGCGCGCGCATCTGCTCGAGCGTGATCACGCTGCCGTCCCAGTAGAGCTTGCCGGTGGCGTCGATGGAAAGGGAAATGGTTTGCGGCGTCTGACGCGCGGGCGCGGCCGCGACTTTCGGCAAATCGAGCCGGATCGCGTGCGTGAATAAAGGCGCGGTAATGATAAAAATCACCAGCAGCACCAGCATGACGTCGATCAGCGGCGTCATGTTGATCTCGGCCATGGGCGCGGCCGTCTGTTTTTTCTCGAGTCCGCCGAATGCCATATCGCCTCCTTCCGCCCGAGCGCGCTTAGTGGGTCGGGGCCTGCTGGGCCCGCGACGGCGTCTGCGTATGGCCTTGCTCCGCCGGCGCGCACACGTAGGCGTGCAGGTCGTGCGCGAAGCCGTCGAGTTCCTCCGACAA
The DNA here is from genome assembly GCF_042680985.1 of Paraburkholderia dipogonis. Lineage (NCBI taxonomy): Bacteria > Pseudomonadati > Pseudomonadota > Betaproteobacteria > Burkholderiales > Burkholderiaceae > Paraburkholderia > Paraburkholderia dipogonis. Next base: position 111,688 of record NZ_JBHUFR010000003.1, on the reverse strand, counting down.
CTGCCGCACCACCCGCCCGAGCACGTTGTAGGCAAGCACGGCCGGAATCGCGACCACGAGGCCGAAGGCGGTCATGATGAGCGCTTCGCCGACCGGCCCCGCGACGTTTTCGATCTGCGCCTGACCGCTCGCCGCGATGCTGCCGAGCGCGTGATAAATGCCCCACACGGTGCCGAGCAGACCGACGAACGGCGCCGTGCTGCCCACCGACGCCAGCAGCACCTGGCCGAATTCGAGCCGCCGCTGCGACGCGCTGAGCGCCTGACGCAGCGCCCGCAGCACCCGCTCGCCGCGTTCGACACGAGCGAGCAGCGCGCCTGGAATATCCACTTCAGACGCATGCAGCGCCGCTTCGGCCAGCGGCGTGAAGACGCGCTCGCGGTCCGCGCGCTTTAACGCCGCGACGCCTTCGGACAGCGTGGGCGCCTGCCAGAACAGCGCAATAGCGCGCGTAGCCTGGCGCCTCGCGCGCGTAAGAACCCAGCTTTTGACGATCAGAAAGCACCAGCTCGCAATCGACATGGCCAGCAGCACATACGCGACGCCATGCGTGATGGCATCGCTGGTTTGCATGTAATGGATGATGCCGCTGCTGCCTGCCATCTGACCTCGCCGTGGAGTTGTGATTTCAGGGACGCGAACACAGGGCGCGATGCCCCTTCGGTTCGCTCAGGACACGCTCAACGCAGGCCGAGAACGTCCTGCATGTCGAAGAGCCCGGTTGCGTGGCCTTCGAGGAAACGCACAGCGCGAAGCGCGCCTTGCGCGTACGACAGACGGCTCGCCGATTTGTGCGTGATTTCGATGCGCTCGCCGATGCCCGCGAACAGCACCGTATGGTCGCCGACAATGTCGCCACCGCGAATCGCCGAAAAACCGATCGTGGACGGGTCGCGTTCGCCGGTCACGCCTTCGCGGCTGTAGACCGCGCAGTCGTCGAGATTGCGGCCGAGCGCGTTGGCGATCACCTCGCCCATGACCAGCGCCGTGCCGGACGGCGCGTCGACCTTGTGACGATGATGCGCCTCGATGATTTCAATGTCGTAGCCGGTCGCGAAATGCTTGGCTGCGAATTCGAGCAGCTTCAGCGTGACATTCACGCCGACGCTCATGTTCGCCGAGAACATGATGGCGATCCTGTCCGCCGCGGCGCGCAGTTGCGCCTTCTGCTCGTTGTCGAAGCCGGTCGTGCCGATCACCATTTTGACGTTGTGACGCTGCGCCGCTTCGAGATGCATCAGCGTGCCTTCGGGGCGCGTGAAGTCGATCAGGTAATCGGATTCGGCGAACACCCGCTCGACGTCGTCGGTCAGCACGACGCCCGTCTGTTTGCCCAGAAATGCGCCGGCGTCCTGACCGAGTTGCGGGGAGCCCGCGCGGTCGAGCGCGCCGGACAACGTGGCGTCAGAATCGTTGAGGACTGTTTCGATGAGCATGCGGCCCATACGGCCCGATGCGCCAGCAATGGCAATTTTCATGGCTACGAGGGTTCGAAAGGCACAGCCCGGCAAAGGCGGGCAAAAGCGGCGGCGGGCAGCACACCCGGGCGCCGCGCATGACTGAAAAAACGAAGAACCGGACGGACGCTTTGCACGGTGCGGTTGCCCGCGCGCAGCGCCCGTCTTAACACACGGACAGCGAGATTAGCCGCCCGTTCCCGAAGCCGGAGTCGAGGTCAGCGGCGCGTTGTACGTCGGGCCGCCGTTGCTGCTCTGCGGGCCCGTCGGTCCAACCGGATTGCTGTTGTCCGTACCCGGATTTTGCGGCGGCGGCGGACGGTGGAACTGGAACTGCGGCTGACCCGCGGCGGTCGGGCCCTGTTGCGGGATGCCGCCGCCGTTGGCGGTCGGCGCGCTCGGCACGCTCGGACGCGCATTGGGCGACAACTGCACGGCATTGGTCGCACGATTGGCGGCTTGCGCGGCTTCGGCGTTGGCGTCCGTGGACGGCACGCCCGCTGCGGCAGCACCGGCAACGGCCGGCGAACGCGTGGTGTCCGGCGTAGCCGGCGCGGCAACAGCCTCCGGCGCGCTTGCAGCGCTCGCGCCACTTGCCACGGCCGCTGCGGCCTTCTTCTTGCCCAGCTTGTCGCCGTCGATTTCAGCCAGCAACTCGAGGTTGGACGGCAGATCGTCGCCACCCGACCAGCTGGCGACGCGGTCGCCCGCGAACATGACTACAAAGTCGCGCTGCTGCACGACGCTAGTCGAGCCGCGCTTGAAATAGAACACGTAGTCCCAGCGATCCGCGTGGAACATGTCGGTCAGGAGCGGCGTGCCGAGCAGTTGTTTGACCTGCGCGCGGGACAAGCCGACCTGCATCTGTGCAGCCGCTTCTTTCGAGACGAAATTGCCTTGCACCACGGTAATGCGGTACGGCGTGATGCTTTGGGCAATACGCTGTGTCAGGCTGTCGTAAGTGGAACATCCGGCAAGAACCGCGACAGTCGCAACAGCGATCAAGGTACCCCGCATGCGGCTCCCCCGGTAGATCAATTGAGATTTTGAAATCATTTCACTCACCGTGCGGGCCCGCTGACGAGCCGCGCGAGTTTCATTCCATCGAAGATGACCAGAACGGCAAAAACACATTACTATGAGAGCCCAGCATTGTACTCTAGGGATCCCTTGTCATGACCAATCCAACCGATCTCAAGAATATCGGGCTCAAGGCGACCCTTCCGCGCCTCAAAATCCTTGAGATTTTCCAGCACAGCCCGGTGCGCCACCTGACGGCCGAAGACGTGTATCGCAACCTGCTGCACGAAGAACTCGATATCGGTCTTGCAACCGTGTATCGCGTGCTGACGCAATTCGAGCAGGCCGGCCTGCTCTCGCGCAGCAATTTCGAGTCGGGTAAGGCGGTGTTCGAACTGAACGAAGGGTCGCACCACGACCACCTCGTGTGCCTCGATTGCGGGCTCGTCGAAGAATTTTTCGACTCGGAGATCGAGAGCCGTCAGCAGTCCATCGCGAAAGAACGCGGCTTCAAGCTGCAGGAACACGCTTTGGCGCTGTATGGCGCCTGCACCAAGGAAAACTGCCCGCATCGCAAGCATTGACGCGGTGTCGGCCGCGCTGGGGTGCGCGGTCAGGCGGGCAAAAAAAGACCCGGCCGATGCGAATCGGCCGGGTCTTTTTGCATTCGCGGCGGTGTTTTTTGGGGAGCGGTTGCGATCCTATTCCACCAGTTCGGCGCTGGCTTCGAACGTGAGCCGCCACGGCTCCGCCAATGACAATTCGTCGCAATTGGGCTGCTCGCCGCCACGATCGACCACCACGAAATCGCTCACCCGATTGAGCGCGAGCAACGGGTGATGCCAGACGCCTTTCGCGTAGTTCACGCCCTGCCAGGCGTCGGTCCAGAAGGCGCGCATCCGCGCCGGATCGAACTCGCCGGGCGGCGCGACGACCACCAGATAACGCCCCGCAGTTAAGGGAATGAAAGCCTGGCTGCCGAGCGGATGACGCTCCATCATCGTGATCTCGACCGGCAGTGCGCGCGGTTGCGCGCGAAACAGGTTGATCAGCGGCCGGCCGCCGTTCTCCGTCACGTCGACGCTCGCCAGGTCGTGATAGCGCTCGGTCGTGCCGCCGTTGATGGCGAAATGCCGCGCGCCGTCCAGTTCGATCACATCGCCGAACGGCGCGAAGGCCGCGCGCGTGAGGCGTTCCATCTGCAATGTCTTCATCGACGCCACTCCGCTATGCGATTTCGCCCCACAGGCGCAGGCGCGACACGCCGCCGTCAGGAAAGATGTTGAAACGAACATGCGTGACCGGGCCCAGCGCAGCAAGGTTGTCCGCGAAGGTGTGAACGTGGTCCATCTGCAGTTTCTGTTCGCCGAGCAGCACCGGCCAGAACATCGCTTGCGTGATGAGCGAATCGTCCGTGCCGCCCGTCACCGACGCGGCTTGCAGCGAACAGCGGTCCGGGAAGTTGCCCTTGAAGTGCGCCGTATCCACTTCGATCTTGCGGATCACGCCCGGCCGGGCCAACGCGACGATCGCCCAGTCGTTGCCCGGCTCGCGACGGCGCCGGGTTTCCCAGCCGTCGCCCATGTTGACGCCGCGGCCCGGCATCAGCATCTGCGAGGCCGGCCCGAAGTGCTGGTTGTTCGCCGCGACCAGATACGCGCCGTTCTCGATCGCCGCCAGATCCAGCAGCGTGCCGCGCTCCACGCGCTCCCAATCGCGCTTGGGCTGTCCGTACACGCGCAAGCGCGCGAGGCCGCCGTCCGGATACAGATTCACGCGCAAATGCGTGAAAGCGCGCGCGTCGCTCACGTCGACGTAGTGGTGCTGGTTGCCCTGCAGCGTGGTGGCCGGCACGAGGGTTTGCCAGTCGGCGTTATCGGGCGGTGCGTCGCCGTCCGTGTAGCAGGCGTCGATCGACGCCGCCGGTGGAAAGTTGCCGGTGAAGTGGCTCGTGTCGAGATCCACGCCATGCACGACGCCCGGGTGCGCGAGACGGATCACGCAGTAGTCGTGGCCGGTGGTGCGCTTGCGGCGGGTTTCCCAGCCGTCCATCCACTTGCCGTGGTCGTCATATTTGCCGGGGATGAACACCGCCGGCTGCGGCTCCAGCATGCGTTCTTTCGGCGCGAAGAATTCGTCGCTGGCGAAGAGCGCCTTCGCGCCCAGACGCGGGTCGGCGAGGTTCATGTAGCGGCGCGTGAAAGCGGGAGCGTTGGGGTCGAGGATCGGATTAGCCATAGTCTCTAGTCTCGGTCAGGCAGCGAAAAAATGATGGAGAGCCGGCACGCTTCGAATCTGCCGGCGCTGGAAGCGCGCTGCAATGGCGCGCGGTTTCTATTGAGGTTTCTCAGGTTCAGACAGCCGGAGCGTGCTCGCCGGCGGCAGCGGGTTCAGCATCTTCACCGGCCGGCACGTAACGCAACGCCGCGTCACGATTCAACACGCGGTGGGCGCGCGCCCGGTCGATATCGTTTTCCCACACGGCGACCACCACCGTCGCCACGCAGTTGCCAATCAGATTGGTCAGCGCGCGGGCAATGCCGACGAACCAGTCGACCGGCAGAATCAGCACGAGGCCGAGCACGGGAATCGCCGGAATCGCGGACAACGTGGCAGCCAGAATCACGATCGCCGAGCCGGGAATGCCGTGCGCGCCCTTTGACGTCACCAGCGACACCAGCACCACCACGATCAGGTCATGAATCGACAACGGCGTGTTGGTGGCCTGCGCAATGAAAATGACGGCCAGCGTGAGATAGATGGAGAAGCCGTCGAGGTTGAACGAGTAGCCAGTCGGGATAACGAGCCCGACGGTCGAATCCTTGACGCCCATCCATTCGAGCTTGCGCATGATCTGCGGCAGCACGGCGTCCGACGAAGCGGTGCCGAGCACGATCGACAGTTCTTCGCGCAGATAGCGAATCAGCTTGAAAATGCTGAAGCCGGCGAGCCGCATGACGACGCCCAGCACGACGGCCACGAACACGAAACAGCTCAGATAGAACACCAGCACCAGCATGCCGAGTTGCTTGAGCGACTCGACGCCGTACGTGCCGGTGGTGAACGCGATCGCGCCGAGCACGCCGAGCGGCGCGAGCTTGATGATGAAGCCCATCACGCGGAAAAACACTTGCGACAGTTCGTCGATCAGGCTGCTCACGCGCTGCGCCTTATTGCCGAGCAGCGACAGCGCCGAGCCGAACAGCACCGAAAACACGAGGATTTGCAGAATGTCGCCGGTGGCGAACGCGTTGATCGCCGTGTCGGGGATGATCTTCAGCAGAAAGCCGGCCGTGTCCTTGAGGCTCTTGGCGTGCTCGGTGTAGGTCGAGAGCGAGGCCGGATCCAGCGAGTGCAGATCGATGTTCATGCCGACGCCCGGACGCGTGACATACGCGAGGATCGCGCCGATCACGAGCGCGATCGTCGTCATCACCTCGAAGTAGATCACGGCCTTCAGGCCAACGCGCCCTACCTTGCGCAAGTCGCCGGCATGCGCCATGCCGCTGACCACCACACAAAAGACGATGGGTCCGATCACCATCTTGATCAGCTTGAGAAAGCCGTCGCCGAGCGGACGCAGCGATTGGGCGAAATGCGGAAAAACGGCGCCGACCACAATGCCCGCCACCAGCGCTATGACGACCCGGCCAAACAGCGAATTGAAAAATTTCAACACGGCTTCCTCCTGGTTGCGATTTACATCTGTTCAGACTGGTCCGACCAGTACTGTTATCTCGAATAGTAGGAAGCCGATATACTGACGTCAAGGATTCATAGAACGGTGTTTACCCGCTGTTTTCGGAGCGGTTTCGGGTCGGATCAACGGCGACGCGCAGCAAGCCACACGAGCGTTCAGAGCACGTACTACAATGCTGGTCAGACCGCGCCACCACAGTGAGACAACGATGAAAAACGTCCCGCATACCGTTACCGATGCCGCCATCGCGACAATCCGCGAACGGATCGAAGCGGGCGCCTATCCCGTGGGCAGTTTGCTGCCGGCGCAGCGTCAACTCTCCGAAGAACTCGCGATCAGCCGCGCGTCGTTGCGTGAAGCGCTTTCGACGCTCGAGGCGCTCGGTTTGTTGGTGATCAGGCCGGGTAAGGGCGTGTACGTGGAAAGCTCGCAGGCCTCGGCCGTGCATCCGTGGCGCTTCGCGGAACAGTCGTCGCTGCCGGACACCTATCAGATGCGCTTCGCGCTGGAAGGCTTTATCGCGCGCATGGCGGCGCTTGCGGTGAGCGATTCCGACCTCGCCTGGTTCGAAGACAACATCACGGCCATGCAAACGGCGCTCGCCTGCGACGAACTCGACGAAGCCGCCCGCCTCGACTACGACTTCCACATGCGGATCGTCAACATTGCCGGCAACGCGGCGATCGAATCGATTCTGAGCAGCAGCGCGGAAATCATGAAGGAAAGCCAGCGCATGCCGTTCTACCGGCGCGAACTGGTGCTGTCCACGTACAACGAGCATCGCGTGATTCTGGATGCGCTCAAGGCGCGAGATTCCGCCGCGGCCGGCAAAGCCATCGAGACGCATATATCGAACGCTGCGCAGCGCGCCGGCGTCTATTTCCCGACGCCGCAAGCGCAGGCGCAGGTGCAACCGCAGGCGTAAGCGCAGGCGCGCAGGCACGGGCGAAAAAAAACCGCTCCGAAGAGCGGTTTTTCTTTGCCCAGCCACCGCCGGCCCGAAGCCGGCTTTGCTGGGCGTAATGCGCGCGAGGCGCAGTCGGTTACTTCGCGTTGGCCAGCGCCACAGCCGTGTCCAGCATGCGGTTCGAGAAGCCCCACTCGTTGTCGTACCAGCTCGACACCTTCACCAGACGGCCCGACACCTTGGTCAGCGTAGCGTCGAACGTCGACGAAGCCGGGTTGTGGTTGAAGTCGATCGACACCAGCGGCGCCTCGTTGTAGCCGAGAATGCCCTTCAGCGAGCCTTCCGACGCTTCCTTCATGATCGCGTTGACTTCTTCGACCGTGGTGTCGCGCGCGGCGATGAACGACAGATCGACCACCGACACGTTGATCGTCGGAACACGAATCGCGTAGCCGTCCAGCTTGCCGTTCAGTTCCGGCAGCACCAGGCCGACAGCCGAAGCCGCGCCGGTCTTGGTCGGAATCTGGCTGTGCGTGGCCGAGCGCGCGCGGCGCAGGTCTTCGTGATACACGTCCGTCAGAACCTGGTCGTTCGTGTACGCGTGGATCGTGGTCATCAGACCGTTCACCAGGCCGATCTTGTCGTTCAGCGGCTTGACGAGCGGTGCGAGGCAGTTCGTCGTGCACGATGCGTTCGAGATCACCGTGTCCGATGCCTTCAGCACGTTATGGTTCACGCCGTAGACGATCGTGGCGTCGACGTCTTTACCGCCCGGCGCCGAGATGATCACCTTCTTCGCGCCGCCCTTGATGTGCGCGCTGGCCTTTTCCTTGGTCGTGAAAAAGCCCGTGCATTCCAGCACGACGTCCACATTCAGCTCGCCCCACGGCAGTTCAGCCGGGTTGCGGTTAGCCAGCACGCGGATCTTGTCGCCGTTGACAACGAGGTAGTCGCCGTCTACCGACACTTCGCCCGGGAACTTGCCGTGCGCCGTGTCGTATTGGGTCAGGTGAGCGTTGGTCTTGGCATCGCCGAGATCGTTGATGGCGACGATTTCGATATCGTGCTTCTTGCCGTTTTCATAGAAGGCGCGCAGCGTGTTGCGGCCGATCCGGCCGTAGCCGTTGATTGCGACGCGAATCGTCATGGTCTATCTCCTGAGGGCTGAAAAAATACGTCCAGGTTCGTCTGACTGACAGCGTTGCCGCGCGTTCGCACGCCAGCGGCAACGCTTGTTCAGAATCAGCCGAGGGCGGCTTTTGCCGTCTCTACCACGTGCTCGACGGTGAAGCCGAAATGCTTGAACAGCACGCCCGCCGGGGCCGATTCGCCGAACGTGTCGATGCCGACCACGCCGCCTTCCAGACCCACGTACTTGCGCCAGAAATCCGTTACGCCCGCTTCGATCGCGACGCGGCGCACGCCATGCGGCAGCACGCGTTCACGGTACTCGGCGTCCTGCTTGTCGAACACGGTGGTCGACGGCATGGACACGACGCGCGCCGCGATGCCTTCGCGCGCCAGCGGCTCGACTGCGTTCAGCGCCAGTTCGACTTCCGAACCGGTGGCGATCAGGATGACCTTGCGCGCGACGATTTCGTCGTTCCAGTCGCGCAGCACGTAACCACCCTTCTCGATGTTGGCGATCTGCGCGTCCGTACGCTCCGAGAACGGCAGGTTCTGACGGCTGAAGATCAGGGCCGACGGGCCATGATGTTCGACCGCGTGGGTCCAGGCCACCGCGGTCTCAACGGTATCAGCCGGACGCCACACTTGCAGGTGCGGAATCAGACGCAGGCTGGCAACGTGTTCGATCGACTGGTGAGTCGGACCGTCTTCGCCGAGACCGATAGAGTCGTGCGTGAACACGAAGATCGACGGCGCTTTCATCAGCGCGGCCACGCGCAGCGCGTTGCGGCTGTAGTCCGAGAACGTCAGGAACGTGCCGCCGAACGCCTTGAAGCCGCCGTGCAGCGCGACGCCGTTGATCGCGGCGCTCATGCCGAATTCGCGTACGCCGTAGTTGACGTAGTTGCCGGCAGCCTGGCCTTCGGCGTTCACACGCACCGGCTTGGCGGCCTTCCAGTTGGTCAGGTTCGAACCGGTCAGGTCGGCGGAGCCGCCGAGCAGTTCCGGCAGCACGGCCGACAAAGCTTCGATAGCCTGCTGCGACGCCTTGCGAGTCGCGACGGTTTCAGCGCGTTCGTTCGCGCCGGCGATGATCGCCTTGGCCTTGTCTTTCCAGTCGGCGGGCAATTGCTTCGCGTCGCGGCGCTTGAATTCAGCAGCTTCCTGCGGGTACTTGGCTGCGTACGCGGCGAACGCCTTGTCCCAGTCGGACTCGTTGCGCGCGCCGGCTTCTTTCGCGTCCCACGCTGCGTAGACTTCCTGCGGGATCACGAACGGCTCCCACTTCCAGCCGATCTTTTCGCGCGTGGCCGCGACTTCCTTTTCGCCGAGCGCCGCGCCGTGCGAATCGTGGCTGCCGGCCTTGTTCGGCGAGCCTTCGCCGATCACCGTCTTGCAGCAGATCAGCGTGGGCTTGTCGGATTGCTTGGCTTGCTTGATGGCCGCGTCGACCGCTTCGACGTCGTGGCCGACCACGTTCGGGATCACGTTCCAGCCGTACGCTTCGAAGCGCTTGGGCGTGTCGTCGTGGAACCAGTGCACCACTTCGCCGTCGATCGAGATGCCGTTGTCGTCGTAGAACGCGATCAGCTTGTTCAGCTTCAGCACGCCCGCCAGCGAGCAGGCTTCGTGCGAGATGCCTTCCATCAGGCAGCCGTCGCCGACGAACACGTACGTGTGGTGGTCGACGATCTTCGCATCAGGCTTGTTGAATTCGGTGGCGAGCAGCGACTCGGCGAGCGCCATGCCGACCGCATTCGCCAGACCCTGGCCGAGCGGACCGGTGGTCGTCTCGACGCCCGGCGTAATGCCGTATTCCGGGTGGCCCGGCGTCTTGGAATGCATCTGACGGAAATTCTTCAGCTCGTCGATCGGCAGATCGTAGCCGGTCAGGTGCAGCAGCGAGTACAGCAGCATCGAGCCGTGACCGTTCGACAGCACGAAACGGTCGCGATCGGCCCATTGCGGGTTCTTCGGGTTGTGGCGCAGATGACGCGACCACAAAGCCACGCCGATTTCGGCCATGCCCATCGGCATGCCGGGGTGGCCGGAATTCGCTTTTTGAACGGCGTCCATGGACAACGCGCGGATTGCGTTGGCCATCAATGAGGTGGGTGCGGGAGACGGGGTCGTCATGTCGAGTCCGGAGACAGAGTCAGAAAGCGGTGCGCGCTTGAGGCCCGGATGCTCGAATGCCGGTTCACTTTGGCGCACGGTGCGGCGCCAGGAGACGCGAAACGGGCAGAGCAAACGGACAAGGCTGAAAGCGTGACATTCTAACAGAACGTTTCCCGCGCCCCGCTCCGAAAGCCGTCCGGCCATGTGGCTCGAAGCGCCCGCCGAACCGCGCCGCGCTGCGGCCTTTACAATTGCTCAATCTCGACCCACCGCGCTCCGGACGGAGCCCGCTATCCGTGAGCGCTCCACTGCTGTTTCAACCGAGTCCCGACGCCGTCTACGGATTTCCGCACGCGAAACGCCTCGCGCGTGTCGATTCGCCTTATCAGCGGATCGAGGTTTGGGACACACCGCAACTCGGCCGGCTTTTCACCCTCGACGGCCGCCCGATGACGTCCACCGGCGACGAATTCATCTACCACGAATGCATGGCGCATCCGGCCGCGTTGGCGCATCCGTCGCCGCAAGCGGCGCTCGTGCTGGGCGGCGGCGACGGCGGGGCCGCGCGGCAATTGCTGAAGCACGCGAATATCCGGCGGATTGTCGTGGCGGAGTTGGATGCGCAAGTCGTACGTCTGACGCGCGAGTACTTGCCCGAGGTGCACGGCGGCGCATTTGACGATCCACGCGTCGAACTGATAATCGGCGACGCCGCGCAATACGTCGAGGCAGCCGCGCCCGCGCAGTTCGATCTCGTCGTGTTCGACCTGACGCCGCCGGATTCACCCGCCGCCGGTCTTTACACGCAAACCTTCTACCAACGGCTCAAGCGGGTCATGAGGCCGATTGCCGCGGTCTCCGTGCATCTCGGCTCGCCGTATTTCCACGCCGAGCGCGTGGGGCGCCTGCTCGACGATCTGCGCGCGACCTTCGCCGTGGTCCGCACCATGAGCGCGTTCGTGCCGCTGTACGGCTCGCTCTGGATGATGGCCACCGCCAGCGACACGCTCGACCCCGCCGCTCTCAGCGTCAGTACGCTCACGGAGCGCATCGACGCGCGCGCAATCGGGGACCTGAAGCATTACGACGCGCTCATGCATGCCGGACTGTTCTCGGCATCGCCTGCAGTGCGCGATAAACTAAGTCAATTCTTAAAGCCAGCAAGCTAACGCGTGGGCAAAATGCACGGCTCCGTCGGATTGCGCGATTGCAATAGCGATACGCAAATTTCCGCCTGGACTCGCACCACGTGCCCCGCCAACCCCATCAATCCGGAGAATCGCATGTCCGCCTCCCGCCCAGCCGGTGTGCCCTGGTTGACCCCCTATCTGACGGTGCGCGACGCACGTGCCGCGTCCGCGTTCTTCACAGCGGCGTTCGGCTTCGAAGTACGTGACAGTGTCCAGGACGACGGTGTCGTCATGCATGTCGAGATGACCTATCAAGGCCAGTTGATTGTGATGTTCGCTCCGGAAGGCGCGTTCGGCTCGGCGGCGAAAACACCCAAAAGCGCGGGCGCAATCGCACCGCAATCGTTCTATGTCTATGTCGACGATGTCGACGCGATCTATGCGCGGGCGCTGGCCGCCGGCGCAAAGTCGCTGAGCGAGCCACAGGATCAGTTCTGGGGCGATCGCTTCGCCCAGGTCGAAGATCTGGACGGCTATCGCTGGGCGCTCGCTCGCCACCTTTCGTGAACCAATGAGTATTTTTCTGATGCCTCGCTTTTTCGTCGGTACGCCTCTGCAGCCCGAGGACGTCTTGCCGCTTCCCGATGACGTCGTTCGGCACGTGCTCGTGCTGCGCCTGCAGCCAGGCGATTCGATCGTCCTTTTCAACGGCGAAGGCGGGGAATACAGCGCCGAACTCGTCGAAGTCGAAAGGCGCTCGGCCACGGTGAAAATCCGCGAATTCCGCGATATCGAGGTCGAGGCGCCCTATCGCCTCACGCTCGCGCAGGGCATTGCCGGCGGCGACAAGATGGACTGGCTGATCGAAAAAGCCGTCGAACTGGGCGCGTCCAGCTTCGTGCCGTTGACCACCACGCGCAGCGTCGTGCGCCTCTCCGGCGATCGCGCGCAGCGGCGCCACGCGCATTGGCAAGGCATTGTGCGGGCGTCGTGTGAACAGTGCGGGCGCAATCGCCTGCCGGAAGTGATGCCGGTGCGCGAGATCGCCACCTGGCTCGGCTCGATGCCCCGCACGCCCGAGGAAGGCGACCTGCGCATTCTGCTCTCGCCGCGCGCCAGCATCAGCTTTTCCGCGTTGCCCTCCGAACCGCCCAAAGGACGCGTGACGGTGCTGGTGGGGCCGGAAGGCGGCTTTTCAGCGACGGAGGAAGCCGCCGCGGCCGCGCACGGTTTCACCGCCGTCGGCCTCGGCCCGCGCGTGATGCGCACCGAAACTGCCGGCATCGCCGTACTCTCGGCGCTGGCGGCCGGCTGGGGCGGCTGGTAAGCGGCTTGCGTGGCGCGCTGGTCGTCCTGATTAAGGGCGGCACAAGCCTATGCCGACATTCGCACCAAAAGCAAAGGCCCGCCGATTGGCGGGCCTTTCTTCACTAGCCCAAGCGCGCAACGCGCGGGCAAAAACTCAAGCGAACGAATAAAACACGCGGAACGCCACTTTGCGCTCGGCCCAGAACTCGGCGGCTTCGCGGAACACGTCCAGCAGCGTCTCGCGCCCTTCCTTATCGAACTTCTGGGCGACCGGCAACTGCTCGAGCACGATCACGAAGCCCGGCTGCGCACCCGCCTTCTGAACCAGATCGGTCAGGCAGTCGTACAGCGCGTCGTAATTCTTGCCGAAATGTTTCGGAAACAGGAACGAGGTCGCGATAGTTTCGAGTACTTCCTGCTTCGACTGCGCGTTGGCGCAATACGCATAGAGAAAGTGCTGGCCCAGCTGGCTGGCCTCGTCGGCGAGATCCTGCACGCGGAACGCGCGGATCGACTGTACGATGTTCGGTCGTACGGTCTTGAAAAGACTCATGGGCTCCTCATTCGATGAAACCACAGTGCCTGCTTCGCTCTGGTTCTCGCGGCCCTGATCGCCGGCGCGCATCTGCATGACGCGTTGGAACAAATTGCCGTCGCCGGCCGCGAAAAGATCCGTCGCGACTCCGGAGTCGTGCGCGTAGACGTTGTCGCTCATGCCGTTCATCCCGATGTCATTCAACAATACGATTAAAACTGGTGTAGTGGTCGTCCGAGTAATAACAATTGTCGGTTCGCTTCAGCGGACCTCCGCAGACGATGCGACGCGCCCCGCGATTACGTGAGCGAGGCGTGGGAACGGTGTATTCGTGGTAATAGCCGCGCCGATGGGCCGGCAGCAACCGTTCGCGATTGCCGAATACGATGCCGTCCTTCTCATACGGGTAAGGCCCGCCTGCGGCAATCAAGTTCAATGTATTGACCGCTTCGCGCGGCAACTGCGCCAGCGCGATGGTGCCCTGCAGCTGCGCGTTCGCGTCGACGGGTGCCGTGGAGTCGCGCGCGAACGCGCCTGGCACGGGGCCGGATAAAACGCACAGCGTAATAGCACCGATCAGCACGCCTTTCATGCGTTGCCACTTGCGTGCCATGTATCAGGGTTCCCCGCTGTTAGATCACGAGTTTGACGACCATGAAAGTCGTAAGGGTATCGCTAATGGCCCCCGGAATCAACGCTCGCCGGGCGGGCGAAATCCTCAGATGGGGCGCGAAACAGCTACCGGCGCGGCTTTGACGAGTTTTGACAGAATATTTAGCTTAGGCAAGCTAAACTTAGCTCAACGGTGCGAATCGAAGTGAGGACGGGCAAGTGGGAGCGGTCGGCAAGCCGCTTTGCACGAATCTGCAGACAGTTCGATTTTCCTGTGGCAAGGGCAATGAGCTCTTGTGCGTTTCGAGGCGGAATTTTCTGACTTGCCGTTTTTCCTGGGTGGCAATCCCCGGTTCACCCTAAGGCGCGCCCATTGCGGGCGCGCCTCTTTTTTGCATGGTGCACGGTCTTCAACCGGCGCCATGCTTCGTCGGGATCGCCGATTAACGGGCCGCGATCACATCCGCCACTAGCAGCGCCGTCATGTTGACGATCCGGCGCACCGTTGCCGAAGCCGTCAGCACGTGCACCGGCTTGGCCGCGCCGAGCAGCATCGGACCAATCGCGATGTTGTTGCCCGCGGCGGTCTTCAGCAGGTTGTACGAGATGTTGGCGGCGTCGATGTTCGGCAGCACCAGCAGATTCGCGTCGCCTTCGAGCGTCGAGTCGGGCATCACTTCGCGGCGCAGATTCGCGTCGAGGGCAATATCGCCGTGCATTTCGCCGTCCACGTGCAAGTCCGGCGCGCGTTCGCGCAGGATCGCCAGCGTGTCGCGCATCTTCTGCGCGGTCGGCGCGTTGCTCGTGCCGAAGTTCGAATGCGACAGCAGCGCGATCTTCGGCTCGATACCGAAACGGCGCACTTCTTCAGCCGCCATGATCGTGATTTCGGCCAGTTGCTCCGGCGTCGGATCGACGTTCACATGCGTATCCACGAGGAAAATCTGGCGATTCGGCAACACCAGCGCGTTCATCGCCGCGTAGACCTTCGCGCCTTCCTTCTTGCCGATCACCTGATCGATGAAATGCAGATGACGATGCGTGGTCGACACCGTACCGCAGATCATGCCGTCGGCCTCGCCCTTTTCGACCAGCATCGCGCCGATCAGCGTGGTGCGGCGGCGCATTTCGAGCTTCGCCATCTGCGCGCTGATGCCCTTGCGCGACATCATCTTGTGATATTCCTGCCAGAAGTCGCGATACCGCTCGTCATGATCCGTATTGACGACCGTGTAATCCTGACCCGCGGCCAGACGCAGGCCGTAGCGCGCAATGCGCTCCTCGATCACGGCCGGCCGGCCGATCAGGATCGGCTTGGCCAGCTTTTCGTCGACGATGATCTGCATCGCGCGCAGCACGCGTTCTTCTTCGCCTTCCGCGAAGACAATGCGCTTTTTCTCCGGCTCGACGCCGCGCGCGAGCTGGAAAATCGGCTTCATGGTCGTGCCGCTGTGATACACGAACTGCTGCAGATGCTGTTCGTAGGCTTCCATGTCCTCGATCGGACGCTCGGCGACGCCCGAGTCCATCGCGGCTTTCGCCACGGCCGGCGCGACCTTGACGATCAGGCGCGGGTCGAACGGCTTCGGAATGAGGTATTCCGGCCCGAACGAGAGGTCCTGAATGCCATATGCCGTCGCGACGATGTCGCTCTGCTCCTGGCGCGCCAGTTCGGCGATCGCGTTGACCGCCGCGATTTCCATTTCCCGCGTCACCGTCGTCGCGCCGGCATCCAGTGCGCCGCGGAACAGGAACGGGAACACCAGCACGTTGTTCACCTGGTTCGGGTAGTCGGTGCGGCCGGTGCACAGCACGGCGTCGGGGCGCACTTCCAGCGCCAGTTCGGGCAGGATTTCCGGCGTCGGGTTGGCCAGCGCCAGAATCAGCGGCTTATCCGCCATCTGCTTGACCATGTCCTGCTTGAGCACGCCGCCCGCCGAGAGACCGAGGAACACGTCCGCGCCGCCGATCGCTTCCGCGAGCGTACGGGCGTCGGTTTCACGCGCGAAGCGCTCCTTGTCCGGGTCCATCAGTTCGACGCGGCCCTTGTACACCACGCCGGCCAGATCGGTGACGGTGATGTTTTCGAGCGGCAGGCCGATATCGACCAGCAGATCCAGACAGGCCAGCGCCGCGGCGCCCGCGCCGGAGGAGACCAGCTTGACCTCTTTAATGTCCTTGCCGACCACCTTCAAACCGTTGGTGATGGCCGCCGCGACGACGATCGCCGTGCCGTGCTGGTCGTCGTGGAAGACCGGAATCTTCATGCGTTTGCGGCATTCGCGCTCGACGATGAAGCAGTCCGGCGCCTTGATGTCTTCGAGGTTGATACCGCCGAAGGTCGGCTCCAGCGCCGCGATCACATCGACCAGCTTGTGCGGGTCGGACTCGTTCAGCTCGATATCGAACACGTCGATGCCGGCGAACTTCTTGAACAGGACGGCCTTGCCTTCCATGACCGGCTTCGAGGCGAGCGGCCCGATGTTGCCGAGACCGAGCACCGCGGTGCCGTTCGTGACGACGCCGACCAGGTTGCTGCGCGCGGTGAAACGCGCGGCGTTCAACGGGTTCTCGACGATTTCCTCGCACGCGAACGCGACGCCAGGCGAGTACGCCAGCGCGAGGTCGCGCTGGTTGATCATCTGCTTGGTCGGGGCGATCGCGATCTTCCCGGGGGTGGGGAACTCGTGGTAATCGAGGGCGGCTTCGCGGAGTTTGCTATTGACGGGAGTCGACATAAGGCGGGCTTCGGAGGGCGGATTAGAATAGACGTTCGACGGCATTGTAGCCCTAATTGCCGGCCCAATTCCTTCAATACGGGTACAACTGCCGCGACTGAAACATAGCGAAAGGCCGACGTGGCATGCTGTGCACGGAATGCGGCCCGAATCCGAGCTGCGGGCGGATCGAATGTTTACCCTTCGTTCACTCCGTACAATGCGCGCCGTTAGCCGAACTTCGCGGCACTTGATCGTTCACCCTCGCGTCCACCCATCGCCACCATGCTCTCCGAGTTTTCGCTGATCGATCGTTTCTTTGCCCGCCGCGCCGCCCGGCCGTCCGACGCCACCGCCGGCTCCCTCGGCATCGGCGATGACTGCGCGCTGCTCGCGCCGCGTGCCGGCGAGATGCTGGCGATATCGACGGACATGCTGGTCGAAGGCCGCCATTTTTTCGCCGATGTCGATCCCGAGGCGCTGGGTCACAAAGCGCTCGCGGTGAATCTGTCGGACCTCGCCGCCATGGGCGCGCAACCGCAGGCGTTCACGCTGGCGTTTTCCTTACCGAAGGCAGAAGAAGCCTGGCTCGCCGCGTTCAGCGAAGGGCTGTTCGCGCTGGCCGAACGCCACGATTGCGAGCTGATCGGCGGCGATACGACCGGCGGCCCGCTCAATCTGTGCATCACGGTGTTCGGCAGCGTCCCGCCGCAAGTGGCACTGCGCCGCGACGCCGCGCAGCCGGGCGACGACATCTGGATTTCCGGCACGCTCGGCGACGCGCGCGCCGGTCTCGGCGTGCAGCGCGGCGAATGGACCGCCGATGCCAGCGACACTGCGACGTTTCGTCGCGCCCTCGAACGCCCGGAGCCGCAGGTCGCGCTCGGCTTGGCCCTGCGCGGTATCGCCCACGCGGCGCTCGACCTTTCGGACGGCCTTGCCGGCGATCTGCTGCACATACTGGAACGCTCGCACCTGCGGGCCACGGTTGACGTCGATGCCGTGCCGCGTTCCGCCGCGCTCTGCCGCCTCGCTCCCGAAATTCAGCGACGCTGCACGCTCGCCGGCGGCGACGATTACGAACTCTGCTTCACCGCGCCAAGCGCGGCGCGTGCCGAAGTCGAAAAGGCCGGCCGCGAGGTGGGCATCCAGCTCACGCGCATCGGTACAATAAGCGCTCTCGAAACGGCGGCCGACCGCCCGGCGATCGGCTGGCGCGATGCCGCCGGCGCGCCACTCTCCCTGACGTTGCAAGGCTTCGACCACTTTCATGCAGACTGATCCCCCGCTCGGCCCGGCCGACAAACTTATCGCTGCCGAGCCGTCGCCGGTGCCGCGCGCGCCCGATCCGCGCCCGCCAGGCCGTCAACCGCGCCGCGCGACCGCGCGCTTCATGCTTTCGCATCCGCTGCACATTCTG
Organism: Paraburkholderia dipogonis; assembly: GCF_042680985.1. Classification (NCBI taxonomy): domain Bacteria; kingdom Pseudomonadati; phylum Pseudomonadota; class Betaproteobacteria; order Burkholderiales; family Burkholderiaceae; genus Paraburkholderia; species Paraburkholderia dipogonis. The sequence goes on along the minus strand of NZ_JBHUFR010000003.1, from coordinate 93,636 downwards.
TCGTTGGGGTTCGGCAGCGGCTTGTCTCCCGTTGCGCCTGGCACGATCGGCACGTTGTTCGCGTGGGCCTCGTTCGCCGTGCTCAGCCGTTATCTGACGATCATCGAGTGGGGTGTGCTGATCGTCGCGGGATTTATCGGCGGTATTGCGATTTGCGGGTTCACCGCGAAGAAGCTCGGCATCGACGATCCGTCGCCAGTCGTGTGGGACGAAATCATCGCATTCTGGCTGGTGCTGCTGATGGTCACGCCGGTTACGCTGACCGGGCAGTTCTGGGCGTTCATCGTGTTCCGCTTTTTCGACATGGTGAAGCCGCCGCCCATCGGCTATTTCGATCGCCGTCTGAAAGGTGGCTTTGGCATCATGTTCGATGACCTGGTCGCCGCGTTTTTCACGCTGCTCGTGATCGCGCTCTGGCGCATGTCCGTTTGATTGCCGCCCGGCGCACGCCGCGCCGCCGGGCATTCACCGCCAGCCCCCGTTTTCCGGATTGACGCTATGCCTACCGATTCCGTGGTTCACCAGCTTGCGATTCGCGTGAGCAACCGTCTGCGTGACGAGCGCCTCATGCTCGTCACCGCCGAGTCCTGCACCGGCGGCATGGTGGCGACCGCGATCACCGATATTTCCGGCAGCAGCGGCTGGTTCGAGCGCGGCTTCGTCACGTATTCGAATCAGGCGAAGAGCGAGATGATCGGCGTGCCCGCCGAGTTGATCGACAAACACGGCGCGGTCAGCGAGCAGGTGGCGCGCGCCATGGCTGAAGGCGCGCTGCGCAACAGCCGTGCGCAGGTCTCGTTGTCGATTACAGGCGTCGCCGGACCGGGCGGCGGCACGGAGACCAAACCGGTCGGCATGGTCTCGTTCGGCTGGAGCAACCGGCTGCATACGTCGGTGGAAACGAAGGTTTTCAAGGGCGACCGTGAAAAGATCCGCGTGCAGGCTGCCGCGCATGCACTGCGCGGTGTGCTCGCTTTACTCGACGAACGCGAGCATTAACCTTTGTTCGAAGCGGAAAGCCCATGCCCGATTCGCACGCAATCAAAGACGAACTGATCCGCCGCCTCGATCTCAAGCCGCATCCCGAAGGCGGATTTTTCAGCGAGACATATCGCTCAGTGGAGCGCGTGATTCGCGACAAAGACGTGAGCGGTGCCGCGGAAACGCGCTCGGCGTCGACCGCGATCTATTACCTGCTATGCGACGGCGCGCATTCGGCGTGGCATCGGATCCAATCCGACGAGGTCTGGCATTTTTACGCGGGCGAGCCGCTGAACGTCCACGTGCTCGACCAAACGGGCGCGCTGGTGACGCATAAGCTGGGCAATGCGCTCACGCACCCGGATGCCGTGTTTCAGGCGGTGGTGCCGGCAGGTTTGTGGTTCGCGGCGGAATGCGCCGACCCGGCGACCTTTGCATTGGTCGGTTGCACGGTGGCGCCGGGTTTTGAATTCAGCGAATTCGAGCTGGCGGATGTCGGCACGTTAAAAGCGCTGTACCCGCGGCATGTTGCGTTGATCGAGCGGCTGGGGCCGACCTGAGTCCCAAGCGCTCATAGGCGGTCTTCAATGAAGGGTGCCTGCGTTTATGCGGCCTCGCAAATGTTGACGCGTTGACAGCGCGCGTGCTGCGTTGATCAACGCAGCCAAGGCCAAACCGACCTCAACACTCTCGCGAACAACACCAACCCGCAGATTACCTAAACGCGTTGATCCGATCCCGCGTTTCCATCGCGGCCTTCGCCGCGGCTTCGGCGAAATCGTCGCCCTTGCCCGCGTAAATAATCGCCCGCGACGAGTTGATCAGCATGCCCGTGCCGTTCGCGGTGCGGCCGGCGTTGACGGTCGCTTGCACGTCGCCGCCTTGCGCGCCGATGCCGGGAATCAGCAGCGGCATATCGCCGACAATCCCCCGCACCACTTCGATTTCCTTCGGGAAAGTCGCGCCGACCACGAGACTCAGTTGCCCGCTCGCATTCCATTTTTCCGCCGCCAGTTGCGCGACGATCTGATACAGCGGACGGCCGCCCGTCTCCAGGAATTGCAGATCGGAGCCGCCAGGGTTCGACGTGCGGCACAGCACGATCACGCCCTTGCCTGCATGCTCCAGATACGGCTGGATCGAATCGAAGCCCATGTACGGATTGACCGTCACCGCGTCCGCCTGATAGCGCTCGAACGCCTCGCGCGCGTATTGTTCGGCGGTGCTGCCAATGTCGCCGCGCTTCGCATCCAGAATCACCGGCAGGCCCGGATGATTCGCATGAATGTGGGCGATCAGTTGCTCGAGCTGGTCTTCCGCGCGATGCGCCGCGAAGTAGGCGATCTGCGGTTTAAACGACGACGCATACGGCGCGGTCGCGTCGACAATCGTGCGGCAGAAGTCGAAGATCGCTTCAGGACGGCCCGCGAGCGCGCCCGGGAATTTGCTCGGCTCGGGATCGAGGCCGACGCACAGCAGCGAGTGGGTGCGCTGCCAGGCGTCGTTGAGTGTCTGGATGAAATTGGGCATGGTGGGTCTCGCGGCGAGCGGGAAAACGGAAGAGGCGCGTATTTTACCCGTCCCGCGCGGCGGGCCGCGCCAAGGAGCGTACGGCAGCGGCGGTCCGGCGCGAGATGCGGACAGGCGCGGCGACCGCCCGCCACGCGCCCTGAGTGTGCATGTGCATTGGTCAGGCGCTCGCGAAGCGTGCGAGCCGATTGTCCGCAGCGCATCAGGGCATGCACGCGTCCGCCATGCCGCGCCGCCCTCGCCCGCTACTGCCGCCGCTTCGAACCGCGCGCGCCCGGCATCGAGCGCAAACCCGTGCGTTCGACGGTGAAGCGGAACGTGCGCGTCAGTTGCTCGCCACGTCTCAGCAAAGTCATGCCGTTTTCGCTCGCGCCGCCGGCCAGGTTCATCGCGTTGATCGGATGATCCACCGGTTCGAAGCAAAAAAAATCTTCGCCGGGTGGCGTGTACAGCACGTAGTAATCGGTGTCGGCGGCAATGTTCAGCGACAGGCGGCGCTTCGGCCACACCACCGCCGCTTGTCCGCTCCAGCCGGTAAAAGCGTGATTGACCATGGTTTCCGGCAGCGGATACGCCACGCCGAATTGCCAGGCGGGCGGCGCGGGCACATGCCGCACCGGCAGCCAGTCGTCGCCGGAGAGCCACAAACCGCCGGCCGCGGCCGACAACTCGGTGTCCGCGTCGCGCACGAAGAAGGGATGCACGCCCAGCCCGAAAGGCAGCGCCTCGCGGCCGGCATTTTCGATTTCGAGCGCGACGACGAGCGTCGGGCCGTCCAGCGTATAAGTTTGCGTCGCACGGTAGGCGTACGGCTTGCCGTCGCGGCGGTCGAGCGTGAGGCGGACGTTTTCGCGATCCGACTCCGCGACCTGCCAGACCGATTGCCAACCGTCGCCGTGAATCGGCAAGGGTTCGTCGGCGCGATTGCGCGGCACCTCGACGCGCCGTCCCGCCACGTTGAATTGCCCGCCGCCGATGCGGTTCGAATACGGCAGCAGCGGATAACAGGCCAACTGGTTCGGTTGCGTATCGGCCGCGACGTGGCGGCAGCGGCGGAAGATCGGCGTGAGTGCGCCGTCGTTGCGCCAATCGAAACGGGTGACGCCGCCGCCGAGCGTCGGCGCGACGTCGAGACGCAAATGCGCGTTGGCGAGCGTGATGCATGCGACATCGCCGCCGCTGTCTTCGCCGACGGCCACCGCCGACGTGCTGGGACCCGGCAGCACTGGATTGGCCGCCGCGGCGAGCCGCGAGCGTCGACTCTGTGAGGTCTGAGGAGAGGAGGAAACAAGATTCGCAACAGTCATATCTGGCTCCATCGAGAGGCTTGGGACGTTGCCGTCATTGCTGACGGATGCTGTTGGGCGATTTTTTTAAAGCGGGTCGCCTCTGGGTCCGAACTGCATGCTGCCGATTTGCTGCCACTGGGATTGCACCATCCACTTGCGATTCACTTTCTGCTTCACTTTCTGCTTCACTGCCCGGCCGCGCTTCAGTGCTTCATGGCTGCCTCGGGCGCGAGGCAGCGTCATTCTGCGCTAGGCGGACGCGCCCTGGAACACCGGCTCCGGCAAACCTCGCCGTCCGAGCGTGGCGATAAACACGCCGCCTGCCTGCGGATCGTCGGCGAGCGCCGCTGCATCGAGGTCACAGCGCGCGCTCGTAATGTACAGCGTGTCCAGCTGCGTGCCGCCCAGCGCGACGCAACTCGGCTGCGCGGTCGGCACGTCGACGCGCTCCGTTTCCACGCCGTCGGGTCCGTAACGCACCACACGCCGGCCGCCCCATTGCGCGTTCCACAGGCCGCCGTCGCGATCGACGGTCGAGCCGTCGGGTTCGCCGGTGGCGTCGGTGAGCCGCGTGAACAGCCGGTCGTTGGCGATGCTGCCGTCCGCGCGATAGTCGCACGCGCGGATTTCGCGTGTCGGCGAATCGCAGTAGTACATCGTGGCGCCGTCGGGACTGAAAGCGATGCTGTTCGAGATCGCCGGCGCGGGCAACGGCAAACGCTCCAGCGACAAATCGTGACCGAGCCGATAGAAGCCGCCGATCGCCTGCAACGGCGCGCCCTCATCTTTGGTGCCGAACACGAAGCGGCCCTGACGGTCGCAGCGGCCGTCGTTCACGCGCGTGTTCAAGCCGGCTTCGACGTCGATGATGCGCCGCGTCTCGCCGGTGGCCAGCTCGAAAAAGGCGAGATGCGTGGCCAGGCCGAGCAACAGATAACGCGGATCCGCGCACAGCGCGAAGGTGGCGAGGCGTTCGGGCATGTGCCAGGACATGTTGCTACAGTCCCGCGGGTCGTAGCGCCACAGACGCGCGCCTTCGATATCGGTCCAGTAGAAACGGCCGGTCTGCGCGCACCATGTCGCGCCCTCGCCGAGCGTGCATTTCGTGTCGAGCAGCAGCGCGGCCGTGCCTGGTGAACCGCTCGCGCTCACGCCCAGCCTCCGTCCACGACGATGTCCTGCGCGGTGATCATTTTGCTGTCGTCGGCGGCAAGGAAGAGCGCCATGCGCGCGAGGTCGGCCGGTTCCAGCTCGGCGTCGATGCACTGCCCTTCCTTGATCGAACGACGGCCCGCGTCGTCGAGCCACAAGCGCTTCTGCTTCTCGGTCATCACCCAGCCCGGCACCAGCGTATTGACGCGGATATTGAAGTGGCCGAGGTCGCGTGCGAGACCGCGCGTCAAACCCTGCACCGCCGATTTCGACATCACGTAGACGGGATAACCGCCGTTCTTCAGCATCCAGCTGATCGAACCGAGATTGATGATCGAGCCGCTGTTGGCGGCTTTCATGTCTTCCATCACCGCTTGCGCCGCGAAGAACTGGTGACGGATATTCACCGCGATGCCCGCGTCGAACGACTCGCGCGTGACTTCGCCGACCGTGTGGCGCTTGTCGTTCGCGGCGTTGTTCACCAGCACCTGGATCGGACCCAGCGCGGCCTTCACGTCGGCGATCGCTTTTTGCAGCGCGTCGACGTCGGTCAGATCGCACGGCAGGAACAGCGGCTTGTGCTTCGAATCGCCGAGTTCGTCGGCGAGTGCTTCACCGGCGCTCGCGTCGATATCGAAGAACGCGACGCGCGCGCCTTGCGCCGCGAAATGCTCGACGAACGATGCGCCGATGCCGGTCGCGCCGCCCGTGATCAACACCGTGCGGTCGACGAGGCTCGGATAACGTGCGAAGGCGCTGTCCGCGAGACGGACGTTTGCATTGGCCGGAGACGACATCGTTCGATTCCTTTTAGAGCAAGTGAGTGGGTCGCGGGTTTAGTCGCGCGAGCCGCGGTTCTTCAACTGGTCGAGCAGCACGGCGGCGAGCAGGATCGCGCCACGCACGAGGTATTGATAGAACGCGTCGATGTTCATCAGGTTCATCACGTTCTCGACCGTACCCATGATCAGCACGCCGATCACCACGCCGGAAATCGTCGCGCGTCCACCGAGCAGCGACACGCCGCCCAGCACGCACGCCGAAATCACGTTCAGCTCGAAGCCTTGCGCAGCATTCGGCTGACCCGACGTGATACGCGAGGCCAGAATCACGCCGGCCAGCGCGGTCACCGCGCCCTGAATCAGGAAGATGTAGACGCGCGTGCGTTCCACGTTGATACCGGCCAGACGCGAAGCTTCCGGATTGCCGCCGATCGCGAGCGTATTGCGGCCGTACACGGTCTGGTTGAGCATCACGCCGAACACGATGAAGCACAGCAGCGTGACCCAGATCGGCAGCGACACGCCGAAGAAGCTCAAGCCGCCCAGCGCGATAAACGTATCCGACGACACGCCCACCGCCTGACCATGCGAGACGATAAAGCCGAGACCGCGGACGATTTCCATCGTGGCAAGCGTCGTGATCAGCGCGTTGATGCGCAGATACGCGATCACCGCACCGTTGACAAAGCCGATCACACCACCCGCCGCCACCGCTGCAATGATCGCGATAAAGGTGTTACCGGTCGCGTTGAGCACCATCGCGCACAACACGCCGGCGAACGCGACGGTCGAACCCACCGACAAGTCGAAGTCGCGCGACGCGAGGCAGAACATCATCGTGCACGAGACCATGCCGATCTGCGAGATCGACAGCGCAAGGCCGAGCATGTTCTCGATCGAGAAGAAGTGATCGACGGTGAGCGACATCGTGACGAACATCACGACGAAGATCACGATCAGGCTGTACTCGGTGATTTGCTGCCACCATTTGGCCTTGTCGTTCGACTGCGGAATCAGCGCGTCGGCGGCGCTCTTGGCGGCCTGTTGCGCGAGGTTTTCTCTGGCTTGCATGTTGAAGACTCCTCCCGTTCCCCACGGGTTGCCGGACTTTCGTCCGAATGATGTTCAGGCCGCCTGTTGGGCGGCGGTTTCCGTTCCGGGCAGTGCGGTCGAGCTTTGCGGCAACGCGAGGCTCAACACCGATTGTTCCGTTGCATCCTTACGCGCCAGCTCGCCGGAAATCCGGCCCTGACGCATCACGACGATGCGGTCGGACACGCCGAGCACTTCCGGCAACTCCGACGAAATCATCACGATCGCGCAGCCGCGTTCGGCAAGCTGATAGATCACGTTGTAAATTTCGTGCTTCGCGCCGACGTCGATACCGCGCGTCGGCTCGTCGAGAATCACCACTTTCAGATCCGGCTCGGCCAACCAGCGCGACAGAATCGCCTTCTGCTGATTGCCGCCTGACAGGAAGCGGATTTTCTGGCGGCGGCTCGGCGTCTTGATCTTGAGCAGCTTGATGAAACGGTCGGCGGTTTCCGCTTCCTTCTTGCGGTCGAGGAACATTCCCCCGCGCAGATAGTGACGGCGGCAACTGATATTGATGTTCTCCGACACGGTCGCCATCGCGACGATGCCTTCTTCCTTGCGGTCTTCCGGGCACAGCACGATGCCGTGGCGGATCGCTTCGCCCGCGCTGCGCACCTTGATCGGCTTGCCGTCGAGCAGCAGCTCGCCGCTCTTCTTGTGATCGGCGCCGTACACCAGATGCATCAGTTCGCTGCGGCCCGCGCCCACCAGACCGAAGAAACCGACAATCTCGCCGCGCCGCACTTCGAAGCTGGCCGGCTGCGCGAGCGCGTGGCCTTCGATGCCTTTCGCGGCGAAGCGCACTTCGCCGAGCGGGCGCGCCGAGTAGTTATAAATGTCCGAAATTTCCCGCCCCACCATCTCGCTGACGATGGTGTCGCGCGTCACGCCTTCGAGCGTCGGATGCGAGGCGATCTTGCGGCCGTCGCGGAAAATCGTGCATGCGTCGCACAACTCGTAGATCTCGTCCATGCGGTGCGAGATGTAGATCATCGCGCGATTGTCGGCGCGCAAGTCGCGCACCAGCTTGAACAGCACTTCGGTCTCACGATGCGACAGCGAGCTGGTCGGCTCGTCCAGCGCGATCACGCGCGCGTTGCGCAGCAGCGCCTTGCAGATTTCCACCATCTGGCGCTGCGCGATCGAGAGCTTGCGCAGCTTCGCGTTCGGATCGAGCGCCACGCCCATCGCTTCGAGGCGTTCACGCACGAAGCGTTTGGCTTCGCGCTTGTTGACCCAGCCGAGCGAGTTCGGCAGCTGCCCGAGCAGCAGGTTTTCCGCGACCGTCAGATCGGGCACGTATTGCAGTTCCTGGTGAATCACCGCGATGCCTGCCGCGATCGACGAAGCGGCGCTCGTGAAGCGCACTTCATTACCGTCGATCATCACGCGGCCCGAGTCGGGCTGATATTCACCACCGAGAATCTTCAGCAGGGTCGATTTCCCTGCGCCGTTTTCGCCCATCAGGCCGTGCACCTGGCCGACGTTGACGTCGAAGGACACACCGTCGAGCGCGCGCACGCCTGGAAAGACTTTGCCGATATTGTCAAAACGTAGCGTCGCTGACACTTCGCCTCCTAATGCTTCGAATGAACCGCGCTTTAATGTGCCGCATGGGCAACATCGCGAAGCACGGCTTGTCTCTACTGCTGATCTTTTATTGCCGCCGCCGGCGCGTTCGTTTTCCTCGAAGACGGACGCGCCGGCGGCTTACTTCATGTCGCCGCTGGCTGAATCAAACCGCTCAATTCGCCGCGAGGCCCATCTTCTGGCGCACGTCGGCGACGTTGTCACGCGTGGCCAGCATGCCGGTCGTCAGCGTGAGCGGCGGCGGTGCCTTGCCTTGCGTGATCCAGTCGTACATCAGCGTCGAGGTTTCTTCGCCGTGGCGCTTCGGGCTGATGATGACCGTGCCGTAGAAGCCCGTCGGCGACGGCTTCTTGAACTCGTTCAGTGCCGAGTCCGAACCGCCGATGCCGATACCGATCATGTTGTCCGCCTTGAAGCCGCGGCCTTCCGCTGCGCGCACGGCGCCGAGCACGCCTTCGTCGTTCAGCGCGTAAGCCACCCAGTGCTTGAACTGCGGATTCTTCGTCAGCGCGATGTTGGCGGCGTTGAACGCGTTTTCCGTGTCGGTCTTCGCTTGCGGCGCGGCGATGATGTTCGCCTTCGGGAAGCCGGCGGCGATCAGCGCGTCGGTTGCGCCGCTGGTGCGGTCATGCGCGGTCGGCAGTTGTTCGTAGGTCACGTCGATCGCGCCCACGTCCTTCATGTCCCAGCCGCGCTTCTTGATTTCCGCGGCCAGGCCGTCGCCGACCTGCTTGCCGATGTTGTACGCCGAGATGCCCATATGCGGCACCGACGCGATCGGCTTGCCCGCGCCGTCGACCAGGCGGTCGTCCACCGTCATCATCTTCAGGCCGTCGGCCTTCGCCTTCGCGACGATGCCCGGTCCGAGCTTGACGTCAGGCGTGCAGATCACGAAGCCTTGCGCCTTTTGCGCCGACAGGTTGTCGATTGCGCTCATCACCTTCTCGCCCGACGGCGCGCCGATCTTCACCAGCGTGAAGCCCTTTTCCTTGGCGGCGATCTCGGCGAACTTCCATTCGTCCTGGAACCACGGTTCTTCCGGCTGCTTCACGAGGAAGCCGATCTTCACCGGATCGGCGGCTTGCGCGACCGGTGCGTTGAAGAGCACACCCGTCGCCGCTGCTGCCAGCGTGAGGAAAATTCTACGTTTCATGATGCGTGTCTCCTGACTAATTGATAACGAGAAGGTATTGGCCGCGTCTTCTTGTACCGGGTCTGACACACGCGGCCAGCGCGTCGTCCGGTGTACTCATTGCGCCCCTGCGCAATCCGAGTTCTGTAAATCAGTCGTGATACAGCGCCGAGCGTCCGCCATCCACGGTGATGCAGGTGGCGTTGATGAACGGCGCTTCGTCCGAGGCGAGAAACACCGCCGTCATCGCCACTTCTTCCGGGCGGCCAATGCGTTTCATCGGCTGCAGATCGAGCGTCGCCTGTTGCGCGGCGACCGGATCGGTCTGCTCGTTCCACCAGTCGTGCGTCAATTGCGTTTCGATGTAACCCGGCGCGATCGCGTTGACCCGCACATTGCGCGGCGCGTATTCGATGCCGAGTGCGCGCGTCAGTCCGATCACGCCGTGCTTCGCTACCGGGTACGGAAAGCAGCCCGGAATGATCTTGAACGAATGCGTCGAGGCGATATTCACGATGCTGCCCGCGCCGCGTTCGACCATGCCCGGCAACGCCGCACGGCAACCGTTCCACACGCCGTCGAGATCGACCGCGAAGCAGCGGCGCCAGTCGTCGTCGGTCATCGTGAGCGGGTCGCAGAACACGTTGATGCCGGCGTTGTTCACCAATACGTCGAGCGGGCCGAATGCGCGTTCGGCTTCGCTCACCGCGTGCTGAGCCGACGCGGACTGCGTCACGTCCGTGTGCACCGCGAGCGCGCGCGCGCCGGTCTGCGCCTTGATCTGCCCGGCCGTCTGCTGCGCGGTCTCGATATCCAGTTCTGCCAGCACGACCGCCGCGCCTTCGCGCGCGAATGCATGCGCGATCGCCGAGCCGATGCCGCGTCCGGCGCCGGTGACAAGAGCGACTTTGCCGGCGAGCCGCTTCATTTCTTTGCACCCGCGCGAGCGATGCGCAAACCGTTGATGTACGCCTTCGCGTGCGAAGCCGTCACCGCCGCGCTCTGACCCGGCTTATACAGCGCCGAGCCGAGGCCGAAGCCGTTTGCTCCCGCGCTCAGAAACGGGCCCATGTTGTCGGGCGTGATGCCACCGACCGGCACCAGCGGCACTTCCGCCGCGATCACCGCGCGCCATGCTTTCACGACCTGGCAGCCGAGTTGTTCGGCGGGGAACATCTTCAGCACATCCGCGCCGTTCTTCAGTGCGATAAACGCTTCATTGGGCGTCGCGACGCCCGGCGCGCAGGCCATGCCTCGCGCCTTCGCCGCGCTGACGACTTCCGGATCGCTATGCGGCATGACGATCAGTTCGCCGCCCGCCGACTTCACGTCGTTGACGAAACTCGGATGCAGCACCGTGCCCGCGCCGACGATCGCATCCGCCGGCAGCGCCTTGCGGATCGCGGCGATGCTGTCGAACGGCTGCGGCGAATTCAGCGGCACTTCGACGATCCGGAAGCCCGCTTCGTAGAGCGCCTGACCGTGCTCGGCGGCATCGGCGGGCGTCACGCCGCGCATGATGGCGATCAGCGGACACGCCTCGAAGGCCGCGATCAAACCCGCGTGCGGCATGTACGGAGCGGGCAGATTGATGTGAGGTTGCATGTCGGTTCCTTGTTTCGTGGGCGGCGGCGCCGCTGGTCAGGCGCGCGCCGTCTTGGCGGCCGGTTTGACGAGCCCCGCCTGCGAGGCGACGCGCCACAGGCCGCGCTCGGTGGCGTGCTTGACCAGTTCCGCCTGGGTGCAGCCGAATTGCGCGAGCGCGAGCCGATAACGCTCGCACAGCGCTTCGTTGCCGATCAGCCGCAGGCTTTGGCCGGCGAGCGCGCTTTGCTGCTGTGCGAGCACGGCGTCGAGGCCGGCGAGTTCGTGGCCGATCAGCAAACCCGACAGATAGTCCGGTTGCTGCTCGCGCGAAAGTTGTCCGGTGAGGCCGAGCGTGCGCGAACTGAACACGGTCGCGAGCACACCCGCCTCACCTTTTTGCCGCGCGATGTTCACGCCATGCAGGAAGGCGCCGGTGTCCGGGCTATCGGGCGTGAGCATCGTGCGGCCGAGGATCGTGTGTTCGCGCAGTGCCGCGAAGACTTCGCCGGTCATGAAGGTATGAAAACGTTCGATGCGGTCCGCCTGCACCACCGCCCATTTCGCGTGGGTGCCGGGGAGGCCGATCAACGAGCGCTTGCCGCTGTCGACGGTGTTTGTGTCCTCGCCGAGTGCACCGAAGATTTGCGTTTCTTCGCCGCGCATGACGTTGGGCAGTTCGCCGCGTTGCAGGACGCCCGGCACGATATGCAGCGTCACGCCGCACGCCGCCTTGACACGGACGATACCGGCCACCAGCGCGTCGGCGCTCGCCGGCGTGTCCACGTACGGCGCTTCCAGCCAGCCTTGCGCGCTGCCGACCATGCCTGCCGCGATCACCGGGGCGGCGGGCGCGTGTTCGAGCCAGGCGCCGCAGGTGTCGTCGAAGGCCGCGTCGAAGCCGCCCTGCTCCGCGCTGCGCGGCAGATTCATGATGCCCGCCGTCGATGCGCGCGTCGCCAGCACGTTGCCGGACGCGTCGTACAGATAGGCGCGCAGCGACGTCGTGCCCCAGTCGAGCGCGATCAGCGCGGCGTGTTCGTGGCTCGCGTCGACCGCAACGGCTGCGGCGTGGCCGGCTGCCTGGGTGGGAGAACCCGCTCGCTTCATCGTTTGATCCTGCGGGTTGCCGGCTGCGGAGCGCGCCAGCCCAGTTCTTCCGAGATCGCGCGCGCTTCGCGCTGCACGACCGGAATCAGTTCATCCATGCGTTCGAGCGACATGTACGGAATCGTGCTCGCCACCGACAACGCCGCCACCACCGCGCCCGACGCATCGCGCACGGGGGCCGCGACGCAGCGGATCGACGCCTCGTTTTCTTCGAGGTCGAAGGTGTAGCCGCCGGCCGCGTAGTTGGTCATGCGCTGCATGAAGGTCTGCGCATCGGGGCGGTTGTCCGGCTTGAAGCTGACGCCGGCGAGCGCGCGGCGCGAGGCGTCGAAGAGCGACTGCCAGATGTCCGGCGTGAGGTCGAGCATCATGGCTTTGCCGATCCCCGTCGACGCCAGCGGCATGCGGTGACCGACGCGCGAGCGCATTTCGAGGCCACGGGTGCCGGGGATTTTGTCGATGTACAGCACGTCGTCGCCGTCGCGCACGCCGAGGTGGATCGTGTCGAGCGTTTGTTCCGCGAGCGATTCGAGGTGCTGACGGGCGACCGCGGTGAGCGGCATCTGTTCGAGCGCGATGGTGCCGAGTTCGATCAGCTTCGGGCCGAGCAGGTAGCCGCCTTGCACCTGGCGCAGGTAGCGAGCTTGCACGAGGCTGCTTACCAGACGATGCGTAGTGCTGCGCGTCGTGCCGAGCGCGGCGCCGAAGGTGCGCAGGTCGCGCACGCCTGCTGCTGCGGCTTCGAGGATCGCCAGGCCGCGCAGGAGCGTTTGCGTGCCGGCTTGCTGCGGCGTGATGTCGAGCAGCGTGCTGGGGAGCGCGATTCCGTCTACCGGAGACGGGTGGATGGCGGCGGTCGCGCGCGGGGTTTTGGCGGCAGGCGGCAACGGACGCGGCGGTGTGGGGCTAGTCGCGTGGTCGACGGATGGCCGCAGGTCGGCTTCGGATTCCGCTTCTGACTCGCTCGCGGCGTGAGTGGGCATCGCTTTGTTCATGGCGATTCGCTTTTCGATGGTTTTTTTGCGCTTACAGCGCGGGGCCGGAGAGTGTGCCTGGGTTGCTCGCCGTGCTGCGGGCGTGGCGGTGCTGCCTTTGGGTTTTAGGCATAGTTGGGCGTTGTCTCCGGTTTTTTTTGCTGTCGCAGTTGGCGCTTTGCGGTGGGTGCGGTTTCGCTTGCCCGGGCGGCGCTTTTTGCGTGTTGGTGTGGATTGTAGGGCGGTTTTTGAGAAAGCTCCAATATGTGAGTGTTGGATTCATATAATGGGATTGTGGCTGGCGCGGGCTTTTTGGGGCTGTGTTCTGTGTGGCGTTGGCCTTTCCTTGATTTGCTTGTGGTCTATTGGCGTTGCCCCTGTGCGGGGCGGCACCTACTTTCTTTGCCGCGGCAAAGAAAGTAGGCAAAGAAAGCCGCTTCACACCGCCAGCTCATAAGCGGGTCCCTCGGCTTGGAAGGGGTGGTGGTCCATCTGGAATCTGTTCTCTCGCACATTCGGCGCAAGTGACAAGGCCGTCATACTTCCCGCCTCACGCTGCGCGCTCGCCGGAAGGGTCTGCTTCCACCAGCTGTTTTTTTGTGTGCGATGGGCCGTCGGCTTTGCCTCGGCGCGGCGCTGAAGTGCCGTGCTTGAAAAGTCATTTGACGTGTAGTCGTCGACGGTGTCGCGGGCTCCTTCAACTCCCCGATATGGGTTGCTGTCCTGCAGTTGTTTGCCCGTCCTCTTCTCAGTACGGCCGTCGAATATGCGAACTCGGGTTTGCGAATGTTCTGAATTGATTCCAGCACACACCTTTTAGCCTGCGCAGGTGCTCGCTTCGGGGAGACACGCATTAAACTTCTTTTGTCGTGCGTTGCACGACATACAGGTTTAACAGCCTATTAGCGTAGCACCCCGTACGATTGCTCAAACAACCGTGCGGCTGCCTTTGCACGTCTTTACAATGGGCGGGCCCTGGCGGGGGAGCCTCACGGCTCGCCGGTTTTTGGTACTGCGCTCCGGTCTGTTAACCCTGTCAGTGTGCCCGCTCACCCACCTTGCAAATGCGTGTCGGGCGACCCCAGTCAGCAACCGGAGATCGCGCCATGAGTAAATCTGTCAAAAGCTCTCGAATCACGTCGCGCCCACCCGTTGACGCTCTTCAATACGAAAAACTTGCCCTGTCTGCTTTCGGATTCGTCGAACGGCAATTGAGTCAACTCGACAAGCTGATCACACTCGCGGCCTCGATAGTTAGGAGTCCAGCTGTGACGCGAGAGGAGAGACATCGCCAGCGGAAATTACTGGAACTGCTGCTCGACACGGCCGAGGACTACCAACGAGAAGTCGAGATCGACCGAGAGTTGTACCAGGTGATCGCGCTTGATGCGAAGGGGATTCCGCAAAGCCGCATCACAGCGCGCCACGCAGCAGACCTTCTGGCAAAGGCCACGAAGACAGCATCGGAAGACCGTGAGCGCATCGGCGCAAAAAGAATGATGCAGAACAGGCAACTTCGTTTTAGAACCATCACGCGAGCAACGACAGCAGCGCATTGACAAACCTCCACGTCAATACACGGCGCTTCGAAGAGTTCTGAACCGAAGCGCGCAAATACAGAAAGCCGTGACGCCCCAAAGCCAAGGCGAAGCCGACGGCCCCCCAGCGCACGGAGAAACCCACTGGTTAGAAGCGAACCCTTCCGGCGAGCGCGTAGCGCGAGGCGGGAAGTATGACGGCCTTGTCACTTGCGCTGAATGTGCGAGAACACGGATTCCAGATGCGCCACTACCGTGGCTGTGCGGGGGACCCGCTTCTGGGCTGGCGGTGCAAAGCGGCTTTCTTTGCCTACTTTCTTTGCCGCGGCAAAGAAAGTAGGTGCCTGCCCCGCACAGGGGCGACGCCAATAGACCACCGCGAATTCAAGGAAAGGCCAACGCCTAAACCCAACACACCAAAACCGCCGCGCAAAGCAAAAACCACATTAATCGGGCAACTCAGCCGCCCCCATCCGCCTCGCAATAACCCGCGCCCGCTGCGCCAGATACTGCGACCCCCGATGCTCATCAAAATACTTAGGCTGCGGCAGCATGACAGCCAACCGCGCCGACTGCGCAGCAGTCAACTTACTCGCCGACGTCTTGTAGTAATAATGAGCCGCCGCCTCAGCCCCATAAACCCCATTCCCCCACTCAACGGAGTTGAGATAAATCTCAAAGATCCGCTCCTTATCCATCAAGGTCTCAAGCATCCAGGTAATGATGAGTTCCTGCCCCTTGCGGATATAACTCTTCTCCCGCGACAAGAACAGATTTCGCGCCAACTGCTGAGTAATGGTCGACCCACCGCGAACGATCTTGCCCTTAGCCTTATTCCGCTCCCAGGCCTGCAAAATAGCGTCCGTCTCATACCCGTTGTTATTAACAAAATTCGCATCCTCAGAAGCAATAATCGCGCGCTTCAGATTTCGCGAAATCTGGTCATATGACACCCACGTATGCTGCACTGAAAGATCCGGCCGATCCTGCGACAGCCGCCAAGCGTCCGACCGCATAAACGACGTACTCCGTGGATTGACGTAATTCCACACAGCGATCTGCCCGAAGTAAAACGCCTGCGTCGCCAGCCACGCAACCGCCACGACGGCGCCCAGATAGACCATCCATCGCACCGGACCTGGCCGGCTCACGCGCCGCGTAGCTGTCATCGTGCGTTGAATCCTCGTGTCAAAGGCCGCTGCAAGATAAACGCCGCCTTAAGCGTGCGACGGCGCCGTCAACAGCGCGCGCAATTCGGCCAGCACCGGCGCGCCGTCAGGCCGCACACCACGCCACACGTAAAACGATTCAGCGGCCTGCTCGACCAGCATGCCGAGCCCATCGGCGCCGCGCGCGCCCAGCTTCCGCGCATGCTCCATGAAGACCGTCGGATGCGCGCCGTACATCATGTCGTAAGCAAGCGTGCCGTTGCCGAACGCGCGGTCGTCGCACTCGGGCAGCGAAGCGTCCAGACTGCCCGCCGTCGCGTTGACGATCACGTCGTACGTGCCCGCCTCGATCGCCCGCGCGCTGCCGCCGCTCAGTTGGCACGCGGCGTCACGCGCCGCTTGCGCAAATTGATCCACCAGCGCCTCGGCCTTTTCCGCCGTGCGATTGACGATGGTCAACGTATGCGGCGCGCGGTCCAGCATCGGCAGCACCACGCCGCGTGCGGCGCCGCCCGCGCCCAGCAACAGAATGCGCGCGCCCTTCAAGGACACACCGAGATTCACCTCGATGTCTCGCACAAGACCGAAGCCGTCGGTGTTGTCTCCATAGATACCGTTCGCGTCGATGCGCAACGTATTCACCGCGCCCGCCGCCGCCGCGCGCGGCGACAATGTTTCCGCAAAGGCATGCGCGTCGAGCTTGAACGGCACGGTCACGTTCAGCCCGCGCCCGCCTGCATCGATAAAGGCACGCACATGCGGCACGAACGCATCAACCGGCGCGAGCAGATGACCGTACTCGACGGGCTCGCCGGTCTGCGCGGCGAAGCGCCCATGAATGAACGGTGACTTGCTGTGGCCGACCGGGTTGCCGATGACCGCATAGCGGTCGCGTGAATCCTGGGTGCTCATCGTCCGGGCTCCGCAATGTGCTGATGCGTAGCGGCACCGTCCGCGCCATCGCTGCGTTCGGCGTCGTCCTTCACAGCAGCCGCGTCGTTGCCGTCGAGTTCGGCTTCGGCCTGCGCCTCGGCTTCGCCTTCGGCGCTCTCGTCCGCGGCGTCGATGATCTCCTCTTCGCCCTCGTCCGCTTCTTCAGCCTCGCTGCCGCTCGTCACGGTCGGCGCGTCGAGCACGTGCAGCAGACGCACGGACGCTTCGACGGTCAACTCATCGATCGACATCACTTCCATCTGCAAACGCGTGCCGCGCGCGTGCACGCCAAGGCCCGGCACATGCAGAAGCAGCGGAATCTCTTCAAGACGCACCAGATCGCCCTTCACCACCGACGCCACCACCTGCTTCCTGTTCTCCTGCTTCAGCCAGCGCAGACACCAGAAATATTCCATGCGACGCTGATGATCGGCATACGCGGTGTACGTATCGTCGAAACCTTGCACGACGGCGAACAGATCGGCGTCTTTGGGCTTGAACGGCGCGGCCAGTTTCGCGGTCACGCCGTGCTGCACGCAGGCAATCAACTGCCACTGGTTCACCAGGTCGACGTAACGGCGCAGCGGCGATGTGCTCCACGCGTACTGCGTGACGCCGAGGCCTTCGTGCGGCGCGGCGTTGGTCTGCATGCGCGTACGCTTGGGACCAGTCGGCGCGCCGAACGCGCGCTGCGTGCGATAGATGCCGGGCACGCCGTGGTCATGCAGGAACGCGCCCCACGACGAGTTCGCGAGAATCGCCAGCTCGGCGACAATCGTGTCGAGCGGCGAGCCACGCCGGCGCGGCGTGATCGTGATGTGCTCGCCTTCCACGTAGAAGTTGAAGTCGGTGTTGCGCTGCACTTCGCGACGCAAACCGTAACCGGCGCGCGCGGCCTGGCGCTTTTCGAACAGCGCCTGTGCGAACGGCCACAGCACGGCGATATCGTCCTTGTGCGGATAGTCGCCGCTGCCGGCGGCGAGCGCCTCTTCGGTGACCAGCTCGTCGAGCGTGTTGTGGCGCAGGTTGTTCTTCACGAACACGCGCTCGGCGCGCGTTTCGCTCGCGACGATCTCCTGCGTCTCGCGATTGACGATCACATACAGCGAGAGGGCCGGACGCAAGCCGCCTTCGGCCAGCGTGAAGGCTTCGACGACGCTGTCGGGCAGCATGGTGATCTTGTCGCCCGGCATATACACGGTCGACAAACGCGTGCGCGCGATCGCATCGACCTCGTCGCCGCGCTGAATGCCGAGCGCCGGCGCGGCGATGTGCACGCCGATCCGCACGCGGCCATCGGCCAGATGCTCGACGGAGAAGGCATCGTCGATTTCAGTCGTGGTGATGTCGTCGATCGAAAACGCCTGCACGTTCGCTTCGGGCAGATCCTCCGGCAAGCTGCCGACGGTAACGGGCGGAAAGCCCGTGCCGTGCGGGAAAAACTCAGAGAGGAATTTCGCTTCGTGCAGCGCACGCGCCGACGGAATGGCGCCGTTTTCCAGCATCAGACGCGCTTGCGAAATACCGCGCGCCGCTGCCGCGCCTTCGAGCGCCTTGTACTCGATCGTGTTCTTGTCCGGCCTGGTCAACAGCCCCAGCGCCTTGCTGCCGGTGAAGGCTTCCGGCAGACGGCCGGCTTTCAGCTCGTCTTCGTAGCCGGCCTGCACGAGTGCCTGCTGGCGCTTGCGCTCGAGGCCGGCGAGCGCCATCTTCAGTTGTTCCTGCGGCGCGCGCTGATACATGCCGCGGCCCTTGCGGCGGAAGTACACCGGCGAGCCATGCATGCGCAACACCAGCGCGGCGCGCTCGATCGACCCGAAGCCTTCGCCGAAATATTCGGCGCCGAGCGTCGCGAACGGAAATTCGTCGTCAGGCGCGCACTCCCACAGGAAGTCCAGATCGATCTCCTGCGCGGCGGCGTCGGCCTGCTGCATCAGCTCGGCCGCGCTCGGCTTGTCGAATTCGATCAGCACGTCTTTCGCGCGCACCTTGGCGCGCCGGCCGCCCGGCAGCTCGACCTGAAAAGCATCGCCCTGGCGCGACAGCACGCTGCCGGCCTTGAAACTGCCCGATTCCTCGAAGAAAACGTTCACTCAATACTCTCGTTCTGACTTGCATCTGCCGGCGCGCCCGATCTGGTTCAGCGATCGGTCATTGCGTGCGCGGCACGGCAACGTGTTCGTGGTAGTGGATCCGCGGCGCGGTACGCGCGCGCCTGCGGCATGAATCATGATGCGCGGCAACTGCCGAGCTGCCGGAACGCCCGGCGTGAGCTGACTTATTGCGACCTCAAGCGGCTTCGCGCGGCGCCGGCGGCTCGACGTCTTCCGCGTCGCAAAAGGCCAGCACGTCGTCGACATATTGCGCGAACTCGCTGATCGCGTGGTCGCTCCCTTCGATCAGCGTAGTCCGTGCGCCGGGATAGTGCGCGAGCATTTCGCGGTAGTCGAGCACCTCGTCGCCGGTGGCGGCCATCAAATAATAGCGTTCGGGCCGCGTGATCGCGGCGACGCCGAGCGCGCGCAACTCATCCAGATGATGCGGCTCGACGACGATGCTGCCGCCGCCATGCCACAACGGCTGCTCGCCGAGATAGGCGCTCAGATCGCGCTGCGGCACGACCGCCGGGTTCAGCAGCACCGCCGGCCAGCCGTGCTTTTCAGCCAGATGCGTGGCGAAATAGCCGCCGAGCGAACTGCCGATCAGCGTGACGTTTTTCGGCTGGGCCGCGGCCACCAGCGATTCGGCGAGCGCCACGGTCTCGAACGGCGAAACCGGCAACATCGGACAGCACCATTCGTCACTGCGGCCGAGTTCGACGAGCCGTGCCGCCAGCACGCGCGCCTTGAACGAATTGGGTGACGAGCGAAAACCGTGCAGATAAAGGATCACGAAGCGCCTCGCGCGGAAAGGGCTTCCAGCAGTTTCTGATGCACGCCGCCGAAGCCGCCGTTGCTCATCACCAGAATCTGGTCGCCGGGGCGCGCTGCGTGGACCACCGCTTTGACCAGCGCGTCGAGATTGTCGAAAGCCTGCGCCTTGCCGCCGAGCGGCGCGAGCGCCTCGCCGAGATTCCAGCCGAGCGCGTCGCGGCCGCTCGGTGCGCCGTAGCCGAATACGAGGTCGGCGTCGGCGAGACTGGCCGGCAATTGCGCTTTCATCACGCCGAGCTTCATGGTGTTCGAGCGCGGTTCCAGCACGGCGAGAATCCGCGTGTTGTCGCGACCGACGCGGGCGCGCAGCCCGGCCACGGTCGTATCGATAGCGGTCGGGTGATGCGCGAAGTCGTCGTATACAGTCACGCCGTCGACGCTGCCGCGCACTTCCATGCGCCGCTTGACGTTGCGAAAGCTCGCCAGCGACCGGGCGGCCTGCGCCGGCGGCACGCCGACATGGCGCGCGGCGGCGATCGCGGCCAGCGCGTTCATGCGGTTGTGCTCGCCTTGCACTTGCCACTCGACCACGCCGACGCGCTCGCTGTTGTGATAGACGGCGAAACGTTCGTCGACCGGCACGCCGTCTTCCGCCGGCAGGGTTTGCCAGCCGCCCTGCACGCCGAAGCGCTCCACTTCGCTCCAGCAGCCGCGCGTCAGCACGCGCTCGAGCGCGTCTTCACGACCGTTGGTGACCACTCGGCCGATGCCCGGCACGGTCCGGATCAGATGATGGAACTGCGTTTCGATCGCGCCCAGATCCGGGAAGATGTCGGCGTGATCGAATTCGAGATTGTTCAGCACCGCGGTCTTGGGCCGGTAGTGGACGAACTTGGAACGCTTGTCGAAGAAGGCCGTGTCGTACTCGTCGGCTTCGATCACGAAGAAGCTGGAATCGGTCAGCCGCGCGGACACGCCGAAATTCAGCGGCACGCCGCCGATCAGAAAACCCGGATTGAGGCCGGCGTCTTCGAGCAGCCACGTCAGCATCGAGCTGGTGGTCGTCTTGCCGTGCGTGCCGGCCACCGCCAGCACCCATTTGCCGTTCAGCACATGTTCGCCGAGCCATTGCGGGCCGGAGGTGTACGGCAAGCCGCGGTCGAGAATGGCCTCCATCAGCGGGTTGCCGCGCGAGACCACATTGCCGATCACGAACAGGTCCGCGTTCAGGCCGTTCAGCTGGTCCGCGTCGTAACCTTCAATCAGGCCAATGCCTTGCGCCTCGAGCTGCGTGCTCATGGGCGGATAGACGCCGGCGTCGCAACCCGTCACGGTGTGGCCCGCGCCGCGCGCGAGGACCGCGAGACCGCCCATGAACGTGCCGCAGATACCGAGAATGTGGATGTGCATAAGCCTGTCGTGCCGCGCGGGCGTTTTTCTGGAAGGGCCCCTACTAATCCGGCGCTTCGCGCCGGTCCCCCGAGGGGGCAAGAAAAGCGGGCGCGGCCCGGTGTTTTCCTGGAAGGGATGGGAGCGCAGAAGAGCGGCCGAAACGACCGTCTGCAAAGCACGCTATTGTAACCGACGCCTTTCGATCGCCCTATGCACGCTCGCCCGCGCCGCCGCGCCCGGCGCGCTGCGCGACCCGCCAGGAAAGGCCGTCGTCAATCTCTAGTATGATCGAGGGATGGTTCGCAAATCACACTTCGATCCGCAGCGCGTGCGCGAGGAAATCGCCATCGCGGCTGCCCGCATGATCGCCGAAGACGGTCTGGACTACGCCACGGCGAAGCGCAAGGCCGCCCGGCAAGTGGTCGGCGAAAGCCGTGTTGCTGGCGAATGGCTGCCGGATAACGACCAGATCGAGGAAGAAATCCGCGAGTATCAGTCGCTGTTCCAGGGCGACAGCCAGCCCGCGCTGCTTCGGCGGCTGCGCCGCATCGCGGTCGACTGGATGGAACGGCTTGCGCCGTTCAACCCTTATTTGACCGGCGCGGTGCTGGGCGGCACCGCCGGCGAGCACTCGGATATTCACCTTCAGGTGTTCTGCGACAACCCGAAGGAAGTCGCGATCTATTTTCTCAACGCCGACATTCAGTACGACGTCTCGGAAACGCGGCACTTTGCCGGCCGCGGCTATGTCGAGACGCTCAGCTTCCTGTGGCGCCCCACGAATGAAGGGCGCGAGGCGGAGCCGGTCGGCGTGCACGTGGCGCTCTACGAAACGGACGACCTGCGCGGCGCGGTACGTGCCGACGCGCGTGGCCGCACGGCGCGCGCAAATCTGCAGGCGGTGCAGACGCTGCTCGACGGCAGCGACGTCGCTCCTACAACCAACTAGACTGACCAAGATGAATACGAGACGGATTCTGGCGGGCGCGTGTGTCGCCATCGTCGCTGCGGGCGGCGGTGTACTGGCCAACCACTGGCTGAACGGCGGCGCTGACGAAGTCGCGCACGCCGCGCAACCAGCCTCTTCTCAGAGCGCGGTCGGGCAACTCTGGACCGCCCCCGTCACGACGGTGGACGGCAAGCCACAAACGCTAAGTGTGCTTAAAGGGCACCCAATCGTCGTCAACTTCTGGGCCTCGTGGTGCGGGCCTTGTGTCGAGGAAATGCCGGCTTTGTCGCAGCTTCAGCGCGATTACGCGAAAAAAGGCATCCAGTTCGTCGGACTTGGCGTCGATTCCGAGAAAAACGTCCAGGCATTCCTGCAGAAAGTGAAAGTGGCGTACCCGATCTATATCACCGGCTTCGGCGGCGCCGACCTCGCGCGCGCGTTCGGCAATACTGCGGGCGGGCTGCCGTTTACCGTCGTAATCGACGCAAAAGGCAACATTCGCTCGACAAAATTAGGACAAATCGATCCGCAAGCGCTGAAACAGACGCTCGATACGCTTTAAATTTCACATTCTTTTGACGCTCGATTACCCGCGGAAGGCGTGAAATTACGCGCAAATTCCGCGGATTTGAGAGAAGATGGGCGCCCAGCGCGGCCGCAAAGCGCTGACTGCATCGATCCGTATGTGCGCGAAACTAGACAAGTTTCTCTAATCAGCGCTAAAGTGCGCCCAATTCCACGGAAAAAGAAGCGACCATGACGCGACTGCTGGTACTGCACGGCCCCAACCTCAACCTTCTCGGCACCCGGGAACCCGAGGTCTACGGTCGCGTGACCTTGCCGCAGATCGATCAGGCACTGGCGGACCGCGCAGCGGACGCAGGCGTCGAACTCGCGTCGTTCCAGAGCAATCACGAAGGCGCTCTGGTGGACCGCATCCAATCCGCGCGGACTGAAAAAACCGATTTCATACTGATCAATCCCGCCGCGTACACGCACACCAGCGTGGCCATTCGGGACGCACTGGCGGGGGTCGGCATCCCGTTCGTCGAGATTCATCTGTCGAACGTGCATCGTCGCGAACCGTTCCGGCATCACTCGTATTTCTCCGACCAGGCGGAGGGCGTGATTTGCGGCCTCGGCTGGAAGGGATATCTGTACGCGCTCGAATTCGCGCTCGACCGGCTGTCCGCCGGCTCGTCGCGCGGTTGATTCCAAACACGTCTAATTTGCGCCGGCTGCGCACGCGCCGGCACTTTCGCATTAAAGGGGCTGCCTGATGGACTTACGTAAACTGAAAACTCTGATCGACCTCGTCTCGGAGTCCGGCATTTCCGAACTCGAAGTGACCGAAGGCGAAGGCAAGGTCCGCATCGTCAAGAATGCGCCACCGGTTTACGTGCAGCCGTCCGCCTCGTATGCGCCGCAATACGCGCAGCCGGCACCGGCAATCGGCGGCGAAGCGCCGGCCGCTGCGGCAGCCGCACCGGCCACGCCGGCCGCCGTCGCGCCGCAAGGCCATGTGGTGACCTCGCCGATGGTCGGCACCTTCTACCGCGCGCCGTCGCCGGGCGCCGACCCGTTCGTCCAGGTGGGCGACACGGTCAAGGAAGGCCAGACGATCTGCATCATCGAAGCGATGAAGCTGCTCAACGAAATCGAGTCGGACAAGTCGGGCGTGGTAAAGGAAATCCTCGTCGAAAACGGTCAGGCGGTCGAGTACGGCCAACCGCTGTTCGTGGTCGGCTGACGCGGCACGCTCTGCGCTTTATTGTGCGCATGCCGCCCGCGCGCCCGTTTCCCCCAGGCGCGCGACCGATCCTCTGAGGCAGCCGGCGTTGTGAGCAACCCGGCGCCCATTGATGAGTCGAAAAACCGCTATGT
The DNA here is from genome assembly GCF_042680985.1 of Paraburkholderia dipogonis. Classification (NCBI taxonomy): domain Bacteria; kingdom Pseudomonadati; phylum Pseudomonadota; class Betaproteobacteria; order Burkholderiales; family Burkholderiaceae; genus Paraburkholderia; species Paraburkholderia dipogonis. The sequence continues at coordinate 69,679 of NZ_JBHUFR010000003.1, read as the reverse complement.
TTGAAAAAATCCTCATTGCCAATCGTGGCGAGATCGCGCTTCGTATCCAGCGCGCCTGCCGCGAACTCGGCGTCAAGACGGTCGTCGTTTATTCCGAAGCCGACAAGGAAGCCAAGTACGTGAAGCTAGCCGACGAGGCCGTCTGTATCGGCCCGGCGCCTTCGAATCTGAGCTATCTGAACATGCCCGCGCTGATCAGCGCGGCGGAAGTCACCGACGCCGAAGCGATCCACCCCGGCTATGGCTTCCTCTCGGAAAATGCCGACTTCGCCGAACGTGTCGAACAGTCCGGCTTCACCTTCATCGGCCCGCGCCCGGAAACGATCCGGATGATGGGCGACAAGGTCACGGCCAAGCAGACCATGATTAAAACCGGCGTGCCTTGCGTGCCGGGTTCGGAAGGCGCGTTGCCGGAAGATCCGAAAGAGATCGTGAAAATTGCTCGCCAGGTCGGCTATCCGGTCATCATCAAGGCGGCTGGCGGCGGCGGTGGCCGCGGCATGCGCGTGGTCCACACGGAAGCAGCGCTCGTCAACGCGGTCAACATGACGCGCGAAGAAGCCGGCCGTGCCTTCGGCAACCCGCAGGTCTACATGGAGAAATTCCTGGAGAACCCGCGGCATATCGAAATTCAGGTGCTGGCCGATTCGTTCAAGAACGCCGTCTGGCTGGGCGAGCGTGACTGCTCGATGCAGCGCCGCCACCAGAAAGTGATCGAAGAAGCGCCGGCGCCGGGTATCGCGCGCCGCTTGATCGACCGCATCGGCGATCGTTGCGCGGACGCCTGCAAGAAGATGGGCTATCTCGGCGCGGGTACGTTCGAATTCCTGTACGAAAACGGCGAGTTCTACTTCATCGAAATGAACACGCGCGTGCAGGTCGAGCATCCGGTCACGGAGCTGATCACGGGCGTCGACATCGTGCAGGAACAGATCCGCATCGCGGCCGGCGAGAAGCTCGCCTTCCGTCAGCGCGACATCGTGTTCAAGGGTCACGCGATCGAATGCCGGATCAATGCTGAAGATCCGTTCAAGTTCATTCCGTCGCCGGGCCGGTTGACGTCGTGGCACATGCCGGGCGGCCCCGGCATTCGTGTCGACTCGCATGCCTACAATGGCTATTTCGTGCCGCCGAACTATGATTCGATGATCGGCAAGCTGATCGCTTACGGCGCGACGCGCGAACAGGCGATCAAGCGCATGCGCATCGCGTTGTCGGAGATGGTGGTGGAAGGCATTCAGACCAACATCCCGCTGCACCGCGAACTGATGCTGGACGCGAAATTCGTCGAAGGCGGCACCAGCATTCACTACCTCGAAAACCGGTTGGCCGCGAAGCTGCAGGCCGCGCCGGAAGAAGCGTAACTCATGAGCTACCGGGAACTGATCGCCGAGCTGGCACGCGAGCACGCGGAGGAATTCTCCGACGCGCTGCTCGAGTTGGGCGCGTTGTCCGTGTCGGTTGAAGATGCGGACGCCGACACGCCCGACGAGCAGCCGCTGTTCGGCGAACCCGGTCTCACGCCGGATCGCACGGCGTGGCAGCGTTCGCGCGTGATCGCGCTGCTCGCGCCGGAGCACGAGCCTGCTGTGTTGCTTACCGCCGCAGCCAATCAAATCGGCCTGCCGGCGGCGCCGTCGTTCACCGTGCGAGAAGTCGAAGATCAGGATTGGGTGCGGCTCACGCAGTCCCAGTTCGATCCGATCAAGATCGGCGAACGCATCTGGGTCGTGCCGTCGTGGCACGATGCGCCGGACCCCGAAGCACTGGTGCTGGAGCTGGATCCGGGGCTCGCCTTCGGCACCGGCAGCCACCCCACCACGCGGCTTTGCATGGAGTGGCTGGAGCAGTCGGTGCAGCCCGAGCAGTCCGTGCTCGATTACGGCTGCGGCTCCGGCATCCTCGCGATCCTCGCGAAAAAGTGCGGCGCGAATCCCGTGTACGGCATCGACATCGATCCGCAAGCGGTCGAGTCGGCGCGTCACAATAGCGAGCGCAACCGCGCGGAAGTCATCTACGGCCTGCCCGACGAATGCCCGACCGGCGAGTTCGATATCGTGGTCGCCAATATTCTCTCCAACCCGCTCAAACTGATGGCCTCGATGCTCACGTCGAAGGTCAAGCCGGGCGGCAAGATCGCGCTGTCCGGCATTCTGGCGCGGCAAGCGGACGAGGTCGCGCAGGTCTACTCACGGTGGATCGACATCAGCGTATGGCGCGAACACGAAGGTTGGGTATGCCTGTCGGGAACGCGTCGCGAAAGCCATTAGAATAAGGCGTATTGTCCAACCAACGGCCTTCCGGCTCACCGGCTCAATATGCTCCTGGCGACGCGTTGCCCCTTCTGCGAAACCGTCTTTCGTCTGCAAACGGAACAGCTTGCGCTGCGCCGCGGCCTCGTGCGCTGCGGACATTGCCATGAAGTATTCGATGCATCGAGCAGCCTGTTCGACATCAGCGAAGGCGGTGATTTTTCCACCGCGAAACCGGTCGCCGCGGCTGCGGCGATAGAAGCGCTCTCGGGCGTGCGGCCGAAAGGCCCCGACTTCAGCGCCGAAGCCTGGGACCCGTGGGCGGCCGCGCCCGACGCCGCCATCGACAACAGTCTGCGGCACAACGCCGGCAATGTGCCGCTCTCGCCGGTCTCGACCGGCGCGGGCGTCGCCGTCACGCCGCGCCATGCCGCGGAGCCCGAACTGCCGCCCGGCGCACCCAACGCAGCGCTTCCTCCCGACGATGAACCACTGCTCGCGGACGCGCCGCTCGACCCGTTCGCATATCACCTGGACCCGCCCGAGGAAGATACCGAAGCGCCGCGTGTCTGGCACAAGACCGAGCGGGCTCCCGACCCGGTGCCAAGCGAACCGCTCGAAGAGCCGGTTCTGGACGAGCCGGCTACCTTGTATGGCATTCCTGACAATGAACCGCGTTTTGGCGCGGCCGGCTTAGGCGCGGCCGGCTTAGGTGCGGCCGGCTTAGGTGCGGCCGGCTTAGGTGCGGCCGACTTAGGCGCGGCCAGTGTAGGTGCGCCTAGAGTAGGCGCGGCCGAACCACGTGTAGCAGGCGCAACTGGCGCGGCTGCAGGAGCAGCCGCGGCGCCCTTTTCCCCTGCCGGCCCCGCCGCCACCGGCCCAATCTCCGCCAGCGGCGAACCCTTCTCCGTGCAGCCCGTCAACGACGGCCCCGATCCTTTCCCCGTGGTGCGCGAAACCCGCCCGGCCGAACCGCGGCGCATGGGCTGGATCATCGCCGGCTCGGTGGCGGCGGCGCTGTTGATTATCGCGCTGCTCGCGCAGCTCGCCTGGTGGCAACGCGAAACGGTGATGGTGTATTTCCCGCGCTCGCAGACGCTCTATGCGAAGGCCTGCCTGACGCTCGGATGCCAGGTCACGCCGCCGCACGACATCGACGGCTTGCAGGTCGAACCATCCGATCTGCGGCAGATCGACGGTCCGCACAAGCTCGAACTAAAGATGCCGCTGCGCAATCGCTTCAATATCGCGCTCGCCTATCCGGCCATCGAACTCACGCTGCTCGACGACCAGAACAACGTCGCGGTGCGCCGCGTGCTGTGGCCGCAAGACTACGTTCCGCCCGGCACGCAGATCGCGGCCGGCCTGCCCGCGCATACGACCCAGACCATGATCGTGCATCTCGACACGGGCAATGCGGTCGCTTCCAATTTCCGCGTACAGATTTTTTATCCGTAACGCTTTCCCGCGCGCCTGGCACCGACCGGGCGCGTTCACCGTCAATCCTGACGAATTTTCGGAGCACGACAACATGAGTCAAGTCACGCTGGGTGGTAACCCGATCGAAGTAGCCGGCACGTTCCCGTCCGTGGGCCAGGCGGCTCCCGCTTTCTCGCTGGTCGGCAAGGATCTGAAGCCGGTGTCGCTCGCCGACTTCGCCGGCAAGCGCAAAGTGCTGAACATTGTCCCGAGCCTCGACACGCCGACCTGCGCCACCTCGACCCGCAAGTTCAACGAAGCCGCCGCCAAGCTGACCAACACGGCCGTGATCGTCGTGTCGGGCGACCTGCCGTTCGCCGCCTCGCGCTTCTGCACGACCGAAGGCATCGAGAACGTCGTCACGGCGTCCACGTTCCGCGGCCATGAGTTCGCGCAAGCCTACGGCGTCGACGTGACGAGCGGCCCGCTGACCGGCCTGACGGCACGCGCCGTGGTGGTGGTCGACGAGAACGACAAGGTCGTTCACGCTGAACTGGTCGGCGAAATCAAGAACGAACCGAACTACGACGCAGCCCTCGCCGCGCTGAAGTAACACCTTCGCGCACGAACCCGGCGCCGCGCTTCATGCGCGGCGCTGTCACATCGTCGCGCCCATTCTCTCTATCGTTTTTACAGGAACGCTCGCCTTGGCTACGCTGATTTGCGGCTCGCTCGCCTACGACAACATCATGACTTTCGAAGGCCGGTTCCGGGAGCACATCCTGCCGGAGCAGGTCCACATCCTGAACGTGAGCTTTCTCGTGCCGACCATGCGCCGCGAGTTCGGCGGCTGCGCGGGAAACATCGCGTATTCGCTGCATCTGCTGGGCGGCGACGCGCGCATCATGGGCACGCTCGGCTCGGTCGACGCGCAGCTCTACATGGACCGCTTCGAGCAACTCGGGCTGTCGACGGAGAGCGTGCTGGTGGTGCCGGACACGTACACGGCGCAGGCGATGATCACCACCGACCTGGAAAACAATCAGATCACCGCGTTCCACCCGGGCGCGATGATGCAGTCGCATCTGAATCGCGCGGACGAGGCCAAGGGCATCACGCTCGGCATCGTCGGGCCGGATGGCTACGACGGCATGGTCCAGCACGCCGAGCATCTTGCGGCCGCGGGCGTCCCGTATATCTTTGACGTAGGTCAGGGCTTGCCGCTCTTCGACAGCGAGTCGCTGCGGCGCATGATTGAACTCGCCACTTATGTAGCGGTCAATGATTACGAAGCCAAACTGGTGAGCAACAAGACGGGTTGGTCGATCGAAGAGATCGCCGGCAAGGTCGAGGCGCTGATCGTCACGCTCGGCGAGCATGGCGCGCAGATCCATCACGCGGGCGGCATCGAAGAGATTCCGGCGGTGAAGGCGCAGCAAGTGCTCGACCCGACAGGTTGCGGCGACGCGTTCCGCGGCGGCTTGCTGTACGGCATCGAGAACAAGCTTGGCTGGGCCACCACCGGGCGTCTCGCGAGCCTGATGGGCGCGCTGAAGATCGAACATCAGGGCCCGCAAAATTACGCGCCCAGCCGGGCCGAGATCAACGAGCGGTTCAAGCAGGCGTTCGGATACGACCTGCCGTAATACCGAGAGCTACGGGAGTTTAGGGAATGAGAACAACGAGTCGCCTGGTCGTGGCCGCCTTGATTGCCGGTTCGCTGGCCATGTCGGGGTGTGCGTACAACAGCAGTTCCGCGGACGTCTACACGGCGTCGCAGGCACAGCGTGAAGAAACGGTTCGTATGGGCACGGTGGATAGCGTGCGCGCCGTGAAGATCAGTTCGAACAACGGCCAGCCGAGCGGTCTCGGCGCGATCGGTGGCGGCGCCTTGGGTGCGGTGGCCGGCAGCAGGATCGGCGGCGGCACCGGCGCGATTGTCACGGGCATCATCGGCGGTCTGGCGGGTGCGGTGGCCGGCAACGCGGTTGAGAACGGCGTCGCGGTGCACGACGGTCTCGAGATCACGGTCCGGCTCGATAACGGCGACATGCGCGCCATCACGCAAAGCTCCACCGGCGAGATCTTCCGCGCCGGCGAGCGTGTGCGATTGCTTTCCAGCGGCGGCGTCACGCGCGTCACGCACTAAGTTTCCCCTCTCGCGCGGCGAGGCTGTCTGCCGCCGCGACGACCTCACACGCATGCCCTCCCCTGTGCATGCGTTTTTTTTCGCCTGTACGTTTCTCGCCGGGTGGTTTCTCAGGGCAAAAAAAATCCCGTCACCGGAAACCGGCAACGGGACTGACCGAGTAGCGCTCACCACGCTACTCAAGCGCTACTCGATCATCGGACACATCATGCGACGTGTCGAAGTACTTCTACCGCTCGTCGTCCAGCTTACGGACGGCTGCCCGTCGGGAACGGCCATGCCGCTGCCGGGTTCAGCGCGGTCTTCACCGTCGCCGCCGGTGCGCTCGAGACAGAAGTCGCTGCGGGTGCGGGAGCCGCCTTCTTGGCGACAGCCTTCTTCGCAGGGGCAGCCTTCTTGGCAGGAGCAGCGGCTTTCTTCGCGGCAGCCTTCTTGGCAGGCGCAGCCTTTTTAGCGGCAGCCTTTTTCGCGGGCGCAGCCTTTTTAGCAGCAGCCTTTTTCGCAGGCGCAGCCTTCTTGGCAGCAGCCTTCTTAGCAGGCGCAGCCTTCTTCGCTGCAGCCTTCTTGGCCGGCGCTGCCTTCTTTGCTGCAACCTTCTTCACAGCGGCTTTCTTAGCCGGTGCAGCCTTCTTAGCCGCAACCTTCTTCACTGCGACTTTCTTGGCAGCAGCCTTCTTGGCCGGAGCAGCTTTCTTCGCTGCAACCTTCTTGGCCGGTGCTGCCTTCTTCGCTGCAACCTTCTTCACTGCCACTTTCTTGGCAGCGACTTTCTTTGCCGGAGCAGCTTTCTTAGCCGGAGCAGCCTTCTTTGCTGCGACCTTCTTGGCTGCGGGTTTCTTAGCGGCGGCTTTTTTTGCAGTTGCCATCATTTTCTCCTTCAGGTTTTCAGATGAGAGTCAGTTCAAACTACACCCTTCGTCAAAACCCGCTTCCCGCGGACGCTTCTCAGGGCGCGCGCTACGAAGCGGGCTATTCATCGGCGTACGCAGGTGCTGCGCGCTTACGCTAATGAATGCGGTAAGGCGCGCCGTGCCAAAAGGCACCGCGCGCCAGATCTGTTCGGCGTGAAAGCTCGACGCCGGCAATTGCTTGATCGAGCCGCCGGCAACGACGCCAGCGACTTTTTCCGGGGGGAAGTTTGCCCATCCCACTGAAGGGTTCGCAAAGTGCCTGTCATAGTTGTGGGCCGCGAAGGCACGCGGCGCACCGGGCATGCTTTGCATCAGGCGATTCTGCTCCTAGCCAAAATTGCCGCGGCCTAAGCCGGCGGCATCCCCATCGATGAATGCATCTGCGGTACGAACCCGGATCACTCCCAGGTCAGCGCGCCGCCAGTCTGATATTCGATCACTCGCGTCTCGAAGAAGTTGCGTTCCTTCTTCAGGTCGATCATCTCGCTCATCCACGGGAACGGGTTTTCCTCGTTCGGGTACAGCGGATCGAGACCGATCTGCTGGCAACGGCGGTTGCAGATGAAGCGCAGATAGCTCTTGAACATCGACGCATTGAGGCCGAGCACCCCGCGCGGCATCGTGTCTTCTGCGTAACGATATTCGAGTTCGACCGCTTGCTGGAAGATCTCGCGGATTTCCGCGCGGAACTCAGCCGTCCAGAGTTGCGGGTTTTCGAGTTTGATCTGGTTGATCAGGTCGATGCCGAAGTTGCAGTGCATCGACTCGTCGCGCAGGATGTACTGGTACTGTTCCGCCGCGCCGGTCATCTTGTTCTGGCGACCCAGCGCCAGGATTTGCGTAAAGCCGACGTAGAAGAAGAGGCCTTCCATCACACAGGCGAACACGATCAGCGAGCGCAGCAGCGTCTGGTCGGTTTCGAGCGTGCCGGTCTGGAAACCCGGATCGGTCAGCACATTGATGTACGGAATCAGGAATTCGTCTTTCGCGCGGATCGAGGAGACCTCGTGATACGCGTTGAAGATTTCGCCCTCGTCGAGACCCAGAGACTCGACGATGTATTGGTAGGCGTGCGTGTGGATCGCCTCTTCGAACGCCTGGCGCAGCAGGAACTGCCGGCATTCGGGCGCCGTGATGTGGCGGTAGGTGCCCAGCACGATATTGTTGGCGGCAAGGGAGTCGGCCGTCACGAAGAAGCCCAAGTTGCGCTTGACGATGCGGCGCTCGTCTTCGGTCAGACCGTTCGGGTCTTTCCAGAGGGCGATGTCGCGCGACATGTTCACTTCTTGCGGCATCCAATGGTTGGCGCAACCCGCCAGATACTTTTCCCAGGCCCACTTGTATTTGAACGGCACCAACTGATTGACGTCGGTCTGGCCGTTGATGATGCGCTTGTCGGCGACGTTGACTCGCGCTTCGGAAACGGCAGCCGTTTCAGCAGCAGCGTGGGTCACATGAGCGACGGGAGCGACAGCCATGTCGTTCGCGAAGACGTCTTGAGCCGAGGGAGCATGAGGAGCGGAACGCGTTCCGACTTGCGAACCGACAGCCGATCCCGCAGCGTTGCGCAACACATTCTGTTGCGTAGCGCTCGAGGGAGTTACGGCAGTGATCTCGTCATCCCAGTTGAGCATAAATGTCACCATCAATTTAGAACGGTTTGTACCATCTTTTCACGAGCGATAAAAGAGTTCGCTCACGAAAAATCCTGTTTTCGATTCGCGTTGCTACGTTCATACAACACTTTGTTCAACGGAGTGTGTGCATCACCTCATGTGAAGCGCGTTGAACGTGTGTCGCCGAGGTGCTTCGCGAGCTCGAGAGCAACGTGTCGATGCGACGTTTCGCTGCTCTATCTATCTGTATTGCGGAGCGTGCCTGTAGCGTCTTGCGACTGCTGACTGCTCACTCGCGTTGCTCGTCGCGATGGTCCGCGCTTGCTTCGCATTTGCCTCGCACTTGTCTGTTCGTCAGTGCCGGCGAGGTGAAGTTCAATGCCATGTCGAGCGATGCATCGGGCCGGCTGCGTTGATCGACCCATCGATCGAAGCGTTTGCTGCGCGCACTGTGTCGCGCGCTTCGTCTGGTGCTGCCGACTGCTGATTGCCGATTGATCGGGCCACGATGACCGCGTCACGAAGTCAGCGACCTGCTCTGCTTCACTACGTCGCGTCGCGTCGCGTTGCGATGAACAGCGCTTCGAATTTCACTCGCCGCGCCGCTCATCGACTTCACTTCTGCTTCACTTCCATCAGCTTCGCTGCTCGCTGCATGCGGGTCATTACCTACAAGCAGTCAGCAAGCAGCGATCCTGCTACCTGCATGCTTCTTATTGGCAAGCTTCGCACTCGTCGAAGCCAGGGTCGCCCGGACGCATCATGCACACCGGACCATCCGCTTCCGGCGCTGCTTCAACCGCGACTGCTGGCGTGGCCGCTGCAGCCTGAAAGCCACCCGCGGCACCACCAGCCGCGCCGTTGTTCGCACCGAAGCCACCGGCCGCGCCACCCGCAGCACCGCCCGAACCTTCGCCGCCACCCGAACTCACCGCGTTCAGCGCGCCGTGCGCCACCGTCGATTTCTCGACGTGGGTCGCCGCCATCGTGCGGAGGTAGTACGTGGTCTTCAAGCCGCGCACCCAGGCGAGCTTGTAGATCTCGTCGAGCTTCTTACCCGATGCGCCGCCCATGTAAATGTTCAGCGACTGCGCCTGGTCGATCCACTTCTGACGACGCGATGCCGCTTCGACCAGCCACTTCGGATCGACTTCGAACGCCGTGGCGTAGATCGCGCGCAGGTCGGCCGGAATGCGGTCGATGCGCGAGAGCGTGCCGTCGAAGTACTTCAGGTCGGCGACCATCACTTCGTCCCACAGGCCGCGCGCCTTCAGGTCGCGCACCAGGTAGTCGTTGACCACCGTGAATTCGCCCGACAGATTCGACTTCACATACAGGTTCTGGAACGTCGGTTCGATACAGGCCGACACGCCGATGATGTTCGAGATCGTCGCCGTCGGCGCGATCGCCACGCAGTTCGAGTTGCGCATGCCGTACTGGGCGATACGCGAACGCAGTTCGGTCCAGTCCATCGACTCGCTCGAATCGACTTCCACGTAACCGCCGCGCGCGTCGGCCAGCAGCTTCACCGAGTCTTGCGGGAGGATGCCGCGATCCCACAGCGAGCCACGGTAGCTGGAGTAACGGCCGCGCTCCTGCGCCAGTTCCGTCGACGCGTAGTAAGCGTAGTAGCAAACCGCTTCCATCGACGTGTCGGCGAACTTGACCGCTTCTTCCGACGCGTACGGCGTGCGCAGCAGATGCAGGCAGTCCTGGAAGCCCATGATGCCCATGCCTACCGGACGGTGCTTCAGGTTCGAGTTACGCGCCTTGGCGACCGCGTAGTAGTTGATGTCGATCACGTTGTCGAGCATGCGCATAGCCACGCTGACCGTGCGCTTCAACTTGTCGTGGTCGAGCACCAGCGTGCCGTCGGCCTGCTCCTTCAAGTGAGCGACGAGGTTCACCGAGCCCAGATTGCAGACGGCGATTTCCGCGTCGCTGGTGTTCAGCGTGATTTCCGTGCACAGGTTCGACGAGTGGACAACGCCGACGTGCTGTTGCGGCGAGCGCACATTGCACGGATCCTTGAACGTGATCCACGGGTGGCCGGTTTCGAACAGCATGCCCAGCATCTTGCGCCACAGTTGCGCCGCCGGGATCTTCTTGAACAGCTTGATCTCGCCGCGCGCGACCTTGTCTTCGTAAGCCGTGTAAGCCTTCTCGAAATCGGCGCCGAACAGGTCGTGCAGATCCGGGCAGGTGGACGGCGAGAACAGCGTCCAGTCGCCGCCTTCCATCACGCGCTTCATGAACAGGTCCGGAATCCAGTTCGCCGTGTTCATGTCGTGCGTGCGACGACGGTCGTCGCCGGTGTTCTTGCGCAGCTCGAGAAATTCTTCGATGTCCAGGTGCCACGATTCCAGGTACGCGCACACCGCGCCCTTGCGCTTGCCGCCCTGGTTCACGGCCACTGCCGTGTCGTTGACCACTTTCAGGAACGGCACGACGCCTTGCGACTTGCCGTTGGTGCCCTTGATGTGCGAACCGAGCGCACGCACGCGCGTCCAGTCGTTGCCCAGACCGCCGGCGAACTTCGACAGCAGCGCGTTTTCCTTCAGCGCTTCGTAGATGCCGTCGAGGTCGTCGTCCACCGTTGTCAGATAGCACGACGACAGTTGCGAGCGGCGCGTACCCGAGTTGAACAGCGTGGGCGTGGACGACATGAAGTCGAAGCTCGACAGCACGTTGTAAAACTCGATCGCGCGCGCTTCACGGTCGATCTCGTTCAGCGACAGACCCATCGCGACACGCATAAAGAATGCCTGCGGCATTTCGATGCGGACGTTGTCGTGATGCAGGAAGTAGCGGTCATACAGCGTCTGCAGGCCGAGGTAGCCGAATTGCAGGTCGCGGTTGTTGTCGAGTGCGGCACCGAGGCGCTTCAGGTCGAACTGCAGCAGCTTGTCGTCGAGCAGCTCGGCTTGCACGCCGCGCTTGATGAACTGCGGGAAGTATTCGGCGTAACGCTCGCCCATTTCGGCTTGCGTGACTTCTTCTTCGAGGATCTCGCGGCGGATCGTGTGCAGCAGGATGCGCGCGGTGACCTGGCTATAAGCCGGGTCTTTTTCGATCATCGTGCGGGCAGCCAGGATCGCCGAGTCGTAGACCTGGCTCATCGGCACGCCGTCGTACAGATTCTTGACCGTTTCCGCGATGATCGGATCGGCGTTCACCGCGTCGCCCAGGTTCGCGCAGGCGGACTCGATGATGCCGCGCAGCGCGGCCATGTCCAGCGGACGCGTGACGCCGTTGTCCGTCACGTTCAGACCCGGCGTGTTCGCGACGATCTGGTCGTCGTGACCGCGAGCCTGCGTGCGCTTCTCGCGATACAGCACGTACGCACGCGCGACGTTGTGCTCGCCGCCGCGCATCAGCGCGAGTTCGACCTGATCCTGAATGTCTTCGATATGGAACGTGCCGCCGTTCGGGCGGCTGCGCACGAGTGCGCGCACCACGTTCTGCGTGAGTTGCTCGACCAGTTCGCGCACACGCGCCGAGGCGGCGCCTTGACCACCGTTTACGGCCAGAAATGCCTTCGTCACGGCGATGGCGATTTTCGACGGTTCGAACGACACGACGCTGCCGTTACGGCGGATCACCTTGTAGTCGGCGAAGGTCGCTTGCGGCGCGAGCGCTTGTGCGCCTTGTGCCTGGCCGAAGGCCTGGCCAGTCGGTGAGCCCTCGTACCGGGTCGTCACGTTGTCGGTGGTTTGCATGTGCAAAGCTCCTGGTCCTGGAAATGTTGCGGGAATGTCCGCGGATTAAAACGAACGCTGCGCCGCCGCGTGCGCAAGCGATGGGGTGCAGGAAAGGGACCGGCTGAGCCGGCTGGCGGGATGCGAATGCGATGAAGCCTGGTTCGAATTGATAACGGTCTTCATCGTGTATGTCGCGATCACTTGCTAAGCCCCTTTCCTGAATGCTTCTGGATGCCGCCGGTGGTCTCTCCGGCCACGCCACAGGAATATTTTTTCGCTGCCTGAAATGCTTGCGGCGCCGTGCTCGGAGAGCGGACGCCGCTGACTTATTCACCCAGTTGTGCACGCGCTTATCACACGGTTATGCACATGGTTATGCACAGAGCAACACAAGATATAGTGCACAACTGGATTTGTGGCACCAAGTATAGTGGAGATTCGAGACAGGTCAAATCGTTTTATTTGCTCTCGAAGTCTTGACTTTTGCCTGGCGCGGCGCGAACTCGACTCCTCGGAGAACAAGGCGGCGCCTTGCTCTCCTCGCATCACGCGAAGTCGCGCGAAGAGCCGTTACGGCGTTTTGGAAAACTTGAGATAGGGGAAATACCGAGCGTCGAGCGAGGTGTCGCGCTGCAGACGCTGCCATTCGAAATGCGGCCCTGGATCGGTCTTGCGACCGGGGGCGATGTCCGAGTGACCAGCGAGCGCTTCGACCGGATAGCGAGCCTTGAGCGCGCTCACCAGGGCACCGAGCGTGTGGTATTGAGCCGCTTCGAAAGGCGTGGTGTCGCTGCCCTCCAACTCGATGCCGATCGAGAAGTCATTGCAGCGCTCGCGGCCGAAAAAATTCGACGGCCCGGCGTGCCACGCGCGCTCGTTGCACGACACGAACTGTTCGAGCGCGCCGTCGCGATGGATCACGAAATGCGCCGACACCCGCACGCCGCGCAGGTGTGAGTCGTAGTAGGGATGGGCGTCGCAATCGAGCGTATTGAGGAACAGTTCGGCGATCGCGGTGCCGCCGAATTCGTTGGGCGGCAGGCTGATGTTGTGAACCACGATCAGCGTCGGCACGGCCGCTTCGGGCCGCGCTTCGAAATTCGGCGATGGCAGTTTGCGTGCGGCGGCGACCCAACCGTCGGCATCGACGGTGAACGCGACGCTCATCGAGCGTCGCGGCCCGTGGGTCGCGCGCCGTGACGCTGCGCGTGCGCGGCGCTGCAGAACGGCTGCCCGGCCACCACCACCGAATCGCTCTTCGGCGCGTGCACGCCGCATTCGACGCAACGGATCATCGGCTCGGGGAGTTGCGCCGGCGCGGCAGAGCGCGCGCCGCCGTTCGGACCAGCCGCGCCATCCGCACCTTTGGCGCCCGCGGCGCCGTTCGCGCCGCTGCGCTGAGACGCCTGCGCGTCATGACGACGCAGCGCCTTCACCAGCCACTGGCCGACGATGAACAACAGGATCAGCAGAAATATTTGTCGCATGGGACACGCTCACACTACAGCTCGGTGCAACAGCACCTCGAAAACAAAACGGCTGCCGACGTACGCCAGCAACAGCGCGACGAACGACGCCAGCACCCAGCGCAATGCCGCACGGCCGCGCCAGCCGGAAACTTTGCGCGCAGTCAGCAGCGCGCCGAACATCACCCAGGAAAGAATCGCGAACACGGTCTTGTGATCGAGCTGCAATGCGCGGTCGACCAGTTGCTCGCTGAACAGAATGCCCGACACCAGCGTCAACGTCAGCAGGACGAAACCCGCGCCGATCAAACGGAACAGCAGCTTCTCCAGCGTGAGGAGCGGCGGCAGCGTATCGAGCCAGCTCGACAGCCAGCCGTTGCCCGCCGCAGCCGCGTGCCGCTGCGCCATGCCGCCGCGCATGGCATGCAGACGCCGTTCGACGAGCAGCATCAGAATCGCGTGCAGCGCCGCGATCGCAAACAAACCGTAGGCGATGTTGGCAATAAGAAAGTGCAGCTTGAACATCGGCGCGGCCGAATACGGCAGCACGCGCACGCCGTTGAATGCGAGCGGCAACAACGAGGCGACGCAGGCGAGCGGCAGGACCAGCAGACGCAGGCCGTCGAGCGGAAAGAAAAAGCTCTCTATCCAGTAGATGCCGGCGCCGAGCCAGAACATGGCCGACAGCGCGAACGCGAAACCGAACACCATCGCGTTCTGCGGGAAGATGGTGGTGTGCAGCAGCACGCCGTGGGCGAGCAGCGCCACGAACAGCAGCGCGCGGCCCGAGCCGCTCATGCCCGAAGCAGCCGACGGCGCCGCTGCGGCAGGCACCGGCGGCACGCTTTCGAGCATGGGACGCAACGCGGCGTGCCGGTGCGAGCGCCAGCCGGCCACGGCTAGACCGCCGTAGAGGAGCGCAGTGAGGGCATACAGTACAATATCCATATTCGAAGTTTACACTAGGCCCCTGCTCCGCGACGTCTCCTGCATCGCGCCCGCTCCGGCCGCACTGTTCATCGCTCCCCATGCTCGACAATCTGACTCAACGGATGGCGCGCGTCGTCAAGACGCTGCGCGGCGAAGCCCGGCTCACCGAGGCGAACACCCAGGAAATGCTGCGCGAGGTGCGTCTCGCGCTGCTCGAGGCCGACGTGGCGCTGCCCGTCGTGCGCGAGTTCATCGCCAAGGTGAAGGAAAAGGCGCTCGGCGAGGAAGTCATCAGCAGTCTCTCGCCGGGCCAGGCGCTCGTCGGCGTGGTGCAGCGCGAGTTGACCGCGATCATCGGCGGCGACTACGAGGGCAAGGCGGTCGAGCTCAATCTCGCCGTCACACCGCCGGCCGTCATTCTGATGGCGGGTCTGCAGGGCGCGGGTAAAACCACCACCGTCGGCAAGCTCGCCAAGCTGCTGCGCGAGAAGTACAAGAAAAAAGTACTGACCGTGTCGTGCGACGTTTACCGCCCTGCCGCGATCGCGCAGTTGAAGACGGTGACCGAGCAGGTCGGCGCGGATTTCTTCCCGTCGGAACCGGACCAGAAACCGGTCGACATCGCGCGCGCCGCAGTGGATTGGGCCAAGCGCCACTATCACGACGTGCTGCTGGTCGACACGGCCGGCCGTCTCGGTATCGACGAAGCGATGATGCAGGAAATCACCGCGCTTCATCACACGCTGAAGCCGGCGGAAACGCTGTTCGTGGTCGACGCGATGCTCGGTCAGGACGCGGTCAACACCGCCAAGGCGTTTAGCGACGCGCTGCCGCTCACCGGCGTGGTCCTCACCAAGCTCGACGGCGACTCGCGCGGCGGCGCGGCGCTCTCCGTGCGTCACGTCACCGGCAAGCCGATCAAGTTCGTCGGCGTCGCGGAAAAGCTCGACGGCCTCGAAGTCTTCTACCCGGATCGCATGGCGAACCGGATTCTCGGCATGGGCGACATTCTCGCCCTCGTCGAAGAAGCGCAACGCGGCGTGGACGTGCAGGCCGCGCAGAAGCTCGCCGACAAGGTCAAGAAGGGCGGCGACTTCGATCTGAACGATTTCCGCGCGCAGCTCACGCAAATGAAGGGCATGGGCGGCCTCTCGTCGCTGATGGACAAGCTGCCCGCGCAGTTCCAGCAAGCCGCCGCGGGCGCCAACATGGGCCAGGCCGAGAAGCAGATGCGCCGCATGGAAGGCATCATCAATTCCATGACGCCGCAGGAGCGCGCCAAGCCGGACCTGATCAAGGCCACGCGCAAGCGCCGTATTGCCGCCGGCGCGGGCGTGCAGGTGCAGGAAGTCAACCGCATGCTGAATCAGTACGACCAGATGCGCACCATGATGAAAAAGCTCAAAGGCGGCAATCTGCAAAAGATGATGCGCGGCATGAAGGGCATGTTGCCCGGCATGCGCTAAGCTTTAGCAAGACGGCGACGCGCGTTCCGCGCATGAACCACGGAACGCGCCCCTGACTCCGCTGGGCCGACTCCCGCTTTGTGCGGGTTTATTCTGTACCGCGCGCCGCCGTCCTCACTCACACTATGTATACAGTCACCGCCCGTCAGACGTCATGAACCGCGAAGAAGCCCTCCACATTTTTAGCCACTCCGAAGAAATCGTTTCGGCCGACGACGTCAACGCGTCGATCAGCGGCATGGCGGCCGCCATCCGCAGCGAGATGAGCGAGGACTTTCCGCTCGTGCTGTCGGTCATGGGCGGCGCGGCGGTGTTCACCGGCATGCTGTTGCCGCATCTCGATTTTCCGCTCGAGTTCGACTACATCCACCTGACCCGCTACCGCAACACCACCAAGGGCGGCAACGAGATGCAGTGGCGCGTGGCGCCGGCGGAGTCGGTGAAAGACCGCGTCGTGCTGGTGCTCGACGACATTCTCGACGAAGGCGAGACGATGGCCGCAATCCGCGACCGCATTCTCGCGATGGGCGCGAAGCGCTTCCTGAGCGCGGTGCTGTGCGAGAAGATCATTCCGAAGGCCAAGCCGCTGCGCCCGGATTATTGCGGCTTCGAAGTGCCGGACCGCTATGTGTTCGGCTGCGGCATGGATGCGAAGGGTTACTGGCGTAACCTGCCCACGATTCGTGCGCTGACCGAAGGGGCGTAATTGCCTGCTTTTCTCGCCGCCGCGTGCTGTTTTGCGGCGTGCCGAAGAGACGAAAAAGCGGCCCTCATGGAGCCGCTTTTTTTATGTGAAATTGCTGGGCTTTGCGCTGTGCTGCCCGCGTTGCGTCGCGCTGTGTTGCGCTAGGAGCCGCAAGTCGCGGCTTCTTGGCGCGGCGGCGAGCGTCTTTCAAAGTTGATGCACGAACGACCGAATCCCGCCGAGCATCATCTCCACCGAAATCGCCACCAGCACGAGACCCATCAGCCTTTCGAAAGCCATCATGGCGCGCTCGCCGAGCCACGCCTGAATACGCTCCGCCAGCATCAGCACGATCGCGCAGACGACCATCGTGACGGTCAGCGCGCCGATCCACTCGAACATCTTGCCGGGCGCCTGCGACGTCAGAAGCATCACGGTGGCCAGCGCCGACGGACCCGCCAGCGCCGGAATGGCGAGCGGCACGATGAGCGGCTCGCCGCCGCGCGTGTCGCCGCCGAACGGACCGTCCGGATGCGGAAACACCATTCTGAGCGCAATCAGAAACAACACGATCCCGCCGCCGATTCGCAACGACTGGTCAGTCAGGCTCATCATGCGCAGAAAACGGTCGCCGACCACCATGAAGATCAGCAGGATCGCAAACGCGATCGCCACCTCGCGGAGAATGACGATCGTGCGCCGCTTCGGCGACACACCGCGCAGACAACTGATGAAGAGCGGAATGTTGCCGAGCGGATCGGTGATCAGAATCAGCAGGACGGTCGCGGACAGGAAGGTGTACTCCACCGTCCGCTCCGCTTAACGCGCCAACGCTGCGCGAACTTTCCCGATCACCGTTTGCGCGGCGTCTTCGACCGGCAGCAGCGTCGCTTCGGCGTCGCGGCGGCCCTGGTATTCGAGCTTGCCTTCCTTGAGGCCACGGTCGCCGATCACGAGACGATGCGGCACGCCGATCAGTTCCCAGTCGGCGAACATCACGCCCGGGCGCTCGCCACGGTCGTCGAGAATCACGTCGATGCCCGCTTCGACCAGCGCCGCGTAAAGCTTGTCGGCTTCTGCGCGCACCGCTTCGCTGCGGTCGTAACCCATCGGGCACAGCACGACTTCGAACGGCGCGATCGATTCCGGCCAGATGATGCCCTTGTCGTCGAAGTTCTGTTCGATCGCGGCACCCAGAATACGCGTGACGCCGATCCCGTAGCAGCCCATTTCCATCGGCCGCGGCTTGCCGGTTTCGTCGAGGCAGGTCGCGCCCATGGCTTCCGAATACTTGGTGCCGAGCTGGAACACGTGGCCCACTTCGATACCGCGGCAGATGTCGAGCACGCCCTTGCCGTCCGGCGACGGGTCGCCCTTCTTCACGTTGCGGATGTCGGCGACGACCGGCTCCGGCAGATCGCGGCCCCAGTTCACGCCCGTGGTGTGGAAATCCACCTCGTTCGAGCCGACCACGAAGTCGCTCATGTTCGCGACCGTGCGATCCGCGACGACCTTGATCGGCTTCTTCGTGCCGATCGGACCGAGGTAACCCGGCGGCGTACCGAAGGTTTCGATGATTTCAGCCTCGGTCGCCATGCGGAACTCGGCCAGACCCGGCAGCTTGCTCGCCTTGATCTCGTTCAGATCGTGGTCGCCGCGCAGCATCAGCAACCAGATGGTCGGCTCGGTGCCTTCATTTTCAGTGGCG
This sequence comes from Paraburkholderia dipogonis, assembly GCF_042680985.1. Classification (NCBI taxonomy): domain Bacteria; kingdom Pseudomonadati; phylum Pseudomonadota; class Betaproteobacteria; order Burkholderiales; family Burkholderiaceae; genus Paraburkholderia; species Paraburkholderia dipogonis. The sequence goes on along the minus strand of NZ_JBHUFR010000003.1, from coordinate 51,376 downwards.
AGGATGATCGACTTGATCGTGCGCTCAAGCGGAATGTTCAGCAGCTCAGCCACCGCTTCGCACTTCGCCTTGCCCGGCGTGGCAGTCTTCTTCATCTCTTCGGCCGGCGCCGCACGTTCCGCGTAGAGCGGCAGCGCTTCGGCCGCTTCGACGTTCGCCGCGAAATCCGAGGTCGGGCAATAGGCGATCGCGTCCTCACCGGTCTCGGCGATCACGTGGAATTCGTGCGAACCGCTGCCGCCAATCGAACCGTTGTCCGCCGCCACCGCGCGGAAGTCCAGACCGAGGCGCGTGAAAATGCGCACGTACGCGTCGTACATCTTGCGATAGGACTCGCGCAGACCGTCCATGTCCTTGTCGAACGAATACGCGTCTTTCATGATGAATTCGCGGCCGCGCATCACGCCGAAACGCGGACGGATCTCGTCGCGGAACTTGGTCTGGATCTGGTAGAAGTTCACCGGCAGCTGGCGATAGCTCTTGATCTGATTACGCGCGATATCGGTGACCACTTCTTCGTGGGTCGGTCCGATCACGAAATCGGACTGCCTGCGGTCCTTGAAGCGCAGCAGTTCGGGACCGTACTTTTCCCAACGGCCCGATTCCTGCCACAACTCGGCCGGCTGCACCGCCGGCATCAGCAATTCAATACCGCCTGCCCGATTCATTTCTTCGCGCACGATGGCTTCCACCTTGCGGATCGAGCGCAGGCCGACCGGCAGGTAGTTATAGATACCGCCGGCAACGCGACGGATCATGCCTGCGCGCACCATGAGCTTGTGGCTGACGATCTCTGCGTCGGCGGGAGCTTCTTTGAGGGTACCGATAAAGAAACGGGAAGCTTTCATTCAGATTATCCAAAAGCGGCGGCTCCGGAGGGACCGCCCGAAAGGTGAAAACGGTGGGGAAATCGACACAGATCCAGCGCTGAGCCGGCATGGCTCACCTGACAATACACTGACACCGGTGCAGCGCAATCCGACCGCAGCGCCGAAGCCGCCGCGCAAAGCCTTTGCACAAGGGATAAGGCACGGAAAGACTGACAGGCTACCGCAAACGCGGGCCTTTGGCGGCGAATCGTTCCAATCCGGTGCGAATCGGTGCGTCAGACCCGTTATCTGTTTATAATCAAAGCAATTTTAAAGGATTCGAAGGTGGTTGTATGCTGGATCGTGAAGGCTTTCGCCCGAACGTCGGCATCATCCTCTTGAACGCGCACAACGAGGTGTTTTGGGGCAAACGGCTCCGTGAACATTCCTGGCAGTTTCCGCAAGGGGGCATCAAGTACGGAGAGACCCCCGTGCAAGCGATGTATCGGGAGTTACACGAAGAAACCGGGCTGCTTCCTGAGCACGTCAAGGTGATTGGTCGCACGCGCGACTGGTTGCGTTACGAGGTGCCTGACAAGTTCATCAAGCGCGAAGTACGCGGTCATTACCGCGGCCAGAAACAAATCTGGTTTTTGCTCCGGATGGTTGGACGCGACTGCGACATCTGCTTGCGCGCCACCGACCACCCTGAGTTCGATGCGTGGCGCTGGAACGAGTACTGGGTGCCGCTCGACTGTGTGATCGAGTTCAAGCGGGATGTATATCAGTTGGCGCTGACGGAGCTATCCCGTTTCATGCGCCGGGCTGCGCCGCGTGCGGAAAAACCTGGCGGGCACCATGGGCCGCGCTATCCCCGGATAGCGTCGTCAATGGAAAGTCCGCCGGATTCCACGGTAATGACGGTGACTTCTGTGACCACCGTCGGCATCGAAACATCGGTTCACGTAACGATCGCGTCCGATTGCGGTCCGGGATCCGGGTCAACGGCAGAACTCGACGCCGCGCCGGATCACGAAGACGAATCGGCAGGCGAAACGGCCGGCTCGCTGTTCCGCCCGGGCGTGCGCAATTAACAACTCTGAGCGGCTGTCCACGCCGCCTCTCTCTGGCGCGGCTCGACGAGCCGCGCCAGTGTTTCGAGGAAACCATATTGAAAGCACTTGCTCTCGTCGTGGCGTGCGTCGCCACCGGCGCCCTGCTGGCTGGTTGTTCGAGCGCCGGCAAACCTACTAATAAAGACGACAGCGCGTTTACCTATTTGCTGGACCGTCAGAGCAACTGGGTTGAGAACAAAGTGGACGCTCTGCCGCCGCTGCCGCAAGAGTCGAATCTGTTGCCTTTCGAAGTCTCCGGCAACACGCCGCTGCAGTTCGCGGTCGACCGGAAGTCGTTAACTGTCGGTACGGACGGAGTGGTTCGCTTTACCGTCGTCGTGACAAGCCCGAGCGGCGCTCGTAACGTGATCTACGAAGGGATTCGTTGCGACACGTATGAATGGCGCCAGTATGCGGGCCTGAATTCGGATCACGACGGCTGGGACACGACGGTCGCGAACAGCTTCACGCGCATCGAGAACGGCGCGCTCAACGCTTATCAGGCCGCGCTGTATCAGGACTATCTGTGCGCGAACAAGATGCCCATGGGGAACGCAGCCTCGATTCTGGAAAACATCCGCTATAAGCGCACGGCGAGTTCGTCGATCCACTGAGCTTTGGATCCTGCCGGGTTGCGGGCGTAAAAAAGCCGTTCCAGCTGTTGCTGGAACGGCTTTTTGTTTGCCGTATGCGTGTTCCCGCGCCTGGAACTATCCGTGACTTAGATCAGCACCAGGTTGTCGCGGTGAATCAGCTCCGGCTCCAGCATATAGCCGAGCACCGATTCAATCTCGCCACTTGGGCGCCGCTGAATCAGCTTGGTTTCCGCGCTGCTGTAGTTCGTCAGACCGCGCGCCACTTCGCGCCCAGCGGTGCTCAGACAAGCGATCACTTCACCGCGAGCAAAGGCACCCTGAACGCCGACGATGCCGATAGGCAGCAGGCTCTTGCCCCCTTCGGTCAGCTTTTCGACGGCGCCGTCGTCGATCACCACATGGCCGCGCACCTGAAGATGATCCGCCATCCATTGCTTGCGCGCCGCCATGCGCGCCGTGCGCGCGATCAACTGCGTGCCAATCGCCTCGCCCGAGGCCAACCGTGACAGCACATCAGCTTCGCGCCCGCTTGCGATCACCGTATTGGCGCCACTGTGCGCCGCGCGCTTGGCGGCGAGAATCTTGGTCAGCATGCCGCCACGACCGAGACTCGAACCCGCGCCGCCGGCCATGGCTTCGAGCTCCGGCGCGCCGGCATCGGCTTGCTGAACCAGCGTGGCGGTCGGATCCTTACGCGGATCGGCGGTGAAAAGTCCTTGCTGATCGGTGAGGATGACGAGTGCGTCGCCTTCGATCAGGTTTGCGACGAGCGCGCCCAGCGTATCGTTGTCGCCGAATTTGATTTCGTCGGTGACGACCGTGTCGTTCTCGTTGATGATCGGCACCACGCCCAAGCGTAGAAGCGTGAGCAACGTGGAGCGCGCATTCAGATAGCGTTCTCGATCGGCCAGATCGGCGTGCGTCAGCAGAATCTGCGCGGTCTGAATGGAATGCTCGGCAAAGCGGCTTTCGTACACCTGCGCGAGACCCATTTGGCCGACGGCCGCGGCCGCTTGCAGTTCGTCGATCTCTCGTGGCCGCCTGGTCCAACCGAGCCGTTGCATTCCTTCGGCAATGGCGCCCGAGCTGACGAGCACCACTTCCTTGCCCCGCGCGCGCAGCGCGGCAATCTGTGCGGCCCAGCGGCCGATAGCGGCATGGTCGAGGCCCCGCCCGTCGTTCGTGACGAGGCTCGAACCGACTTTCACTACCAATCGCCGTGAATCTGCGATGACGGAACGCATTGTGCGCGGTCTCCCAAGATGACGCGTATGCATACCGGCAGCCCGCTCGGGCGCCGGCGCTCGAGCTTTTATGCCTGCGGGTCGGTGCCGGCGTCGTCTGCGGCGGCCGGGGCTTGCGGCTTCTCGCGGAAACGCACGTCCGCAGCGAGATCTTCGGCCTCCGCCGCGCGCTGTGCGTCAGAATGCGCGGAGATGTGGTCGAACACCGCGTAGCAAAGGTTTTCGCAGCCTTGGCCAGTCAGCGCCGAGATTTCGAACACCGGACCCTCCCAGCCGAAGCCTTCGAGGAACGCCGAGACACGCGCTTCGCGCTCCTCTTCGGGCACCATGTCCAGCTTGTTCAGCACCAGCCAGCGCGGCTTTTCATACAGCAGTTCGTCATACTTGCGCAATTCGTTGACGATCGCCTTGGCTTCCGCGACCGGATCGACCCCGTCGTCGAACGGTGCCAAGTCGACGATATGCAGCAACAAGCCCGTGCGCTGCAAATGACGCAGGAACTGGTGGCCAAGGCCCGCGCCTTCCGCCGCACCTTCAATCAAGCCGGGAATGTCGGCGATCACGAAGCTGCGGCTCGGCCCGACACGCACCACACCGAGATTCGGTGCGAGCGTCGTGAACGGGTAGTCTGCGATCTTCGGCTTCGCGTTCGACACCGACGCGATGAAAGTCGACTTGCCAGCGTTTGGCATGCCGAGCAGGCCGACGTCCGCCAGCACCTTCAGCTCGAGGCGCACCATGCGCCGCTCGCCCGGCTTGCCGTCCGTTTTCTGACGGGGCGCGCGGTTCGTACTGGATTTGAAATGCAGGTTACCGAGACCGCCCGCGCCACCCTGAGCGATCTGCACGCTCTGGTTGTGCTCGGTCAGATCGGCGATCAGTTCGCCGGTCTCCATGTCGGTGATCGTGGTGCCGACCGGCATGCGCAACGTAATATCGTCGCCGCCTTTGCCGTAGCAGTCCGCGCCGCGGCCGTTTTCGCCGTTGCGCGCCAAGTGTTTCTTCGCGTAGCGGTAGTCGATCAGCGTGTTGATGTTTCGGTCCGCGACCGCGATCACGCTGCCGCCCCGGCCGCCGTCGCCGCCATCCGGGCCGCCGAACGGAACGAACTTCTCGCGGCGCATCGACGCGCTGCCATCCCCTCCGTCGCCGGCGATGACTTCAATCCTCGCTTCGTCAATGAACTTCATGCGTAACTCCGTCCCGTGGTGTGCTGCCAGATGGTGCTGCTAAATTTGATGCTGCTGGATGCTGCTATTTTGCCGCGCCCGCCGTGCGCCGATCAATCGGCCAAACGGCATAGGACGTTTCGGCATGAAGGGCGTTCCTGCCCATTCATCCGGCGAAAACCTGCCGGAATAAAAAAAGCCCCGCTAACTTCGCGGGGCCTTTTCCGGTCCTGAAGCCCGTGCCTGAGTAAGCTCAGACTGCTGCCGGGACGACGTTGACCATGTGCTTCTTCGCTGCGCCCTTCGTCGAGAAATTGACGTGGCCGTCCGTCAGCGCGAACAAGGTGTGATCCTTGCCGATGCCAACGTTTTCGCCCGGGTGCATACGCGTGCCACGTTGACGAACGATGATGCCGCCAGCGTTGATAGCCTGACCGCCGTAAACCTTCACGCCAAGGCGTTTCGATTCGGAGTCGCGGCCGTTGCGGGATGATCCGCCTGCCTTTTTGTGTGCCATTTGATTTGCTCCTTAACCGGTGCGCTTACGCGTTGATCGCGTCGATGCGCAGTTCGGTATAGTTCTGGCGGTGGCCGCCATGCTTCTGGTAGTGCTTCCGGCGACGCATCTTGAAGATGGTCACTTTTGCGTGACGACCTTGCGACACGACGGTAGCCTTGACGGAAGCCCCACTGACCAGCGGCGTACCGAACTTAATCGATTCGCCTTCGCCCACTGCGAGAACCTGGTCGAGCGTGATTTCAGCGTCAATGTCTGCCGGTATCTGTTCTACTTTAAGTTTTTCGCCGACGGCAACTTTATACTGCTTGCCACCGGTTTTTATGACCGCGTACATTGAGAACCTCACTCTGTGTTCATTTTTCCCACGCACCGCGCGCGGAAACCCGTGATTATACATAGAGTTAGCTACTCGGTCAAAACTCATTGAGAGGCGCCGCGCGTAGCGCCCGGCGTCTTGCCGCACAGCCCCGGCGCGCGGTTCTGCTGCCGCCCGGAACGCGCCGCGCCGCAGCCTGCGACCCGGAACTGTCGCGATTCGCCTTATAATTCGCGGCACTACCCAATTCAGCCATCATGTCGTCGACTGCCACCCCCTCCTCCAACGCCGCCAGCCTGCTCGCTCCGATCGCCGAAGACATGCAGCAGGTCAATCGCGTCATACGGCACCGTCTTGCGTCCGACGTGATGCTGATCAACCAGATTTCCGAGTACATCATCAGCGCCGGCGGCAAGCGGCTGCGGCCCGCGCTGCTGCTGCTGGTGGCGGGCGCGCTGGGCGAAACCACGGGGCACCGGCATGAGCTGGCCGCGGTCGTCGAATTCATCCATACGGCCACGCTGCTGCACGACGACGTGGTCGACGAATCCGACTTGCGGCGCGGCCGTCAGACCGCCAACGCGCTGTTCGGCAACGCCGCGAGCGTGCTGGTGGGCGACTTCCTGTACTCGCGCTCGTTCCAGATGATGGTCGGTGTCGGCAAGATGCGCGTGATGGAGATTCTGTCGGAGGCGACCAACATCATCTCCGAGGGCGAGGTCCTACAGCTCCTGAACATGCACGACGCCGACGTGGACGAAGCCCGCTACATGCAGGTGATCCGCTACAAGACCGCCAAGCTGTTCGAAGCAGCCGCCCAACTGGGCGCGGTGCTGGCCGGCTCGGACGCGAAAACGGAAGCCGCCGCGGCAGAGTTCGGCCGGCGCATCGGCACCGCGTTCCAGATCATGGACGACTGGCTCGACTACACGGGCACGGCTGAATCGATGGGCAAGAACGCCGGCGACGACCTTCGCGAGGGCAAACCCACGTTACCGCTGATCTATCTGATCGAACGCGGCACGCCGGAGCAATCGGCGCTCGCGCGAGAAGTTATCGAGCAAGGCGGCACGGACCGTTTCGACACCATTTTCGAAGCGATCACGCGCTCCGGCGCGCTGGATCACACGCTCGAATGCGCAAAAAAGGAAGCTCAGGCCGCCGCAGCAGCAATTTCTTCATTTCCGGATTCCATTTTTAAAGAGAGCCTGCTAGAATTATGTTCTTACTCGACGGCAAGACAGTCTTGAACGAGACTGGAACGCCGGCTTAGTCTGAATCGAGTCTGCAGTACACATCGGGGTGTAGCTTAGCCTGGTAGAGCGCTACGTTCGGGACGTAGAGGCCGGAGGTTCGAATCCTCTCACCCCGACCAGATTCGCCTTGTTAGTTCAAGGCTCAAAAAACCGCCCAGCTTGCTCGGCGGTTTTTTGTTTTTCGGCCAAGTGCACGTGTTATGTCCCTCACGCGCCCTGCACCGCCATCGCCGCCCTGTCTTTTGCCGCCAGCGCGGACGGCGCGCGCAAGCCCCTCTGCTATATTCTCTTCATCCTTTCCCCTATCCTTCACGACGCGTGGAACAACTTCCCTTATGGGCGCAGATTGGCGCCGTCTTTCTGCTGCTTATCTGCTCGAGCTTCTTTTCGATTTCCGAAACGGCGATGATGGCGATCAATCGCCATCGCCTGAAACATCTGGCCAATCAGAACGCGCTCGGCGCAAAGACCACTCAAGGTCTCCTCGCGCAGACAGATCAGCTTTTGAGCGTCGTGCTGATCGGCAACAATCTGTTCAACACCATCATTCCGGTGCTCACCACCTCGATCGCGCTGCACACGTTCGGCCGTAACAACCTGGTGCTGTCGATCGCGACCGGTATCGTCGCGTTTCTGATCATCGTGTTCGCGGAAATAACGCCGAAGATCGTCGGCGCGACGTTCCCTGAGAAAGTCGCGCTGCCGGCCAGCTTGCTGATTGCGCCCATGATGCGCATCGCCAGACCGCTAGTCTGGTTCGTCAATCTTTTTGCAAACGGCATTCTGCGCGTGCTGCACATCAATACGAAAGGCGCACACGACCAGCGCCTCTCGACCGAAGAACTGCGCACCATCGTGCTCGAGTCGGGCAGCTTCATGCCGACCAAGCACCGCAGCATTCTGCTGAACCTGTTCGACCTGGAAAACATCTCCGTCGACGACGTGATGATCCCGCGCCGCCGCATCGAGGCGCTGGATTTCGACGCGCCGTTCGAACAGATCCTGCATCAACTGGAAACCTGCTATCACAACAAGCTGATCGTCTATCAAGGCGACATCGATCGGGTGCTCGGTGTGCTGCACGTCCGCAAGACACTGGCGGCGCTGCACAACCAGGAGCTCGAGCGCGAGACGCTTCGCGAACTGCTGGCCGAGCCGTACTTCGTGCCGAGCGGCACGCCGGTTTTCCAGCAATTGCAATTCTTCCAGGAGAGCCGTCACCGCACGGCGCTGGTCGTCAACGAATACGGCGAGTTGCAAGGCCTCGTCACGCCGGAAGACATCATCGAGGAACTGATCGGCGAGTTCACTACCTCGATCCCGCGCGGCGCCAACTCTCGCGGCGGCTGGAACGAGAGCGGCGAATGCATCGTCGCCGGCAGCATGCCGCTGCGCGAGTTGAACCGCTGGCTGCATCTCACGCTGCCCACCGACGGACCGAAAACGCTCAACGGCCTGATCCTCGAAATTCTCGAAGATATTCCCGACGGCGACGTGTGCGTGCAGATCGGCGAAGTCAAACTCGAAGTGATGCGAAGCGACGATCAGGCGATTCGTACGGTCAAGCTGTTCAGGCCGCCTACGCGTGCGAAAGCCGGCAAGGTATTGCGCGGCTAGGTAAGAAGACTTAACTGCGCAACTTCACAACGCTGCGCACGAGAGCCGCGTACGACAGGCAACAGCGCGAATCGGGCGAGCACCACAGCCACGCACGACAGGCCGCAGCAGCATCGCACGCGCCAGGCACGGCGGCCAGACATCCAGCAGCATCGCACACGGACACAGCGCGCGCCATTAGCCGAATGGCCGAATAGCGGCGCCCGCCACCTTGCCGGAAGATGAACCCGTCGTGTTCTACAGGCGGTTCATCACCGGTCTCTCATGCAAGCATCTTTCCAACCCGCGGCAGCGTCGCCGCGTCCCGTCGCAAGCGCCCACGAAAGCGCCGTCAGAGCGAAGCTGAAACCATTCGCACCCGATCTCAGCGCAGCAAATCCCGCCGACACCGACAACGCTCCCGCCGTGCGTCTCCTGACTGACACATTGCAGGAAGCAACTCGCCGGAACGCGTCGGACCTTCACATCGAGCCAGCGGAACACGGCTGGCGCGTGCGCTTGCGAATCGACGGCGTGCTGCACGAAATGCCGCCGCCGCCCGCGCATCTGCGCGACGCGTTCATTACTCGGGTGAAGGTGCTGGCTCGTATGGATATCGCCGAGCGGCGCGTGCCGCAAGACGGCCGGCTGCGCATTTCCACTTCGCCGGGACGCGTTGAAGACTACCGCGTCAACTCGCTGCCCACGCTATTCGGAGAAAAGCTCGTGCTGCGCAGACTCGACGCGCTGCCCGCCGATCTTTCACTCGACTCGCTCGGCCTCGATCCGCATCAACGCAAAACAGTGGACGCCGCGATTCGCGCGCCGCACGGCCTCATGCTTGTCACCGGTCCCACAGGGAGCGGCAAGACATTGTCGCTGTACTGCTTTCTGAATTTGCTCAACGGCGAGGCCCGCAATCTCTGTTCGGTGGAAGACCCCGCGGAGATCCAGTTGGCGGGCATCAATCAGGTCAGCGTGCGCGAGAAAGCCGGGCTTACTTTCGCCGTGGCGCTACGTGCGTTTCTTCGTCAGGATCCCGACGTGATCATGGTCGGTGAAATTCGCGACGAAGAGACCGCCGACGTCGCGGTGAAAGCCGCGCAAACGGGCCACCTTGTCCTGTCGACCCTGCATACGAACGACGCGCCGGCAGCCGTCGCGCGTCTGATCGATATCGGCGTCGAGCCGTATAACCTCGCGGCCGCGTTGCGGATGGTCACCGCGCAGCGGCTGGTGAGGCGGCTCTGCGTCGCATGCCGAGTGCCGGCGCCGCAGTCGGCCGCAGCGCTCCGAGCGGCGGGTTTCAGCGAGCATGAACTCGATGGCTGGCAGCCTTACGCCGCCGCCGGGTGTGCCGCATGTCACGGCATCGGCTATCGCGGCCGCGTCGGCGTTCATCAGGTGATGCCCGTCTCCGATGCGATGCGGGAGTTGATCGTCGCGAGCGCCGGCACGCATGAACTCGCGCGGCTAGCGCAAACCGAACAGGTGGGCACCTTGCGCGACGCGGCGTTGACGCGTGTGCGCGACGGCACCACCAGCCTCGCCGAAGCGCTCGCCGCCACCGAGGTCGCATGAACACGGCGACAATCCAAAGACCACCGGCCTCCGACATGCGTTTCAAATGGCGCGGCGTCGATGCCGACGGCGTGCGGAAAAACGGCGCACTCATCGCGCCGGACGCAGCCGTCGCGCGCTCGGTACTCAAGCGCGACAATCTGTTCATCCTCGAACTGACCGCGCACGGACCGGCACCGCGTCCCACCACGCGCGCCGCGGACATCACGCTCTTCACGCGGCAACTCGCCAGCCTGCTACGCGCGGGTCTGCCACTCGCGCCCGCGCTGGACCTGCTCGCGCAAGCCGAGACTTCGCGGCGTCAAGGTATGGCGCGGATCGTCGGCGCTCTTGCACGCGACATCACAGGCGGCCTGCGTTTTTCCGCGGCATTGCAGCGGCATCCTGCGCAATTCAACGCGCTGTACTGCCAGCTCGTCGAAGTCGGCGAGGCGGCCGGCGCGCTCGCGGCCGTGCTCGCCCGCATCGCCGACGACCGCGAACGCGCCGCCGCGCAGCGCGCCAAAGTGCGCGCGGCACTGACCTATCCCGTGGCGATCCTCGTGCTGGCAATGGCCATCACCGCGGCATTGCTCGTGTGGGTCGTGCCGACCTTCAAACAGATCTTCGACGGCTTCGGCGCCAGGCTGCCCGTACCCACGCAGTTCGTGCTGGCGTTGTCGTCCGGTGTGGCGCGATGGAGCATACCGGCATTCGCCATGATCTTCGCAACCGGATCAGCAGTGACGTTTCTACTGCGACGTTCCGAAGCCGCGCGCATCCGCTTTGCTCGCGTATCGCTGACAATACCGGTCGCCGGTCCGCTGCTGCGCACGTTGTGCGCGGCGCGCTGGAGCCGCGCGCTCGGCACCTTGTTGTCAGCCGGCACGCCGCTGGCCGACGCGTTCGACTCGCTGACTCACGCCACCGGCAACGCCTTCTTCGACCGCGCCACCATGGAAATCGCCGCGCGGCTGCGGCGCGGCGAGCGGCTCGCCGCCGCGATGCGCGCGGCACGCTGCTTTCCGCCAGAGGTCGTGCAGCCGATCGCGGTTGCCGAGGAGTCCGGAGCACTCGACACCATGCTGATCGACGTGGCGTCGCTGGCGGATCGTCAAGTAGACGAAAAGATCGGCACGCTGTCGAGCCTATGCGAGCCGCTCGTCATCGTCGTGCTCGGCGCGCTGGTCGGCGGCCTCGTGATCGCGATGTATCTTCCCATTATTCAACTCGGCAACGTGGTGTAGGATCGCAGCCGAATCCATCCTAAATCTATGCGGGCTACTCTTCCACTCGTGCCAGACACCTCTTCCAGCCTGCTCTCGGGCTTGCTGCCCGGCCATTTCGCGACCGGCTTCGGCCAGGCGTTCGGCAGCTTGCCCGCAGCACTGCAAATGACGTTCGCCATTGTGTTCGGCCTCATGATCGGCAGCTTCCTGAACGTTGTCGTGCATCGGCTGCCGATCATGCTCGACCGCGCCTGGCGCGCTGAAGTCAGCGAGGCGGCCGATCAACCACAGGAAGAAGACGGCTTGCCTGCGCGCTATAACCTGTGGGTGCCGCGCAGCGCGTGTCCTCATTGCGGCCACGTGTTGAGCGCATGGGAGAACCTGCCGGTGCTGAGCTATCTACTGCTGCGCGGCCGCTGCTCCGCGTGCAAGGCGCGTGTGAGCCTGCGCTATCCGTTGCTCGAAATCGCCAGCGCAGCGTTCGCGGCCGGCGCACTCGCGTTGTTCGGCCCGACCTTCACGGCGCTCGCCGCCTTTGGTCTGTGCGCTACGCTGCTCGCCATGAGCGCGATCGACATCGACACGCATCTGCTGCCCGACTCCATGACGCTGCCGTTGCTGTGGGCGGGCATCATCGTCAATTTCAACGGTATGTTTACGAACTTGCATGATGCGGTGCTCGGCGCGATCTTCGGCTATCTGGTGCTGTGGGTCGTGCATTGGGTATTTCTACTGATACGCGGCGTCGAAGGCATGGGTCATGGCGATTTCAAACTGCTGGCGGCGCTAGGCGCATGGCTCGGCTGGGCCGCGCTGCCGCAGATTGTGCTGGTCGCCGCGGTGACCGGCGCGGTCGTCGGCCTGCTGGCAACATGGCGCGGCCGTATGCGCTTCGAAGAGCCGCTGCCCTTCGGGCCGTTTCTCGCCGCGGGCGGCGCACTGACGCTGTTTCTCGGCACGCCGCTCTATCTGGCTCTGGGAGGCTGAAGCATGTTTGCTGTGGGATTGACCGGCGGCATCGGCAGCGGCAAATCGACTGTCGCCGACCTGTTCGCGGCGCACGGTGTGCCGCTCGTCGACACTGACCTGATCGCGCACCGCATCACCGCGCCACACGGCATCGCCATGCCGCCAATCGCCGCTGAGTTCGGCGAGGCGTTTGTCGCCCCTGACGGCTCGCTCGACCGCGCCCGCATGCGCACACTCGTATTTAGCGACGACAGCGCGCGCAAACGCCTCGAAGCCATCACGCATCCATTGATTCGCGCGGAAACCGAACGCGAGCAGCGCGAGGCTCAAGGGCCTTATGTGATCGTCGTGGTGCCGCTGCTGGTCGAATCCGGCAAATGGAAGACGCGCGTGAATCGCGTGCTGACGGTGGATTGCAGCGTCGAAACGCAGATATCGCGCGTGATGAGCCGCAATAATTTCAGTCGCGAACAGGTGCTGGCGATCATCGCCCGTCAGGCCACGCGTGAAGCGCGCCTCGCCGCGGCCGACGACGTGATCGACAACGACAACGCGCCGCTCGACGCGTTAGCAGCGCAAGTCGACGCGCTGCATCGCGTGTATCTGTCGCTCGCCGGCGCATGACGCCGACATGACACCTCGGGAAATCCCGGTTGAACTTCGCAGCGATGCGCATGCCAAAAGTGCGTTGAAAACCGCCCGAAACACGTGGGAAAAGTTGCAAATGCGCGCTGAAAAAGTGCGTGATTGCTAGGGTAGTCTCACGGCATTAGAATGTTCTGCATTCCCGTCACCGACCACGCCCGAGGCGAGCCCGCTTGATCCTTTACGAGTATCCCTTCAACGAGCGAATCCGGACGCTATTGCGCCTCGAAGATCTGTTCGAGCGCTTCACGTTCTTTCTGACTCAGGAAGACGCCAGGGAACATCACGTCGCACTGACAACGTTGTTCGAAATTTCAGAGGTTGCGGGCCGCGCTGATCTGAAGTCGGATCTGATGAAAGAACTCGAACGCCAACGGCAAACACTGGCGCCGTTTCGCGGCAATCCGGGAATCGAACAGAGTGCGCTCGAGGCCGTACTCGGCGAGATCGAGCAAACTCTCGCGGGGCTTTCGCAGATGCAGGGCAAGACCGGCCAGCATCTTGCAGACAACGAGTGGCTCGCCAGCATCCGCAGCCGCGCGATCATTCCAGGCGGCACCTGCAAGTTCGATTTACCGTCTTATTACGCCTGGCAACAGATTCATCCCGATCAGCGCCGCCAGGACATCGCAAAATGGGTGACGCCGTTGCTGCCGTTACGCGACGCGGCCATCATCGTCTTGCGGCTCGCGCGCGAATCCGGCCAGGCATCCAAGGTCATGGCCATGCAGGGCAGCTATCAGCAGATGCTGTCCGGCCGTTCGTATCAATTGATGCAAGTGCGGGTGGCACCGGAATTGCGCGTGATCCCCGAAGCCAGTGCGAACAAGTACATGCTGTGGGTGCGCTTTACAGTGCAGGACGGCGATTTGCGTCCGCGTGCGGTCGATGTCGACGTACCTTTCCAGCTCACGCTTTGCAGCCTGTAAAACACGCTCGCAAGCCTGTCACGTTCACCGGGTAAATCAGAAAGGAAGGGGCACGCCTTTAAAGCGGCGAAAAATCCCCCTATATTCGTTACTTGTTCCGTTTGCAATTGATTGCCTGACCGTATGCCTACTGTCGTCAAATGCCCCACTTGCGGAAAGGACGTCCGCTGGACACCTGAAAACCGCTTCCGCCCCTTCTGTTCCGATCGCTGCAAGCAGATCGACCTTGGCGCCTGGGCCGCTGAGAAGTACAAGATCGGCGGGTCCGAGCAGGAAGCGTCGTCGGACGAGACGCCTGGCGGGGATTACACCCCGCATTGAGCAGCGGCCCGCTGGGCAGGCCATGCCGATCGGCGCCGCGGTGAAGCAGCGCCAGGCGTCGCGCGTCCTGCTCTTCGCTTCAGTTCTCTTCGGCTGCGAGCCATTCCAGCACGGGAATGGTCGCCGGCAACAGCGGCTCGACATCCGCGGGCAGCGTCTGCCAGACAAAAGCCTGACCTTCGCGGCCGTGCGGCTCGCCGGACCACTGCGTCACTTTGCAGAAAAAGAGCCGCACATACGCGTGCGGGTAATCGTGTTCGAGCGTATGCCAGAGATGGCTTGCTTCGACGTCGATACCCAGCTCCTCATGCAACTCACGTGCGAGCGCGGCTTCGACCGATTCGCCCGCTTCCAGCTTGCCGCCCGGAAACTCCCAGTAGCCCTCGTACGGCTTGCCTGCCGGGCGCTGCGCCAGCAGATAGCGCCCGTCGGGCTGGACCAGCACGCCGACCGCGACTTGCGTCACCTTGCGGCCGGCGGCGTTCTTCTCGACGTCGTCGTTCATGCTGACGCTCACGCTGAGGTTTTGCGGCCGGACCAGTCGCGCGCGAATTGCCACGCGACGCGTCCTGAACGCGATCCGCGCTCGAGCGCCCACACCAGCGCATCGCCGCGCGCCGCTTCGACTTCGGCGTCGTCGCAGCCGAAATGGCGCAACCAGTGGCCGATAATCGACAGGTAGTCGTCCTGTTTGAACGGATAGAAGCTGACCCACAGCCCGAAACGCTCGGACAGAGAGATCTTTTCTTCGACCAGTTCACCAGGATGAATCTCGCCGTCGGACGTGTGCTTGTACGTCTCGTTGTCGCTCATGTATTCGGGCAACAGATGGCGGCGGTTCGACGTCGCGTAGATCAGCACGTTGTCCGATTGCGCGGCGATCGAGCCGTCGAGCGCAACCTTGAGCGCCTTATAGCCCGATTCGCCGTCTTCGAACGAAAGGTCGTCGCAGAACACCACGAAGCGCTCCGGCCGCTGCGCGATCAGGTCGACGATATCGCCGAGGTCGTGCAGATCGTCCTTATCCACTTCGATCAGACGCAAGCCGTCTTTGGCATACGCGTTCAGACACGCCTTGATCAGCGACGACTTGCCGGTGCCGCGCGCGCCCGTCAGCAAGACGTTATTGGCCGGCTGCTTGTGCACGAATTGACGCGTGTTCTGCTCGATCAGGCCTTTCTGGCGATCGATGTTTTGCAGGTCGTCGAGCGTGATTGCCGAGATGGCAGGCACCGGCTGCAGGTAGCCGCGCCCCTGGCGTTTGCGCCAGCGGAAGGCCACTGCCGCCGACCAGTCGATATCAGGCGAAGCGGGCGGAAGCATCGCTTCGAGGCGAACGAGCACGGCTTCGGCTCGGGTCAGAAACTGTTCGAGTTTATCCATGGCTGGAAAGTAAGCGGCCATGAGGCCGCGTTAAACCCCTGATGAGGAACCTGGTTACGAACGATAGTCGGCGTTGATGCTCACATAGTCGTGCGACAGATCGCAAGTCCAGATCGTGGCTTGCGCATCGCCGCGGCCGAGCACCACACGAATGCCGATCTCGCTCTTCTTCATGACGCGCTGGCCGTCTTCTTCACGGTAGGCCGGATTGCGGCCGCCGGCAGTCGCAACCAGCACGTCGTCCAGATACAGATCGATCTTGCCGACGTCGAGATCGTCCACGCCGGCATAACCGATGGCCGCGAGAATGCGGCCGAGATTCGGATCCGATGCGTAGAAGGCCGTTTTCACGAGCGGCGAGTGGCCGATCGCATAGGCGATCTGGCGGCATTCGCCGACGCTCGAACCGCCTTCCACTTGCACGGTCATGAATTTGGTCGCGCCTTCGCCGTCGCGCACGATCAGTTGCGCGAGGGTCTGGGCGACTTCGGTCACCGCGTCGCGCAGCGCTGCAAAAGCGGGCGAGTCGGTGGACGTGATCGCCGGCAGGCTCGATTTGCCCGACGCGATCAGAATGAACGAGTCGTTGGTCGACGTATCGCCATCGATCGTGATGCAGTTGAACGAGCGGTCCGCCACATGCTTGACCAGCGCGTCGAGCACCGGCTGGGCGACGGCGGCGTCGAACGCGAGGAAGCCGAGCATGGTCGCCATGTTCGGCTTGATCATGCCCGCGCCCTTGCTGATGCCGGTCAACGTGACCGTGTGACCGTCGATCGTGACCTGGCGCGACGTGGCCTTGGGCAGCGTGTCGGTGGTCATGATCGCCTGCGCGGCGTCGTACCAGTTCGCTTCCTTGCGGTTCGCCAGCGCGGCCGGCAAACCCGCTTTCAAACGATCGACCGGCAGCGGCTCCAGAATCACGCCCGTCGAAAACGGCAGCACCTGTTCCGGCGTAATGTCCGCCAGACGCGCGAGTTCGGCGCAGGTTTCGCGCGCCGCCACGAGGCCTGGTTCACCCGTGCCCGCGTTCGCGTTGCCGGTGTTGATCACCAGCGCGCGAATCGGCTTGCCGCCGGCGCGCACGCGTTCCAGATTCTCACGGCACACGGTGACGGGCGCCGCGCAAAAACGGTTCTGCGTGAACACGCCGCCCACCGTGGCGCCGTCGCCCACGGAAATGACGAGCACGTCTTTGCGGTTCGGCTTGCGAATATTCGCCTCCGCCCAGCCGAGCGAGACGCCGGCGACGGGGTGGAGTTGAGCGGGATCGATCGAGGGGAAATTGACAGCCATGGTCGCGACCTGTCGAAGAAAATGCCGGCAGGCGCCGGCATCGGGGAAACGGAACTGATGGCCCGGGCGTGCTGCCGGACCACCGCGAAATCAAGACAAGCAAACGTACAAAACGACGCGGCGCGCCTCTCAGCGCGCCGCATTCGGCATTAGACGATCTTGCCGTGGCACTGCTTGTACTTCTTGCCGCTGCCGCACGGGCACGGGTCGTTGCGGCCGACCTTCGGCACGTTGTCCGCACTCAGGTTCGCCGCTGCCGTATGCGACGAGCCGTGGCTCATTGCATCGCCGATCATGGCGGCGGTGGCTGCCTCCGCGGCAACAGGCGCTGCGGCGGCTGCTTCGGCGAATTCGGCGTGGCGGAACTCGACGTTTTCAAGGTGGCCGCCCTGCTCTTCGAGCTGTTCGGCAGCCTGTTCCAACTGTTCCGGCGACTGGATCTGCACGTTCATCACCACGCGGGTGACTTCGAGCTTCACCGCGTCGAGCATGGCGGCGAACAGTTCGAACGCCTCGCGCTTGTATTCCTGCTTCGGATTCTTCTGCGCATAGCCGCGCAGATGGATGCCCTGACGCAAGTGATCGAGCGCGGCCAGATGTTCGCGCCAGCTACGGTCCAGCGTTTGCAACATGATCGAGCGTTCGAACGCGCTGAACGATTCGCGGCCGACCAGTTCGACCTTCGCTTCGTAGGCTTCGTCCGCGGCGGCTTCGACCGCCTCGAGAATCTCGTCCGCGCTGATCGAGTTCGACTCGTTGATCATTTCCTGGATCGCGAGATCGAGCTGCCATTCGTTGCGCAGCACTTCTTCCAGCTCGGGCACGTCCCACTGCTCTTCAATGCTGCCTGCCGGCACGAACTGGTGAACGATTTCGCCGATCACGCTCTGGCGCATCGCGCCGATCGTCTCGGTGATGTCGTTCGCTTCAAGCAATTCGTTGCGCTGCTGGTAGATCACCTTGCGCTGATCGTTCGACACATCGTCGTATTCGAGCAATTGCTTGCGAACGTCGAAGTTGCGCGCTTCCACTTTGCGCTGCGCCGATTCGATCGAGCGCGACACGATGCCCGCCTCGATCGCTTCGCCTTCCGGCATCTTCAGGCGGTCCATGATCGCGCGCACGCGATCGCCGGCGAAAATGCGCAGTAGCGGATCTTCCAGCGACAGATAGAAGCGCGACGAACCCGGGTCGCCCTGACGGCCGGCACGGCCGCGCAACTGGTTGTCGATCCGGCGCGATTCGTGGCGCTCGGTGCCGATGATGTGCAGACCGCCCGCGGCCTTCACCTGATCGTGCAGCGCTTGCCATTCGTCGTGCAGCTTCTGGATGCGGCGCAGCTTGTCGTCTTCAGCCAGCGTTTCGTCCAGTTCGAGGAACGACGCCTGCTTTTCCGCGTTGCCGCCGAGCACGATGTCCGTACCGCGACCGGCCATGTTGGTGGCGATCGTGATGCGCTTCGGACGGCCGGCTTCGGCGACGATCTCGGCTTCGCGCGCGTGCTGCTTGGCGTTCAGCACTTCGTGCGGCAAACCGGCCTGCTTCAGCAGATGCGAGAGCAACTCGGAGTTTTCGATCGACGTCGTGCCAACGAGCACCGGCTGACCGCGCTCGTAGCAATCGCGGATGTCGCGGATCACCGCGTCGTAACGTTCCTTGGCGGTCTTGTAGATCTGATCCTGCTTGTCGATCCGCTTGGGCGGACGGTTGGTCGGGATCACGACCGTTTCGAGACCATAGATCTCGTTGAATTCGAACGCTTCCGTATCCGCAGTGCCCGTCATGCCGGACAGCTTCGCGTACATGCGGAAGTAATTCTGGAACGTGATCGACGCGAGCGTCTGGTTCTCGCTCTGGATCTTGACGTGTTCCTTCGCCTCGACAGCCTGGTGCAGACCGTCCGACCAGCGGCGGCCCGACATCAGACGGCCGGTGAATTCGTCGACGATCACCACTTCGCCGTTCTGCACCACGTAATGCTGGTCCTTGAAGAACAGCGTGTGCGCGCGCAGCGCGGCGTACACGTGGTGCATCAGCGTGATGTTCTGCGGCGCGTACAGGCTTTCGCCCTCGCCGATCAGGCCCCACTCGGCGAGCAGGCGCTCGGCCTTTTCGTGGCCCGATTCCGTCAGGAACACCTGGCGGCCTTTTTCGTCCAGCGTGTAGTCGCCCGGCTTTTCGACGCCGGTGCCGTCAGCTTTCTCTTCGCCGATCTGGCGTTCGAGCAGCGGCGGCAGCGCGTTCATGCGCACGTACAGGTCGGTGTGATCTTCAGCCTGGCCGGAGATGATCAGCGGCGTACGGGCTTCGTCGATCAGGATCGAGTCGACCTCGTCGACCACCGCGAAATTCAGGGCTCGCTGCACACGCGCGTCGGTCTCGTAGACCATGTTGTCGCGCAGGTAGTCGAAGCCGAATTCGTTGTTGGTGCCGTACGTGATGTCCGCCGCGTAGGCTTCCTGCTTCGCGCCGTGATCCATCTGCGACAGGTTGATGCCGACCGACAGACCGAGGAAGTTGTACAGGCGCGCCATCCATTCGGCGTCGCGCTGAGCGAGGTAGTCGTTGACCGTGACCACGTGCACGCCGCGGCCCGACAGCGCGTTCAGGTACACCGGCAGCGTAGCGACGAGCGTCTTGCCCTCGCCGGTGCGCATTTCACCGATCTTGCCGTAGTGCAGAACCATGCCGCCGATCAGTTGCACGTCGAAGTGGCGCATTTTCAGCACCCGCTTGCTGGCCTCGCGGCACACCGCGAAGGCTTCCGGCAGGATCTTGTCGAGCGATTCGCCGCTCGCGACGCGCTGGCGGAATTCACCCGTTTTGGCGCGCAGTTGATCGTCCGTCAATTGCTCGATCTGCGGCTCGAGCGCATTGATCGCCGCGACGGTCTTTTGATATTGCTTGACTAGCCGCTGGTTACGGCTGCCAAAAATCTTCTGTAGAAAACCGGTGGTCATCGGATCGGTGTCTGCGTCGCGGCTTCGGCTGGGTCGCGGCGTGCAGTTCATGCACGCGCGCTCCGGGGTCGGAAGGGCCTCGGCGGCTTAGTCCAAGAGTGAATTGTCGGGTAGCCCGACCTTCTTACGAAGATCGGGCCCCCCGAGAACCGTACGTGCGAGTTTCCCCGCATACGGCTCAAATCTACAAACAAAGTTCTGTCTACGACAGAACCGGCTTAGTTACTACAAGTTTACCAACGTGTACCTGCTGGTGACAGTGCGGGTGAAGCAAGACCCGGTTGGACAACTTGTCTGACCCGCCATGCATCCGATATTCCAGATGATGGTCGTGCCAGCCTGTTTCGTCCGTCAAGGCACAGCCGCAGTGCGCACACAACCCGCTCTGCGACATGTACAGCTTTGCCCACTGTTTCCGGTAGCGCATCGAATCCCACAGACGCGTCTGCCGCAGTTGCTCGCCATATTGCTCCCACTTCGGATCAAAGGGATTGAATTCTCCTTGGATCTTCTTGTGTCTCCTGATCGCCGTACCGCTGAGTTGGTACAACTCCATCAGGCCCCAACTGCCATCGTCTCGAACCGTCCGGACCGCGAACACCCACTGTCGAGCGTCGATTGAGTGGAAGTACTTCTGTCGCACCCAACTGCTGCTCTTTCGCGGATGTCGCCGCTTGGACCACCACCAGAGCCTCCGGAACACCAGATGCTCCATGCGGGTGTACGCCTTTTTGGCCGTAACCGGATGGTGATACTGCGCCCATCCGCGCAACATTGGGTTTAGCAGTCGGATCATCTCCTCCTGCTTCACCGTCTTGTTGCTGCTAATCGTTTCCGCCACCTTGCTGTAGAACGCTTTCGCGTTCTTTTTGCTCGGTTTGATGAGCATCTTTCCCGAGTACTTCCGGAAATTCCACCCAAGGAAATCAAAGCCGTCGTCAATGTGAGTGATCCGCGTCTTTTCCTCCGATAACTGCAACCCTCGAACCGCAAGGAATGCCTCCACCCAAGGTCGGACCTCTTGCGCCAGTATCTCTTTCGAGTCACCGGTTATCACGAAGTCGTCCGCGTACCGCACCACATTTACCTTCAGCCTTCGGGCTTTCATGATCCCCAGTTTTGCACCGAGATGCACCGCCAGTTCTCGTTCCAGCCCGTTCAGCGTTACGTTAGCCAACGTCGGGGAGATGATGCCTCCCTGCGGCGTACCGGCCTCAGTCGCCCGTAGCCGACCTTGATAAATCAGGCCGGCCTTCAACCATTTCCGGAGGATTCCTCTGTCCATCGGGACATTGGTTTCCAACCAGTCATGACTGATGTGGTCGAAGCACCCCTTGATATCCGCTTCTAGCACCCACTTGGCCGAGGCCTCTTGGGACATACAGACGCGGATTTGGGACATCGCGTCGGCTGTCGAACGATTCAACCTGAACCCGTAAGAGTTCAGGTCGCTCGTCGATTCCGACACTGGCTCCAAGGCCAGCAGATACAGAGCTTGCATCGCCCTGTCCCGCATGGTCGGAATGCCCAGTGGACGTTCCTTCCCATTTGCCTTGGGGATAAAGACTCTCCGTAATGGCAGAGGCTTGTATCCGCGCCGCTTCAACCTGCCGATGGCTTCCCACCGGCTTTCAGGCGAATCCCATAGCTCGCGATCGACTCCAGCCGTTCGCGCACCCTGGTTTTGCGTAACACGTCGTACCGCATACAGCTTTGCAGACAACGTGCGAGTTAGCATCCGTTGCAGGGCTTTCACCCTACGCCAGTCACCTTCCCGCGTCGCCTTCGCAATTCGAATCTGCATCCCTCTCACGTTCCGCTCAACCCGTCGCCAATCTACGGCGTACCAGTTGTCCGGCGCGCGGGAAAGCGCAGATCCGGTCTTTCGACCAGATACTTTCATGCTGCTCTCCTACCTGGAAAAGTCCCCAGACAGAAGGCGCATCTCCCCCAGCGGGGTAGATACACCCCGCTGGGGAACAACAAAACTCAATGCAGGCGCATGCACCTGCATCTGACCAAGTTACAGAGGGTAGTCAGCCGTCTTGCGACGGTAGACCAGACGGAAGTCTGCCCGCTTTCGCGTGGGGTGATGTTCCAACCCCTATCCGAACCATTACAGCCCGGCTTTCGCTTTTTCCGTCCTCCCATACCTGCACAATCAACAGCGTCCCTTGCGGTTCGCCTGCCAGCCTTACTGCGCTGGCAACCATACAGGCTTACCACGTTCCCGGCATGTCACACGACTGACTTAGGTTCTGCCTATTCCCCGGCGGTATCACGAACGACGTAACCCGAGATTCGAGCGGGCTATCCAACCGCATACCTTTTTGGTTAGTGCCTATCAGCAGCTTTGGCACACAATGCTAACGAGGTTTATCAGCAGTTCACTTCCGTTAACCCTATCAGCCAGCCTAGCGCCTTACCCCCTTGCTGCTAGGAGTATCCAGACCGCCTCCTCGCGGAACCAATCTGCCCGAAACGTCCGGGGGCTACATTGTCAGAAGAGCTTCACACCCCACCGTTGCCAGTGACGCATGTCTTCCTAGGCTACTGCTGGTCGTACAGCAGGTTCACTACCCTCGTCTTCCAACAAACGAGGTCGAACAATGACACACCGAGCTTTCGCTCGTATCGTTTAGCGAAACCCTTGCCTGAAGGCTCGGGAATTGCAAACATCACCCCCGCCCTGTCGGCGGAGGTGAAGCCGCTGACTGGGCGGGACCTGATGGTAATCAAGCCCATGCAACAAGGTTCCCGGCTGATTGCTCCGGTTTCCAATTTCACTACAAGGATGCTTCCCATAGGGTTGCATCCGCTTCCTAAAGTGCGGCCCACAAGGGGGCCGCCTGCGGAGGGCATGGTGAGTTACCTCAATAACCCTCTAGTCGATGCTCCGTAACGTGGAGCAGCCGGACACGAGCGTGCGTGTCGCACCGAATCGCGCATTTTAGCACGCGCCCCCGCCCACGCTTATGTCAGCAGCGAGACGGCGGCAGGGCATCGGAAGCCCGCCGCAGCGAGCTCTGGCAGTCCGCATTGAGGCGGGCCCGCGTGCGTCCTGCGCGGTACAATCGCGGCGTGAACGCGCATAGGGTGCGGACACGCCGTTACCCATCGAAAATGAGCCGTTTTCCTTCCTTTTCAAGGCCGCCGCCCCAGCAGTTCAAGGCGCGCCGCCCGCAGCCGGTCGCCGAGGTGCTCAATCGCACCGACGCGTTCGCGGCCCTGCGCGCGGGCGTCGAGCAGATTGCGGCGTTGGAGAAGGATCTGCGCGCGCTGCTGCCCGACTATCTGGCGGCGAGCGTCGAACCCAGCTTTATCAAGGAAGGCGTGCTGGCCCTGTTCGCCGGCCATAACGCGCTGGCGGCGCGGCTGCGGCATCTGGAACCACGGCTGCTGGCGGACCTGCAGCAGCGCGGCTGGCCGGTCAATTCTCTGCGGATTCGCGTGCGGCCGCAGGCGGTCAAGGAACCGCCGCCGGTCAAACAGGCGCGCATGACGCCGGCTGGCGCCGATGCGCTCCACGCGCTGAGCGAATCTCTGGCGCCGTCGCCATTACAGGAAGCCTTGGCGAAAATGGCGGCCCGGCATCGGAGAAATCGCTAGCAAAAGAAAAGCGGCCCGACTGGGCCGCTTACTTTTCATGCGCTTGCTTCGGAAATTTCACCCCAAGGCGTTAGGCAAAAGCCGTCTGCGTCTCGTAGGCAAAACCGCGCGGCGCCTTCTGCGTGTCGTCGAAGGTGACGATTTCGTACGAATCTTCGTGCGCCAGCAGTTCGCGCAGCAGCGCGTTGTTCAGGCCGTGGCCCGACTTGTACGCGTCGTACGCCGCCAGCAACGGATGGCCAACCACATACAGGTCGCCGATCGCGTCGAGCATCTTGTGCTTCACGAACTCGTCGTCGTAGCGCAGGCCGTCGTTGTTCAGAATGCGGTATTCGTCCAGCACGATTGCGTTGTCCATGCTGCCGCCACGCGCCAGACCCAGTTCGCGCATCATTTCCACCTCATGCGCAAAACCGAAGGTGCGGGCACGCGCGATTTCGCGCACGTACGATGTATTGGCAAAATCCACTTCCAACGCCTGACCGGTTTTATCCACAGCCGGGTGACGGAAATCGATCGTAAATTTAAGCTTGAAACCGAAATACGGGTCGAGACGCGCGAATTTATCGCCGTCACGAATTTCGACCGGCTTGGTGACCTTGATGAATTTCTTCGCCGCGTTCTGCTCTTCAATACCGGCAGACTGAATCAGAAACACGAAAGAACCGGCGCTGCCGTCCATGATCGGAATTTCTTCGGCGGTGACGTCGACATAAAGATTGTCGATGCCGAGACCGGCGCAGGCGGACATCAGATGCTCGATGGTCGAGACGCGCGCGCCGTCCTTCTGCAACACGGAAGCCAGACGCGTATCGCCAATCGCCATCGCCGACGCGGGAATGTCCACCGGCGTGGCCAGATCCACGCGCGAAAACACGATGCCCGTGTCCGGCCCGGCCGGACGGAGCGTCAGTTCGACTTTGCGGCCCGAATGCAGGCCGATGCCGACTGTCTTGACGATTTGTTTGATAGTGCGCTGCTTCAGCATGGTGATCTTCTATTCGATTGAAAATCCCAATCGGGACTTTTTATTCCATAGCGGGAATTATACTCCAATACCCTAAGGAGCGTCTTTTCACGGAACGTATCAATCTGTTTCGCTGCATTACCCTTGGGCGCCCGTCAGGAAAGCGTGGCGGGCCGATGCACCGGAACGGAGGCGTTTCCGGTCATCGGCCCGCGTAACGGCCTGTCACAAAAGCGTCTTGTCGACCGTTGCCCTGGCACAACGCGACAACCGCGCATGCCTGTGGCGAAGGCCACGACACCTGCGTGTCTAGCTCAACGTAGCGAGAATACTCCCTGCATCGCTGACTTCGAATTTGCCGGCAGCCTCGACGTTCAACGTCTTGACCACGCCGTCGTCGACCACCATCGCGTAGCGCTGGGAACGGATTCCCATGCCGCGCGCCGACAAATCCTGCTCGAGACCAAGCGCTCGCGTGAAAGCCGCACTGCCGTCCGCCATCATGCGCACCTTGCCCGAGGCGTGCTGATCGCGTCCCCACGCGCCCATTACGAACGCGTCGTTGACGGACACGCACCAGATCTCGTCGATGCCAAGAGCGCGCAACTGCTCGGCGTGCTCGACATAACCCGGTACATGTTTGGCCGAACAGGTGGGCGTAAATGCGCCGGGCAATCCGAAGATCACCACGCGCTTGCCCGCCGTCTGCTCGCGCACGTCGAAGCTGTTAGGCCCGATCGTGCAGCCCGCCCGCTCGTCTTCGATCAACTCGAAGAGCGTTGCGTCGGGCAGCTTGTCACCTGCCTGAATCATGCTCAGTCCTTTGCATCGATGCGAAGCACGCTCGCACGTCGTCGTGTCGCAGTGAAAAATCCGGCGTGGGCACCAACCACTGCATGCTCCGCCGTCCGGCGACAGTCGCCCACTCCGCTTCGCGAATCCGAAGAGGGCAGTTGTCCTTGTCGCGAATCCTCAACGATACGCGACTTGTTCGCCGTTCACCCGCCACGCTCGTGCATTCGTCCGCCAGCGCCAGAATCGGCGCAGCAACGAAAGCCTGCCCGTGCGCTCAGTCCGCCTGCTTACGCAGGAATGCCGGAATGTCGTACGTGTCGACGC
Source organism: Paraburkholderia dipogonis (assembly GCF_042680985.1). Taxonomy (NCBI): domain Bacteria; kingdom Pseudomonadati; phylum Pseudomonadota; class Betaproteobacteria; order Burkholderiales; family Burkholderiaceae; genus Paraburkholderia; species Paraburkholderia dipogonis. The sequence goes on along the minus strand of NZ_JBHUFR010000003.1, from coordinate 25,768 downwards.
CCTTTTCCTGCAGCGCCTGCACATGCGAAGCGGCCGTATCGCGCGACGTGCGCCACACTGCCGGCGTATCCAGCGCGCCGTAATCGGCGGTGCTGGCGTGCGACGACTGCGGTGCGTATGCAGCGTGTGCGCTGATCGGCTGGTTGTCGGTGCCGGTGCGCAGCAGCGTCATCGGTGCCGATTGCTGCTTCTTCGCCGCGCGGCCCAGACCCGTTGCCACGACCGTCACGCGCAGCGCGTCGCCCATTGCATCGTCGTACACTGCGCCGAAAATCACGGTTGCGTCTTCCGCGGCGTAGCTCTTGATCGTGTTCATCACTTCGCGCGTTTCCGACAGACGCAGCGAACGGCTCGACGTGATGTTCACCAGCACGCCACGCGCGCCCGACAGATCCACCCCTTCCAGCAGCGGGCTGGCCACAGCCTGCTCAGCAGCCAGACGTGCGCGATCGACGCCGGCAACCGTCGCCGTGCCCATCATCGCCTTGCCCTGTTCGCCCATCACCGTCTTCACGTCTTCGAAGTCGACGTTCACCAGACCGTCGACGTTGATGATTTCTGCGATGCCGGCAACTGCGTTGTTCAGAACGTCGTCTGCGCACTGGAAGCACTTGTCCATCTCGGCGTCATCGCCCATCACCTCGAACAGCTTGTCGTTCAGAACGACGATCAGCGAGTCGACGTGATCCTCCAGTTGCTGCGAACCGGCTTCTGCCACGCGCATCCGCTTGCCGCCTTCGAATTCGAACGGCTTGCTGACGACGCCAACGGTCAAGATACCCATTTCCTTGGCGATCTGCGCGACCACGGGTGCTGCGCCCGTGCCCGTGCCGCCGCCCATGCCGGCCGTGATGAAGACCATGTGCGCGCCGCGCAGTGCGTCGGCGATGCGCTCACGTGCTTCTTCCGCAGCGGCGCGGCCCATTTCCGGCTTGGCGCCGGCGCCCAGACCCGTGTTGCCGAGTTGGATCACCGCAGTGGCGCGCGAACGCGACAAAGCCTGCGCATCCGTGTTCATCACGATGAAGTCGACGCCTTGCACGCCTTTGTTGATCATGTGCTGAACAGCATTGCCGCCAGCGCCACCTACTCCGACCACCTTGATGATGGTGCCGTTCGTTTCGGTTTCCAGCATTTGGAAATCCATGATGCCTCCGTCAAGATAAAAATTTACAGCCACTTCGGCCGTTATTCGGCAGGAGATCGGGCAACCCCCTGTCGCGCGCCGGCCGCCGGCACCAGCGCGTATTTTGAAACTCGTTCGACAAGCCGTTCTGTGCAGCGGTGCTACGAATGCTTTAGAAATTGCCGAGGAACCAGTCCTTCATGCGCGTGAACACCTGTCCCATGGAGCCCGACTGCACCGCGACCTTGCGGCCGCGCATGCGCTGCGAGCGTCCCTCGACGAGCAGGCCCATCGCCGTCGAATAGCGCGGATTGCGCACCACGTCGGCGAGACCGCCCGCGTATTCCGGCACGCCGATACGCACCGGCTTCAGGAAAATGTCTTCACCCAGTTCGACCATGCCGAGCATCATCGACGCGCCGCCGGTCAGCACCACGCCGGAGCTCAGCAGTTCCTCGTAACCCGACTCGCGCACCACCTGCTGCACAAGCGAAAACAGTTCTTCGACACGCGGTTCGACCACCGCCGCCAGCGCCTGGCGCGACAGCGTACGCGGACCGCGTTCGCCGAGACCCGGCACTTCGATCATCTCGTCCGGATCCGCGAGCGCCTGCTTGGCGATGCCGTAATCCACCTTGATGTCTTCCGCGTCCGGCGTCGGCGTGCGTAGCGCCATCGCGATGTCGCTCGTGATCTGGTCGCCAGCAATCGGAATCACCGCCGTATGACGGATCGCGCCTTCGCTGAAAATCGCGATGTCCGTCGTGCCGCCGCCGATATCGACCAGCACCACGCCGAGTTCTTTTTCGTCTTCCGTCAGCACCGCCAGCGACGACGCCAGCGGCTGCAAGATCAGATCGTTCACTTCGAGTCCGCAACGGCGCACGCACTTCACAATGTTCTGCGCCGCGCTCACCGCGCCGGTGACGATATGCACCTTCACTTCGAGGCGAATACCGCTCATACCGATCGGCTCGCGCACATCTTCCTGACCGTCGATGATGAATTCCTGCGTCAGGATATGCAGCACCTGCTGATCGGTCGGGATGTTGATCGCCTTGGCCGTTTCGATCACGCGCGCCACGTCCGCCTGCGTGACTTCCTTCTCCTTGATCGCCACCATGCCGCTCGAATTGAAGCTGCGGATATGGCTGCCGGCAATCCCGGTAAACACGTTCGTGATCTTGCAGTCGGCCATCAGTTCGGCTTCTTCGAGCGCGCGCTGAATGGACTGCACGGTGGCCTCGATATTCACCACCACGCCTTTCTTGAGCCCCTTTGATTCGCTCTGGCCGAGGCCGATCACCTCGTAGTGACCTTCGCCCTTCAACTCGGCGACGATGGCCACGACCTTCGACGTCCCAATGTCGAGGGCGACCAGCAGATCTTTATAGTCTTTACTCATAGCGTGCTCATTGCGTGTGATGTCCGTTTACTTCTTGCCCTTGTCGGGTTCGGTGATAAAGCGCATCCCTGCCGCGCGAATCGCGAAACCGTTCGGATAGCGCAAGTCCGCATACTCGATATCCTTTCCCCAACGTTGCGTCACCGCGCTCCACGCCGCGCTCAGACGTTTGCTCCGATCGAGCAGCGTGTCCTGATTGCGTTCGCGCCCAAGTTCCACCTGCGTGCCGTTCGAGAGCTTCACCGTCCACGCGTAGCGCGGCGACAGCGTCACTTCTTCAGGCGTCGCGCCCAATGGCGCAAACCATTTCTGGAAGTCGTGATACCGCGCGACCACCTCTTTTGCCGTACCGTCCGGGCCGTCGAACGCGGGCAGATCTTCTTCGAGCTCGCCCTGGTTCGCCGTGAACAACTCGCCGTCGACGCTCACGAGCTGATCGCTGCCCCACGTCCCCAGCGGTTTGTACTCTTCCAGCGTGACAGCCAGTGCATTCGGCCAGACGCGCCGCACGCTCGCATGACGCACCCACGGCATTTGCTCGAATGCCTGACGCGCCACGTCGAGATCCACCGTAAAAAAGTTGCCCTTCAACCGCCCAACCACACCCGCGCGCACCGTCGGCGAATTGATGTGCTCGGTATCGCCGTCGATCTGAATCTCGTGCAGCGCGAAATTCGGACGCTGGATCAGCCAGTAACCGCCAGCCGCCAGCAGCACGAGCACCAGCAACACATGCAATGCGTTGGCGGCGAAATTGAGCTGGCGAACGTTGTTCCACATGGTGTTGCTTTCGGGTCGCCCCGGTTAGTGCTGCAATTAGTGCCGCAATTAGTCCTGCAACGTCAGCGCCAATACGCCGACAACGAGTTCCTGATAGCTGATGCCCACCGCGCGCGCCGCTTTCGGCGGCAGCGAGTGATCGGTCATGCCGGGCGCCGTGTTCACTTCGAGGAAATACGGGTTGCCGTCGGCGTCGAGCATGAAATCCGCGCGGCCCCAGTCGGTGCAGCCGAGCACGTCGAACGCACGGCGCGCCAGCACTTTCAGGCGCGCCTCCTCGTCCGCCGACAGACCGCACGGAATCAGGTACTGCGTGTCGTTGGCGATGTACTTCGCGTGATAGTCGTAGAACTCGCCGGCCGGCACGATGCGAATCACCGGCAGATCCAGATTGCCCGCGATGCACGCGGTGTATTCGCCACCGCCTTCAATGCTCTTTTCCACCACGACGATCTTGTCGTACTTGACCGCTTCGATCAGCGCGGCGGGCAGTGCGTCGGCGCTCTTCACCTTGATCACCGCGACGCTCGAACCTTCGCTCGCCGGCTTCACGAAGAGCGGCAAGCCTAGCTTCGCGACGATCTCTTTCGAGCGCGTTTCGTAGTCGTCCCCACGCAGCACGGCTTCGAACGGCGGCGTCGGAATGCCGAGTTGCTGCCACACGAGCTTGGTGCGGAACTTGTCCAGACCGAGCGCCGAGCCAAGCACGCCGCTACCCGTGTACTTGATGCCGTAAAAGTCGAGCGCGCCCTGAATCTGGCCGTTCTCGCCGTAGCCACCGTGCAGCGCGTTGAACGCGCGCACGAAGCCTTCTTCCTTCAACGCGGCGAGCGGACGCTCGGCCGGATCGAACGGATGCGCGTCCACGCCCGCGTCGCGCAGACCTTGCAGTACCAGGCGGCCAGAGTTGAGCGAGACTTCGCGCTCGGCGGAATTGCCGCCGAGGAGTACTGCTACCTTGCCGAATTGTTTCGGGTCAATACTGCTCATCTCACACCTTCGTTTCCTGCGCGAGGCGACCCGGCACACCGCCGATCGAACCCGCGCCCATCGTGATCACCACATCGCCGTCGCGCACCACTGCTGAGAGCGCGTCCGGCACTTCATCCACCGTATCGACAAATACCGGCTCGACCTTGCCCGCCACCCGCAGCGCGCGCGCCAACGCGCGGCCGTCCGCGGCAACGATCGGCGACTCGCCGGCCGAATAGACTTCGGTCAGCACGAGCGCGTCGACGGTCGACAGCACTTTCACAAAATCCTCGAAGCAATCACGCGTGCGCGTGAAGCGATGCGGTTGAAACGCCAGCACCAGACGACGCCCCGGAAATGCGCCGCGCGCCGCCGCCACCGTGGCCGCCATTTCGACCGGGTGATGACCGTAGTCGTCCACCAGCGTGTAGGCGCCGCTCGCTTTGCCTTCGCTTACGACCGGCACTTCGCCGTAACGCTGGAAGCGTCGGCCCACGCCGTTGAAATCCGCCAGCGCTCGCTGGATATCGGCATCTTTCACTTCAAGTTCAGTCGCAATTGCAATTGCGGCCAAAGCGTTCTGCACGTTGTGCTCGCCGGGCAGGTTCAAGACGATGTCGATCGGCGCCGCGTCTTCGCGCATTGCCGTGAAATGCATCTTGCCGTCGTGCGCTTTGACGTTGACCGCGCGCACCTGCGCATCCGGCGCGAAACCGTAGCGGATGATCGGCTTCGACACGAACGGCAGGATCTCCTTCACGTTCGGATCGTCCACGCACAACACCGCAATACCGTAGAACGGCAAACGGTGCGTGAATTCGATGAACGCCTGCTTGAGCCGCGCGAAGTCGTGGCCGTAGGTGTCCATGTGATCGGCGTCGATGTTCGTGATGACTTCGATCACCGGGAACAGATTCAGGAACGACGCATCCGACTCGTCGGCTTCCGCGACGATGAAGTCGCCTGTGCCGAGCCGTGCATTCGCGCCTGCGCTGATCAGCCGGCCGCCGATCACGAAAGTCGGATCCAGCCCGCCCGCCGCCAGTACGCTCGCCACCAGCGAGGTGGTCGTGGTCTTGCCGTGCGTACCGGCAATCGCGATGCCCTGCTTCAGGCGCATCAGTTCCGCGAGCATCACCGCGCGCGGCACGATCGGAATGCGGCGATGACGCGCGGCCAGCACTTCCGGATTGTCGCTACGCACTGCCGTGGAAACGACCACAGCGTTCGCGCCTTCGATGTTCTCCGCCGCGTGACCGATCGCGATCCGCGCGCCGAGTGCAGCGAGGCGATCGGTGATCGCGTTGCTCGTGAGATCCGAGCCGCTCACCTGATAGCCGAGGTTGACCAGCACCTCCGCGATGCCGCTCATGCCGACACCGCCGATGCCGACAAAGTGAATGTGTTTGACGATGTGTTTCATTGCTTTCCTTCTGGGCTCGCGCCCGAAATCGAACCCGCCACGGTCGCGCAAATCTGCGCGACCTGTTCAGTGGCGTCGGGTTTCGCGAGCGAGCGCGAACGCTCCGCCATCTCCGCGAGGGTCTCTCGCGTCTGGCTGCGCAACCAGTCAGCGAGGGTTTCCGCCGACAGATCGCGTTGCTGCACGACCAGCGCCGCGCCGTTGTCGGCGAGGAACGCTGCATTAGTGGTTTGGTGATCGTCTACTGCATACGGGAACGGCACGAAGAACGCCGCCACGCCTACTGCTGAAATCTCTGAAACTGTCATGGCGCCCGAGCGGCAAATCACGAGGTCCGCGTTCGCGTAGGCACTCGTCATGTCGTCGATGAACGGCACGAGTTCGACGTCGGCGCCTGCTTGCAAACCGGCAGCCGCGTAGTTCTCACGCAGCGCTTCGATATGCTTCGCGCCCGCCTGATGCACGATGCGCGGGCGCTCATTCGGCGCGAGCAAAGCCACCGCACGCGGCACGACTTCATTCAATGCCGCCGCGCCCAGACTGCCGCCCACGACCAGCACATTCAGCGGACCGCTGCGTTGCGCGTAGCGTGCTTTGGGTGCGATTGCGCGCGCAAGTTCCTCACGAATCGGATTTCCCGTCCATTCACCGTGCGGCAATGCATTCGGAAACGCAACCAGCACGCGTTTGGCGAGTTTCGCCAGCACCTTGTTCGCCAGACCCGCAATCGAATTCTGTTCATGCAGCACCAGCGGACGGCCGCTCAACGCGGTCATCAAGCCGGCCGGAAACGTGATGTAACCGCCCATGCCGAGCACGACGTCGGGTTTCACGCGACGCAGTACGGAGAGACTTTGCGTGCAGGCGCGCAAGAGATTGACCGGCAGCATCAGCTTGGTTTTCATTCCCTTGCCGCGCAGGCCGCCGAAGCGCACGTATTCCATCGGGATGCCGTGCTTCGGCACCAGTGTCGCTTCCATGCCCGCGGGATTGCCGAGCCATACGACCTTCCAGCCCCACGCCTGCATCAGATGAGCGACCGCGAGCCCCGGGAACACGTGTCCCCCGGTGCCACCGGCCATCACCATCAGCGTGCGTTGCGGCAGAGCGGTCATACTTTCCCTCCGCGCATAAGCATGAGCCTGGACGAAAACCCGTTTTGGCTTCGGCCGCTGCGCTTAACTTCGCGCGCCTTGCGCACGAAGTTAGCCTTCGCCGAAATCGTGCGCTGCTGCGTGGGGGTCATACCTTCCCCCCGCGCATCAGCACACGATTTTCGTAATCGACCCGCATCAACACAGCAACAGCAACGCAATTCAGCACGATGCCCGAGCCGCCATAACTGACGAGCGGCAACGTAAGACCCTTGGTCGGCAGCAAGCCGAGGTTCACGCCCATGTTGATGAAGGTCTGCGCGCCGAACCAGATGCCGATGCCCTTGGCGACGAGACCCGCGAACGTGCGATCGAGCGCGAGCGCCTGACGGCCGATCTCGAACGAACGGCGCACGATCCAGTAGAACATCAGGATCACGACCAGCACGCCGACAAAACCAAGTTCCTCGCCGATCACTGCGAGGATGAAGTCGGTATGCGCTTCCGGCAGATAGTTGAGTTTCTCGACGCTGCCGCCAAGGCCCACGCCGAACCACTCGCCACGCCCGAACGCGATCAGCGAATGCGTCAATTGATAAGCCTTGCCTTGCGCGTAACGGTCGTCCCACGGATCGAGGTAGGCGAAAATCCGCTCACGACGCCACGGCGACGCCCACACCAGCAAACTGAACGTGCCGACCGCAGTGGCGACCAATCCGCCGAACAGCTTGCCGTTCACGCCGCCGAGAAACAGCACGCCCATCGCGATCGCTGCGATCACCATGAACGCGCCCATGTCCGGTTCGAGCAGCAGCAACGCGCCGACGAGACCCACCGCCACCGCCATCGGCAAAAAGCCTTTGGCGAAGCTGTGCATGTATTCCTGCTTGCGCACCGTGTAGTTCGCCGCGTAGATCGTCACCGCGAGCTTCATGATTTCCGACGGCTGCATGTTCGTGATGCCGAGCGGAATCCAGCGACGCGCGCCGTTCACGCCCTTGCCGACGTGCGGAATCAGCACGATCACCAGCGCGACCAGCGAAATCAGAAACAGCTTCGGCGCGTACTTGTCCCACGTCGCGATCGGAATGCGGAACGACACGATACCGATCACCGAACCCATCACCACGAAGATGATCTGGCGCACGAGGAACGCGTAGTCGCGGTACGACGCGTACTTCGGCGAGTCGGGCATGGCGATCGACGCCGAATACACCATCACGACACCGAGCCCGAGCAGCGCGACGACCACCCACAGCAGCGAGTGATCGTAGTCGAGCATGCGCGAGCGCAGCGGACGCACGCCATTGACGGCGCTCGCGAGGCCACTGCCGCCCGTGCGGCCGCCGACGCGTGCCGCGCCGCCCGAACCACCCGCGTCGCCGGCGGCGGCCTGACGCGAACCGAAACGTTCCGACCAGCTCATATCATCGTCCCCCGTTCGGCCGCGATGTCTTCTACCGTGCTGCGGAATACCGCGGCGCGGTGCGCGTAACCCTTGAACATGTCGAAGCTCGCGCAAGCCGGTGACAACAGCACGGCATCGCCCGGCTCCGCGAGCGCGGTTGCTGCGCGCGTCGCTTCTTCGAGCGTGGCGTGATCGGTCATCGCGATGCCGGTGTCTTCCAGCGCGGCGCGAATCAACGGCGCGTCACGGCCGATCAGCATCACGGCGCGGCACCAGCGCATGACCGGCGCGGCCAGCGGTTCGAAATCCTGGCCCTTGCCGTCGCCGCCGGCGATCAGCACGATGCGCTGCGCAAGTCCGTCGAGCGCGGCAACCGTCGCGCCGACATTGGTGCCCTTGCTGTCGTCCACGTAGTCAATACCGTCGATCGACGCGATCAATTCCACGCGATGCGGCTCGCCGCGATATTCGCGCAGTCCGTGCAACAGCGGCGCGCCCGGCAGACCGACTGCGCGCGTCAGTGCGTAAGCGGCGAGTGCGTTGGCGGCGTTGTGCAGGCCGCGAATACGCAAGGCGTCCGCGGGCATCAAGCGTTTCAGCGCGATGTTCGGCGGCGTGACCACTTCGTTCTTGCGACGGCGCTTCGGCACCGGTTCGTCGCTTGCGTCGCGATCGTGCGCCTGCACGAGCCAGATCATCCCGTTGTCGCGCAGCAGCCCGTAGTCGCCGTCGTTTTTCGGCTCGGTAACGCCGAACGTGACCATTTCGGCTTCGCTGTCTTCCGCGGGCGCCAGCTTCATGACGCGCGAGTCATCGCGATTCAGCACGCGCACAGTCTGCGCACCGAAGATGCGGCCCTTCGCGGCGGCGTACGCGTCCAAACCGCCGTGCCAGTCCAGATGATCCTGAGTGATGTTCAGCACGACCGCCGCATCCGGCGTAAACGTGTGCGCGGTTTCCAACTGGAAGCTCGACAGTTCGAGCACCCACACGTCGGGCAACGCGGTGTTGTCGATCGCTTCCGAGAGTTTGTCGAGCAGCGCCGGGCTAATGTTGCCGGCCACCGCGACCTTCTTGCCGGCGCGCTCGCACAACAAGCCCGTCAGGCTCGTGGTCGTGGTCTTGCCGTTGGTGCCGGTAATCGCGATCACTTTCGGCGCGTAGCCGCTTTCGCCGAGCGTCTTCAGCGCTTGCGAGAAGAGTTCGAGTTCGCCCCACACGGGGATGCCCTGCTCGCGCGCCGCCGAGATCAGCGGCACCAGATCGGCGGCAAGCGGCGACAAACCCGGGCTGATGGCGACGAGTTCGACATCTTCGAGCAACACCGGCGAAAACGGGCCGCCGACGAATGCGGCGTCGATGCCGTGCGCTTCCAGTGCGGGCAGGTTCGGCGGCACTTCGCGTGTATCGGCCACACGCAGCCGACAGCCGTGCCGCGCGCACCAGCGCGCCATGGCGAGACCGGATTCACCCAGTCCCAGCACGAGCACCATCGGCTTTTGCCGATCCCGAAACTTCTCGCCGAACATCGCCTGCTTCCTTAATGACCTGCTGCTTAACGCAGTTTGAGCGTGGACAAACCAAAGAGACACAACATCAGCGTGATGATCCAGAAGCGCACGACCACCTGCGTTTCCTTCCAACCCGACAATTCGAAATGGTGATGCAGCGGCGCCATCTTGAAGAGACGCCGCCCTTCGCCGAAGCGGCGCTTGGTGAACTTGAACCAGGTGACCTGCAACATCACGGAGAGCGTTTCAGCGACGAAAATGCCGCCCATGATGAAGAGCACGATTTCCTGACGCACGATCACCGCCACCGTGCCGAGCGCGCCACCGAGCGCGAGCGCGCCGACGTCGCCCATGAACATCTGCGCCGGGTGCGTGTTGAACCAGAGGAACGCGAGCCCTGCCCCGCCCATCGCCGAACAGAAGATCAGCAGTTCACCCGCGCCGGCGATATGCGGAAACAGCAGATACTTCGAATAGACCGAGCTGCCCATCACGTAAGCGAACACACCGAGGGACGCGCCGACCAGCACGACCGGCATGATCACGAGGCCGTCGAGGCCGTCGGTGAGGTTGACCGCGTTGCTCGCGCCCACGATCACCAGATACGTCAGCACGATGAAGCCCCACACGCCGAGCGGATAGCTGATCGATTTGACGAACGGCAGCATCAGGTCGGCGCGCGCCGGCAAACCCATCGAGAGGCCGCTCCTCACCCACGCCATGAACAGGTCGAACACGCGCACATTGTTCGCTTCGGACACGCTGAAGGCCAGATAAACCGCCGCGAACAACCCGATCACCGACTGCCAGAAATACTTTTCACGCGACGACATACCGCGCGGGTCCTTGTAGACCACCTTGCGGTAATCATCGACCCAGCCGATCACGCCGAAACCGAACGTGACGAGCATCACGATCCAGATAAAGCGATTGGTCAGATCCGCCCACAACAAAGTAGCCACGGCGATGCCAAGCAGAATCAGCACGCCGCCCATGGTCGGCGTGCCGGATTTGACGAGGTGAGTTTGCGGGCCGTCTTTGCGAACTGCCTGACCGACCTTCATGGCGGTCAGCTTGCGAATCACCGCCGGGCCGCAGACGAGCCCGATCAGCAGCGCGGTGATGGTCGCCATCACCGCACGGAAAGTCAGATAACTGAACACGCGCAAGAAGCTTGCGTCATTCTGCAGCCATTGCGCCAGCGCCAGTAGCATGCTTCGGTCCTTCTATTTCAATGTGCGGCGGGCGTACTGCCCGCTGCGTTGGGTTGTGGACTCGTTACGGCGTCCACCACGCGCTCCATCTGCATGAAGCGCGAGCCTTTCACGAGAAGCGTTGCGGCAGGGCCGAAACCGGCCTGCTGCAATTGCGCGATCAGCGTGCCGATATCGGCGACGTGATGCGCGTTCGCGCCATACGCGGTGCAGGCGTCGCGCGAGGCGTCGCCCATTGCGTACAGCGCGTCGATACCGCGTTCCTTGGCGTAAGCGCCGATTTCGCGGTGGAACGCCGGACCGTTGTCGCCGACTTCGCCCATGTCGCCCATCACCAGCACGCGCGGCGCGGCGCGTGAGGCGAGCACGTCGATCGCGGCGCGCATCGAATCGGGGTTGGCGTTATAGGTGTCGTCGATGACGGTGGCGCCGGCGAGCGTGCCGAGTACAGCTCGCTTCACCTGCAAGCGGCCCTTGACGGCGCCGAACGATTCGAGACCGCGCTTGATGGCGTCGAGCGACACGCCCGCTGCCAATGCGGCTGACGTTGCGGCCAGTGCGTTGTGCGCGTTGTGGTCGCCGAGCACTTGCAGCGTGACTTCGATTTGGCCTTCCGGCGTGTCGATGCTCAGGACGTTGCCGGCGAACGTGCCTTTCACTGCGGCTTCGGTGACGCGCTCGGCGGTGTTCAGCGCGAAGTCCATGATGCGGCTGCCGGTTGCGGCCACGCGCCAGATGCTCGCGTAGGCGTCATCGGCCGGGAACACCGCGACGCCTTCCGGCGTCAGCGCGTGAATCACGCTCGCATGTTCGAGCGCGACCGCTTCGACCGTCGCCATGAATTCCTGATGCTCGCGCTGCGCGTTGTTCACCACGGCGACCGTCGGCTCGGCGATTTTCGCGAGCTCAGAGGTTTCGCCCGGATGGTTCATACCGAGCTCGATTACCGCCAATTGATGTGCTGCGTGCAGACGGAACAGCGTGAGCGGCAAGCCGATGTCGTTATTAAAGTTGCCCGCGGTCGCGAGACGCGCGTCGGCGCCGACCGCGGCGGCGAAGATCGACGCGATCATTTCCTTGACCGTGGTCTTGCCATTGCTGCCCGTCACGGCGACGAGCGGCATGCTGAACTTGCGGCGCCAGCCGCGTGCGAGCGCGCCGAGACCCACGCGCGTGTCCGCGACTTTGAGCGCCGGCACAGTCCAGTCTTGCGGCGTGCGCGTGACGAGAACGGCCGTCACGTTGCGCGCGGCGACGTCCGGCAGAAAGTCGTGAGCGTCGAACCGGTCGCCCTTGATCGCGACGAACAGATCGCCGGGGCCCGCGCTGCGGCTGTCCGTGGACACGCGTTCGAACGTGACGTTTTCGTCGCCGATAACGGTTGCGCCCGGAATCAGCGCGGCGGCTTCACGCAGCGAGAACATAGCATCTCCATGCCGGTTCATTCGCCACCTCCGCGTGCGTGCGTCGCGCGTGCGGCCAGCGCGAGGCGAGCGTGGTCCTGATCGGAGAAAGCGCGTTTCTTGCCCATGATTTCCTGTGTTGCTTCGTGCCCCTTGCCCGCCAGCACGATGACGTCTTCGCGCGCCGCGCTGCGGATCGCTTGCAGGATCGCGCTCGCGCGGTCCTCGATACGGCGCGCCTTCGAGGCGTCTTTCATTCCAGCCGCGATCTGCTCGATGATGGCTTGCGGATCTTCGCTGCGCGGGTTGTCGCTGGTCACCACGACGCCGTCGGCGATTTTCTCGGCGATCGCGCCCATCAGCGGACGCTTGGTGGCGTCGCGGTCGCCGCCGCAGCCGAACATGCAGATCAGTTCGCCGCCGCGCGCCGTGGCCATCGGGCGCAACGCTTCGAGTGTTTTTTCCAGCGCGTCCGGCGTGTGCGCGTAATCGATCACGACAAGCGGTTCGTCGTTCTGCAAGCGGCCACCGAGACGCTGCATGCGGCCGTTCACCGATTCGAGCTTTGCCAGTTCGGCGACGGCGGCGTTGAACGGGACGTCGGCGGCGAGCAATGCGCCCAGCACACCGAGGAGATTGCTCACGTTGAACGCGCCGAGCGTTTGCACTTCGACTTCGGCATCGCCCCAATCCGAGGTGCTCAGATGGAACGCCGTGCCCGTGGCGGTCGCGCGCACATTCGAAGCGAGCAGAAGCGCGTCGGCTTGCGGCGCGTCTTGCAGTGCGTCGTCGAGCCCGTAGGCGATCGTGCGCGCATGGCCTTGCGTGCTCGCGAGCAAGCGGCGGCCGGCGGCATCGTCGCGATTGATCACGGCCGCGCGCAGTTCCGGCCAGGCGAACAGACGCGCCTTGGCGGCTTCGTAGGCTTCGAACGTGTGGTGATAGTCGAGATGGTCTTGCGTGAGATTCGTGAACACGACGATGTCGAACGCCGTGCCGTTCACGCGCCCCTGATGCAGCGCGTGCGACGACACTTCCATGGCCACCGCCTGTGCGCCAGCATCGCGCAACTGCGCGAGACTGCGCTGCAATTGCGGCGCGTCGGGCGTAGTGAAACCGGTGTGCACCAGGTGGCCCGGCAAGCCGGTGCCGAGCGTGCCGATGATCGCGCAGCGCGTGCCGAGCGCCGTCAGCGCCGCCGAGATCCACTGGCTGCACGAGGTCTTGCCGTTCGTGCCGGTGACGCCGAACGTCAGCATGCTGTCACTCGGATCGTTGTACCAGCCGCTCGCGATCGAACCCGCAAGTTCGTTCAACGCCGGCACGGCCAGCGTGTTCGACGGATCGATCGCGCCGCTGAAGCCTTCGGGCTGAACCAGCACGGCGGCGGCGCCACGTTCAATCGCGCCTTCGATGAACGGGCGGTTGTCCGCGCCATCCACGGCGTAGGCGAAAAACGCGTCGCCTGCCGCGAGCGAGCGCGTGTCGGCGTGCAGATTCGCGCCTGGCTGCACATGAGCATGCAGCCAGGCGAGGGCGTCGGCGATCTGCCGCTGTGCGGGATGCTTCTTCCGCAACATGCTCATCGCACGACTCCTGGATGGCTTTTCGCGTTCGCGGAAATCGTCATCTTCTTCGCGCCGGCGCTGGTGGAGAGTTTCTTGGCCGTGGCTGGCGTGGCGGGCGCGGTCGGCGCAGAATCGTCCGACACCACCATTTGCTTGACCGGCATGTCCGGCGGCACATTCAACGAGCGCAGCGTGTCGCCGACGATGCTCGAGAACACCGGGCCCGACACCTGACCGCCGAAGTGGCTGCCCGCCGTCGGTTCGTCGACCGAAACGGCCACGACGATGCGCGGGTTCGGCATGGGCGCCATGCCGACGAACGAAGCGCGATATTTGGAGTGGTCGTAGCCGTGCGCGCCGTGCTTGTACGCCGTTCCGCTCTTGCCGCCGACGCGATAACCCGGCACCGCCGCATCCGGCGACGTGCCGCCCGGCGCCGTGACGGTTTCGAGCATGGCGCGCACCTGGCGAGCGGTGGTCGGCGCGAAGATCTGCGGACCGGTGGCCGGCTGATCGCCAGGCGTACGGAAAATCGACACCGGCATGATCTCGCCGTCATGGGCGATCGCGGTGTAAGCGCGGCCCAACTGGAACAGCGACACCGACAGGCCGTAGCCGTACGACATGGTGGCCTGCTCGATGCGGCGCCAGCTCTTCCACGGGCGCAGACGGCCGGCCGCCGCGCCAGGGAAACCGACCTTCGGCGCCTGGCCGAGACCGATGCTGGTGTACATGTTCCACATCTCTTCGGGCTTGAGCTGCATCGCGATCTTGGTCGCGCCGATGTTGCTCGACTTCTGGATCACGCCGCCCACGGTCAGCACGCCGAACGCGCTGTCGTCGGTAATCGGCGCACCGTCAAGCACGAAGCGGCCGCCGCCTGTATCAACCAGTGTAGTCGGCGTGACGCGGTGCAGATCGAGCGCGAGCGAGACCGTGAACGGCTTCATGATCGAACCGGGCTCGAACGTGTCGGTCAGGATGCGGTTGCGCAACTGGTCGCCGGTCAGGTGTGAACGGTCGTTCGGGTTGTAGGTCGGGTAATTGACCAACGCCAGCACTTCGCCGGTGCGCACGTCGATCACCATGGCCGCGCCGGCCTTCGCCTTGAATTTCTCGACGGCCGCCTTCAGGTTCGTATAAGCGATGTACTGAATCTTGCTGTCGATCGAGAGATCCACGTCCTGGCCGTTGTGCGGCACGACCTGCTCGTCCACGTCTTCAATGATGTGGCCCATGCGGTCCTTGATCACGCGGCGGCTGCCCGACATGCCGGCGAGCAGCTTCTGGTCGCCGAGTTCGACGCCTTCCTGGCCTTCGTCTTCCACATTGGTGAAGCCGATCAGGTGAGCCGTGATCTCGCCTTCCGGATAGAAGCGCTTGTACTCGTCGCGCGCGTAAATGCCGGGGATCTCCAGCGCGGCGACCTTTGCGGCGACGTCGACCGGCACCTGGCGCTTTACGTAGACGAAGGTCTTGTCTTCCGAGAGCTTGGCGCGCAGCTCCTTATTAGTCATGCCGAGCAGTTTGCCGAGCGACGTCAGCTTGTCCGCGCCAAGATCGTCCGGCACCGACTCGGGAATCGCCCAGATCGCGCGCACCGGCAGACTTGTGGCGAGCACGAGACCGTTGCGGTCGAGAATCTTGCCGCGCGTGGCCGGCAGTTCGAGGCGGCGCTGATAGCGGATTTCGCCCTGCTTCAGATAGAAAGCGTTGCCCGGGCCCTGAATCCAGAACGCGCGCGCGGTGAGCGCGACGAACGCCATGAACAGCATGAACACGACGAGCTTGGAGCGCCACATCGGCAGGCGCACCGAGAGGATCGGATTGGCCGAGAAGGCCACGCTCTTGCGAGTCGACGATTTTTTCATCGCACGCCTCCGCGACGGGTCGCCGCCGGCGCCGATGCCGGGCCGGAAGTCGGAATCGGTGCGTCCTGAGCTTTCGCCGCGCCCGGGTCGAGTGTGAGGTACTGGGTGCGGCCAGTGGTGACCGATTGCATCTTCAGGGAATCAGTGGCGATAGTCTCGATGCGCGACGTTTTCGACAACGCGCTCTGCTGATATTGAAGTTGCGAATAATCCTGCTGCAGCTGGCGCTCCTGCGATTGAGCACGCTGCAACTGGATAAAGATCTGGCGCTGCTGATTGGTAGCGTTGACGACGGACAGAGCGCAACCCATCACGATGATCAGCAGAAAGATGTTGAGACGGTTCATGGTGCGATCCGCTCCGCCACACGCATCACGGCAGAACGGGCGCGCGGATTCGCGGCGACTTCAGCGTCGCTTGCGAATACGCGGCCGATGATTTTGAGCGGAGGGCTCGGCAGATCGACGGCGCGAATCGGCAGACGGCGATCCACCGCGGGCGTACTCGCGTGCGCCTGCATGAATCGCTTGACGATCCGGTCCTCGAGCGAATGAAAGCTGATGACCACCAGCCGCCCCCCTTGCTCCAACAGCGACAACGCTGCTTCTAAAACGACTTGCAGCTCCGCAAGCTCTTGATTGATGTGAATCCGTATAGCTTGAAAGGTGCGGGTTGCCGGATCCTTGCCCTTCTCACGGGTTTTGACGACGTTAGCCACGATTTGGGCAAGCTCGCCCGTGCTGACGAGAGGCCCAAGACGGTCGGACTCTGCCCGGCGAGCAACAAGCGCCTTTGCAATCTGAAAAGCAAACCGTTCTTCCCCATAATCTCGTATCACCTCCGTCAATTCCTGCACCGTGGCCCGCGCGAGCCAATCAGCCGCCGATTCGCCGCGCGTCGGGTCCATCCGCATGTCGAGCGGGCCGTCGGCGCGAAAGCTGAAGCCCCGCTCCGGATCGTCGATTTGCGGCGACGATATGCCCAGATCCAATAAAACGCCCGACACCCGTCCTACGCCGCGCTCCGCAATCGCGGTGCGCAGTGAAGCAAAACTCTCGTGCACGATGCCGAAGCGCGGATCGGCAATCTGCTGCGCCGTGGCGATGGCGAGCGGGTCTTTGTCGAAAGCGATAAGACGCCCCGACTCGGCCAACTTCTCCAACACCAGGCGGCTATGCCCACCGCGCCCGAACGTGCCGTCCACATACACGCCGTCCGCGCGCGTGACCAGCGCCTGAACCGCTTCTTCCAGCAGCACCGTGCGATGCTGCAATTCGTTTCCCATCGCAGGTGCCATATATGTAAACCGCGATCAGAACGTGAAATCTTTTAACGCGTCGGGCATGCCCTCGGCCATTGCCGCCTGTTCCTTCGCGGCGTATGTTTGTGCATCCCACAACTCGAAGTGACGACCCATGCCTAGCAAGGTCACTTCTTTTTCCAACCCGCCGGCCGTGCGCAATTCCGGCGACACGAGCACGCGCCCTGCGCCGTCCATTTCCACGTCCATTGCATTGCCGAGAAAAATGCGCTTCCACCAGGTCGCGTTCATAGGCAGCTTGTCGACCTTGTCGCGGAAGATTTCCCACTCCGGGCGCGGAAAGAGCAACAGGCAGCCGTCCGGGTGCTTGGTGATCGTCACCCGGCCCTCTGCCTGTGTCTGCAGCGCATCCCGATATCGAGAGGGAATAGACATCCGCCCTTTCGCATCGAGCGTCAGCGCCGACGCCCCTTGGAACACTTCGCTCTCCCCATGTGGCGCATTGGCGCGCCAACTGCCCGACCCATGAAAATCTACCCGAAACCGCTTGCGAGATCACACAAAAATACACTTTCTCACACTGTCTCCCACTTTAGAGGAACGCTAAACGGGGGTCAAGGGAGATACGTGCTTTTCCGGCGAATTTTGTTTGTTAGAACAAGGACTTAGCGCGACTCCTTCACGTCACGCATAAAACGGAAAACCGTTATAAATGAATGAGCTAGTGCAGCTTGTGAAGGTGATACGTGAAAAGTGCGGGGGAAAGGCGTGGAATGAAAGAGATCGTTAAGCGGGATCGGCAGGTGTGGGATGGCGTTTCCGGGTGCTTCAGGCGGACGGCGCGCGCGGCGCCGTCCCACTTCCGAGAGGTACGTGAACGGCTGGCTTTAACTTATATGTAATAGGCGGTGCGGGTCATGACTTTCGACACGGCGCGCATCAATGCGCGCGCGGGGAACGGTAGCTCGAGGCCGCCGGCTTCCATTGCCGCCTTACCGTGTTCCGCTTCGTCCACGCGCATCTGCTCGACGATGGCACGCGACTCGTGATCGGCTGCCGGCAACTCGTCCAGATGGCTGTCGAGATGCAGTTCCACCTGACGCTCCGTCTCCGCCATGAAGCCGAGGCTGACACGGTCGCCCATGCGCCCTGCCGCGAGGCCGATGGCAAGCGCGCCCGTATACCAGAGCGGGTTCAGCAGACTGGGACGCGAGTCGAGCGCTTCGAGACGTTTGGACGTCCACGCGAGATGATCTTCTTCCTCGATTGCGGCGCGATCGAACACAGCCCGCAAGGACGGCGATTTGGTAGCGAGTTTCTGAGCCTGGTAGAGCGCCTGGGCGCAGACCTCGCCGACGTGATTCACGCGCATCAAGCCAGCCGCGTGCGCACGTTCGGCCGGTGAGAGTTCGACCGCCGTTTCCGTCACCGTGGATTCTTGCGGAACCGGCAACGGACGACTCATCCGCGACACGCCGGTCATTGAGCGTAAACCCCGATCAAACTCGCTAATCAACTCGTCCAGAAACATTCAGCACTCCCTCGTTCAACAACCGCCCCACCGATCCGCCAGGTCCACTCGGCAAGGCTTTGCAGCGCAAAACCGGTTTCGCGGAAACCTTCAAACCGCATGAATCGGGCGGCCAATTTCTGATTTTAGACCATGTTGCGTAAACGAAACAGGAGCCTTCGCGCCCCGCTCCTTTTTCTTTGTGCCATGTATGCCTTTTGTTACATTACGTGCAACTTCTCGCGAAGTTGGACATGCAAGGCCTCAACGCTAGATAAATATTCTGCCTTGTACAAAAGATTCGTAATCCTTGGAGATCATTCGATGAAAAAGTCGCTTCTCGCTCTCGCAGCACTGGGCGCATTCGCAGGCGTCGCACATGCTCAGAGCAGCGTGACCCTGTACGGTATCATTGACGAAGGCTTCAACATCAACACCAACTCGGGTGGCAAGCACCTGTACAACCTGTCCAGCGGCGTTCTGCAAGGCTCGCGTTTCGGCCTGCGCGGCACGGAAGATCTGGGCGGCGGTCTGAAGGCAATCTTCGTGTTGGAAAACGGCTTTGACGTGAACAATGGCAAGCTGGGTCAAGGCGGCCTGATGTTCGGTCGTCAAGCTTACGTCGGCCTGTCGAGCCAGTTCGGTACGGTCACGCTGGGTCGTCAGTACGACTCCGTGGTCGACTACGTTGGTCCGCTGGAAGCCGGCGACCAGTGGGGCGGCTACATCGCTGCTCACCCGGGCGACATCGATAACTTCAACAACGCGTACCGCACCAACAACACGGTCAAGTACACGAGCGCGAACTACGGCGGCCTGACGTTCGGCGGCACGTACAGCTTCGGCGGCATCGCCGGCAACGTCACGTCGAACCAGATCTGGTCGTTGGGCGCTGGCTACAACAACGGTCCGTTGGTCTTGGGTGTTGGCTACTTGAACGCACGCACGCCGGCAGCTGCGGGCGGCCTGTTCAACACCGGCAGCACGGCTGCAGCACCGGCTGCTGCTGTGACGTCGCCGGTCTACGCTGGCTTCACGTCGGCTAACACGTATCAAGTGATCGGTGCAGGCGGCGCGTACACGTTCGGCGCAGCAACGGTTGGCTTGACGTACTCGAACATCCGCTTCGGCAACCTGGGCGCTTCGTTCGCATCGCCGTTCAAGGGCCAGTCGGCTACGTTCAACAACGCAGAACTGAACTTCAAGTATCAGTTGACCCCGGCATTGCTGGTCGGCGCGGCGTATGACTACACGCGCGGCGCGGAAATCAACGGCAACTCGCGTGCTCAGTACCACCAAGGCGCAGTTGGCGTGGACTACTTCCTGTCCAAGCGTACCGACGTGTACGTGACGGGTGTGTACCAACACGCTCTGGGCGACACGATCACGGCAACGGGTGCTACGGTCGACGCAACGGCAGGCATCAACGGCCTGACGGGTTCGTCGAACCAGAACCAGTTCACGGCTCGCATCGGTATCCGCCACAAGTTCTAATAAGTCGTAAAAAAGCAGTCTGCCTCAAAGGCGCCTTCGGGCGCCTTTTTTATGGCGCTCGCTATCGGCGGGTTTCGCGATGCGTTAGCTGCGCAAAAGAAAAGGCCGGGCAGACTTTCGTCTGCGCGGCCTCTTTCGCTTACTCACTACTTCGTGTCGGCTTCGTGCTTGATCAGCGCGCGATTCGCCTACGCCCGCCCGTCGCGCAACTCGCGGCGCAGAATCTTGCCGACGTTGCTCTTCGGCAGCTCGGCACGGAACTCGACGATCTTAGGCCGCTTGTAGCCGGTCAATTGCTGCTTGCAATAGGCGAAGATGTCGGCATCGGTGAGCGCCTGATCCTTCTTCACCACAAACAGCTTCACCGCTTCGCCCGAATGCTGGTCCGGCACGCCGACCGCGGCAACCTCGAACACGCCCGGCAGCTTGGCGACCACGTCTTCGATTTCATTCGGATAGACATTGAAACCGGACACCAGAATCATGTCCTTCTTGCGGTCGACAATCTTGACGAAGCCGCCGTCATTCATCAGGCCGACATCGCCCGATTTGAAGAAACCGTCCGGCGTCATCACTTTCGCGGTTTCGTCGGGCCGGTTCCAGTAGCCCGCCATCACCTGCGGGCCGCGGATGCAAATCTCGCCGGGCTGGCCGAGCGGCACCTCGTTACCTTCGTCGTCACGAATGGAGATTTCCGTGGACGGCAGCGGCAGGCCGATCGTTCCGCTGTATTCGGTGACCGTGACCGGATTGCAGGTCACGCACGGCGACGTCTCCGACAAACCGTATCCTTCGATAATCGGCGTATGAGTCTGCTCGTACCAACGTTTGGCGACGGCTTCCTGCACCGCCATACCGCCGCCGTTCGCGGCGATCAGCTTCGAAAAATCGAGCTTGTGGAAGTCCGGGCTGTTCAGCAACGCGTTGTACAGCGTGTTGACGGCGGGAATCGTCGTAATCGGATAGCCTTCCAGCGCCTTGATCATGCCCGGAATGTCGCGCGGATTCGGAATGAGCACACCGAGGCCGCCGGTACGGATCGTCAGCAGCCCGCACACGGTCAGCGCGAACACGTGATACAGCGGCAACGCGACGACGGTGACGAACTGATCGATATCCGTGCGATTCGCGCGAACCGGATCGAGCCAGATTTCCGACTGCAGCACGTTGGCGATCAGGTTCCGATGCAGCAGCGTTGCGCCCTTGGCCACACCTGTCGTTCCGCCCGTGTACTGGAGAAATGCGACGTCTTGAGGGCCTTGCTGGACCGCTTTGAAATTCTGGCGTGCGCCTTCTGCTACGGCCGCGTTGAATTTGACGTGCCCCGGCAGACTCCAGGCCGGCACCATCTTCTTCACCTTGCGCACCACGAAATTCACCAGCGTGCCCTTGATCCCCATCAGGTCGCCCATCGCCGCCACGACGACATGCTTGATCGACGTGTTGCGCACGATCGCCTGCAGCGTAACCGCGAAATTCTCGAGCAGAATGATCGCTTCCGCTCCGCTGTCCTTCAGTTGATGCTCGAGTTCACGCGGCGTATAGAGCGGGTTCACGTTAACGACCACATAGCCTGCGCGCAAGATGGCTGCAATGGCCACCGGATATTGCAGCACGTTGGGCATCATGATCGCGATGCGGGCGCCGCGGGCGAGGCCCTTCGACTGAAACCATGCGGCGAGTTTGCGCGAAAGCGCGTCGAGCTCGCCGTAGCTGATCTCCTTGCCCATGCAGACGAACGCCGGTTTGGCGCGGTGCTCGCGAAAGGCTTCTTCGAGCAGTTCTCCCACCGACGAATAGCGGCTCGGGTCGATCTCTGCGGGAACGCCGGGCGGATAAGATTTCAGCCAGATTTTGTCCATGCAGCGTCTCCTCCTTTATTTTCGAATGGTCGTGCTAAAAACGCATCGTAGCATGGGCACCTCGGTGCTATTCGCGAAAAGCGGCCTGGTTAGACTGCAGCCTCGAACCCGTAAGGGACGCGCGCTGCGGGGTGACTGAGCGGGTTTCAGACGGGTTCGACTTCGACCAGGCAGTCGTAGAAAGTTGCCGAGCCGCCCAGATCGGTGAGCGCCTGGCTGGTGAGTTGATTGGCATTGCGGCCGTCGGGCGCGAGCTTTTTCCACCAGATCGACAGGCCGACCACGAGCCCTTCGCGGGCTTTATCCGTGACGCGCACGCGCGCCTGCATCGAACCGCGATCGTTAAAGATACGCACCTGAGCGCCATCGACGATGTCTCGCGATTGCGCGTCGGCTGGGTGCATGTCGAGATGCGGCTCACCTTCCGTCGAACGCAGACTTTCGACGTTCACGAACGTGCTGTTCAGGAAGTTGCGGGCCGGCGGTGAGATCATCGCAAGTGGGTAGCGGGCGGCGAGTTCCGGTGCGCCGTCGGCGGATTCGTAGGGCGGCAGGTAGTCCGGCAGCGGGTCGAGTCCCTGCTGCGCGAGCCGTTCACTATAGAACTCACATTTGCCGGACGGCGTTCGGAAGCCGCCTTCGGCGAAAGGCGCGTCGGACAGGTTCAACCGGGCCCAGCCGGCTTGCTTCAACGTCTGCCAATCCACACCTTCGAGCGTTTTGTCCTGCCAGCGGAACGCAGCCTGCGCGACGGTCTCGTCGCTCTCGAACAGTGCCGGTTCGTCGAGCCCCATGTGGCGCGCGAACCCGCGAAAAATCTCGGTGTTTGGAAGTGCGCCGCCGACGGGTGCGATTGCCGGCAGGTTGACCATGACGTGCGTGTGGCCGTATGACTTGTGGACGTCGAGGTGTTCGAATTGGGTGGTCGCGGGCAGGAGCAGGTCGGCGTAGTCGGCGGTGTCGGTCTGGAAATGCTCCAGCACGATCGTGAACAGATCCTCGCGCGCGAAACCGGCTGCGACTCGCTCGGAATCCGGCGCGACGGCCACGGGATTCGAGTTGTAGACAACGATCGCTTCGACTTGAGGGCCGAACGCGGCGTCGCCCTTGTGCAGCAACGCGTCGCCGATTGTATTCATATTGATGACGCGGCTGACCTTGGACGGCCAGCCCGGCATCAGGTCCGGACGCTGCAACGCATGCGAGTCGACCGGCGCCCAACCGCCCGAGGATAGCAGCACGCCACCCGCTCTTTCGCGCCACGCACCGGTCAGCGACGGCAGGCAGGCGATCGCCCGCACGGCATTGCCGCCGCCACGCACGCGCTGCAGACCGTAATTCATGCGGATCGCGGCCTTTTTAGTACCACCGTAAAGCCGCGCAAGATCAACGATAACGCATTCATCAATGCCGCAAATTTCGGCAACGCGCGACGGCGAGTAATCTGACGCGCGGGCCTTCAGTTCATCAAAACCTAATGTGTGGGCCTCAATGTAGGCGTGATCGAGCAGGTTTTCCGTGATCAACACGTTCATCATGCCGAGCGCCAAGGCGCCGTCGGTGCCGGGTTTCAGGGCAATATGCTGATGGCATTTTTCGGCGGTCAGCGAGCGGTACGGATCGATCGCGATCAGCCGTGCGCCGCTGCGTTTGGCCTGTTGAGCGCGCGTCCAGAAATGCAGACTCGATGCGATGGGATTGGAGCCCCAGATGAGGATGACTTCGCTCTCATCGAAAAACTCCGTGAGCATGCCAAGGCTCGCGCCATAGGTGTACTTCAACCCGGCGGCGCCGGCGGATGCGCAGATCGTACGGTCCAGTTGCGACGCGCCGATCTTGTGGAAGAAGCGCTGCGCAATGCTGTCGCTCTGAATCAAACCCATCGTGCCGGCATAGCTGTAGGGGACGATCGCCTCTGGCGCGCGGCGCGCAATTTCCGCGAGGCGGCCAGCTGCGATCCGGAACGCCTCGTCCCAACTGATCGGTTCAAAGCGACCCTCGCCTTTACGGCCGACGCGCTTCATCGGCGTCGTCAATCTTTGCGGATGATGCACACGCTCAGCATAGCGGCTGACCTTGGTGCACAGCGCGCCTTGCGTCGGCGGATGCTCGGGATCAGCGATAACCTTGATCGCACGTCCGCCCGCGACCGTCACTCGCATCGCGCAGGTGTCGGGGCAATCGTGCGGGCATACGGCGCGAGCGAGTTCAGTCTGGGCATTCATCAGCGATCCGTTCAAGAAGGCAGTAAGCGGTGAAGCACTGCGGGATTCTATTACGGCAATTGCTGCCTGGTCTGCGTGGTGCCGCCAAAAAGGCCTTGGGCGTAGAATCGGTTATTACCGTGCCCGGGCCAATGGGGCCCCGAGCGATTCCACGCAAGCCAAAGCACAGACGCGTCACTACTCCATCATGAAACTTATCCCCGAAATCCAGGCCGCTCACGGCGAAATTCAGACCCTCCGACGAACCATCCACGCCCATCCGGAACTGCGTTACGAAGAAACGGCGACGGCCGATCTGGTAGCACGAACCCTCGAGTCCTGGGGTATCGAAACTCATCGAGGGTTGGGCAAAACCGGCGTCGTCGGTGTGCTGAAACGCGGCAATGGCTCACGCTCCATTGGTCTGCGGGCCGACATGGATGCGCTGCCGATACAGGAGCTGAACAGCTTCGACCACCGGTCGAAAAACGACGGCAAGATGCACGCGTGCGGCCATGATGGACATACCGCGATGCTCCTCGGTGCAGCGCGGCACCTGGTCAAACATGGTGAATTCGATGGCACGATCGTGTTCATTTTCCAGCCTGCTGAAGAAGGCGGCGCCGGCGCGCAAGCCATGATCGACGACGGCCTGTTCGTGAAATTTCCGGTTGACGCCGTGTTCGGCATTCATAACTGGCCGGGCATGCCGGCGGGGCACTTCGGCGTGACCGAAGGTCCGATCATGGCGTCGAGCAACGAGTTTCACATTGAAATCAAAGGCGTGGGTTCGCACGCCGCGCTGCCGCACAACGGCCGCGATCCTGTCTTCACTGCGGTGCAAATCGCGAATGGGCTGCAGAGCATCATCACGCGGAACAAGAAGCCGCTCGACACCGCTGTGTTATCGATCACCCAGATTCATGCTGGCGACGCGGTCAATGTTGTTCCGAATAACGCGTGGATCGCAGGCACAGTACGGACGTTTACGACCGAAACGCTTGATCTGATCGAAGCGCGCATGCGCAAAATCGCGGAGAGCACGGCCGAGGCTTACGATTGCTCGGTCGATATTCAATTCCACCGAAACTATCCGCCGACGATCAACAGTAGCGAAGAGGCCCGCTTTGCAGCGAGGGTGATGAAGGAAATTGTCGGCGCGGAAAACGTCGACGACGCGGTTGAGCCGACGATGGGCGCGGAGGACTTCTCTTTCATGTTGCTCGCCAAACCGGGTTGTTACGCGTTCCTTGGTAACGGCGATGGAGGGCACCGTGATTCGGGCCATGGCGCGGGCCCGTGCATGTTGCATAACGCGAGCTATGACTTTAACGACGAGTTGCTGCCGATCGGCTCGACGTACTGGGTACAACTGGCACAGCGGTTCCTGGCGCAGGGCAAATAGAATGCTTCGAGCGGGTTGGCGGCTGTGGATCGTCGCCCGTTATGTCTCGCGCAACGGGTGATTGACGCACGTTGCCGCTCGTTCGCCTAAGCCGGCCGAGCGGGTGGGCAGGGAGTGAAGGCGGCTGTGAAGACAGCTGAACGCGCGGGATTTTTGCGTGTATGTTTCGGCGGCGTAAACGCAGAAACCCCACCTTTTTGGGGTGGGGTTTCTGATGCTGCAGGGGAGCCTGACGATTACCTACTTTCACACGGGTA